>JBNKGC010000264.1:0-7347 GCA_050289625.1 Polyangiaceae bacterium | reverse complement strand
GAGCTCGGCGCGTCCGCGTTTCGAGATCGAAGTCATCGAGTGAGGCAGGTAGTCGCGTGAGGACGGGCGGCGTCGCTGGGCCCTGGGAGGAGCTCAGCGGCGTCGCCGTGCGGGTGCACGAAATGCAAAAAGCCCCCGTTTGAGCGGGGGCTTTGCGAGTCCATTCGACCGAAGTTGGGGTTCAGCTGGTGGGTGCCTCGTTGTCGTCGTCGTCCGACTCGGGATCGACGTCTTCGATCTCTTCGGCGCTGTCGACGACCGCGGAGCGGCGGGCGGCCAGGCCGAGGCGGATCAGGTAGTCGCGGCGTTGGATCACGGCACGGGCTTGCTCGCGCCAATCCTTGAGCCAGACGTGGAAGTCGTAGGCCGCCTGGTGGTAGGCCTCGGTATCCTTCGGGCTCGGTTGTGCCACGACCTCTTCGGGGGCTTCGGCGGTTTGGGCGATGGCGTCGCGGAGCTTGGCTTCGATCGCGTCGTTGACGATGTTGCGTCGCTCGAGCAGTGCCATGGCTTCACGGTCTTGCTCGCGGCTGCTTTCGCGTTCGGGATCCGTGCCGTCTTTCAGGGCGCGGTAGCGGTCGAGGAAGGTCTGGGTGCTGCCGATGGCGCGGCCGCCGGTTTCACCCTTGAGTCCGGAGGTCAGATATTGATTCTGCTCCGGGAAGGGGGCTTCCAGTGCCGCCTTGCTGCGTGAGATGGCGGGCGCGTCGTAGGCATCGAGTTGGGCGAGGGCGATTTCGGCGGGGCGCAGTGGGGAGCTCGGCGCCACCTTGATGGCTTGCATGTCCGCCTTCTGTCCCATCAACGCGCGGGCCAGAGACCAGCCGCGCTCGTGTTCCTCGGGGGAGTAACCTGCGCCGCTCACCAACAGGGTGTAGATTTCGGGTGAGAGGCTCAGGGTGCGAAGGAAGCGCACGCCGCGATCGAGGTCGCGTTCGATCGTGCGCTCGGAGATCGTCTTGATGATGTTCATGGGTCGTAGCTTTCGTAGGTTGGGGTGGGGATCGATGGGCTCGTCCGCTCGGCAAAGCCTCGCTCACCGCGGCATTTGGCTTCGGCCATCGGGACACCGAGCCGCGAATGCGGCGTGGCGTCGATGAACACGGCAGTGCAGCGAGTGCGACACGGCCGCGTCGAACGGGACTCTGTGGGCGAACCCCAACCACTCGTTCTGCGCCCAGCCCCAGTTGCGAAAAAACGACCTCGCGGCGCAAATGACGACGGACCCCTCACGGATGGCGCCCCCCGGAGGAGGCTTTGCCACCCCCTCACCCAATGGGGCCCCATTGGCGTGAAGCAAAGTCGACGGAGAATCGCGCTCGGTCATGCAGCGCGTCGTCGCGGCTGCGTGGCACGCCTGCGCCACGAACGGGCACGTCCTCACGACGAGCGGGCACGCGTTCGCCACGAGCGGGCACGCCTGCGCCACGAGCGAGCAAGGCACTGCGACGAGCAGGCACGCGTTCGCCACGAGCGGGCACGCTCTCACGACGAGCGGGCAGGTGCTGCGCACCTGCCGGCGGCCAAAATGGAGTTCGCGGCAGCCTCCGCTAGGGCCTCGGCAGCCTGCCGATGGCTTCGGCAGGCTACCGGGGAGCTTCGGCACCCCGCCGGATAGCGTCGGCAGCCTCCCACGAAGCTACGGCAGCGGACCGGATGGCTCCGGCAGCGGGCCAAGTCGCCTCGGCAGAGCTGCCGAGACGGTCATCGAGGCTGCGGCGGAGATCGGGTCGACTGCGACGGGCCGCTGTCAGGCGGGCGTAGGAGAAAGCGCACGCTGGCAGAGCTGGCTCGATGCTGGGTCGGGTCGATCAGACGACGCCTGAGCATGCATTGCGCCTGCACGCGCCCTCGAATACCCTGGGGGCGCCACCGTAGGAGGGATCTTGTCCGCGTCGAGTCATGTTTCGTTGCACACCCCAGGCGACTGGATCGCGAACATGGAGAACACCATCAACGCCGCGGAGCCGCGCCGCGTGGTGTTCGTGGTGGGTTCGGCCCTATCCGCCGGTCCTGACGCGGATGGTGGTGCCTGTGGCGTCTGGTCCGTTGCCCGCATCGTGGAAGAAATCGGCAAGCTCGATGACACGCTGCGTCCAGTACAGCCGGAATGCCCAGCCGCCGACTATCAACGTCTGCTCGGGCAGCTTCAGGCGCGTCGGAAGCGCCCCGCGGTGGAGGCACTCGTTCGACGAGCGGTCCTGGCGGCTTGCACTGCCGCCGAGGAAGACAAGCAAGCGGTGCTCGTGGGCTCCGATGCAGAGCGCAGGGCAGCCTGCGAGCGACTTCAGGCGCGAACCGAGGACTGGCGCTTGCCGAGTGGGATCTGCGCCCTGGCAGCACTCCTCGCCCAACTGCTTCAGCGGGTTGGGAAATCGGCGGAGTCGGCACCCTGCGTCGTGACGACGAACTTCGACGGGTTGCTGGAGGTGGCGCTCACGCGTCTGGGCGTCGACCACGTCTCTCGTGGTTCGGCGCGAAATGAGTACGCGCGCCCCGAATCGACCAAGGTGGAGATCCTTCACGCGCACGGCTTCTGGTGTGACGAGCCGACGATGCATACGCCCGAGGCGCTGACCGCACGGCGGCCCGCGTTGTGGAACGCACTGCGTGACCGTTTCGATGGTGCGGATGTCTACGTGCTCGGCTACGGAGCTTGGCACGACATCGTGTTCGGAAGCCTGACTGAGGTGATCGGGGCGGTCAGCACCGTCCCGGACGTGATGTGGGCGTTCTATCCTTCGGAGGAAGAAGTCCGAGAGCGCCTGAAGCACGAGGGGTCTGAAGCCAGGCGAGTCGTCGAGCGCTTCTCGTCCGCCCTGGGGCGCTGCAGTGTCAACTACTACGCTGGCGTCGACGCCCACGTGCACTGGCCGGCTGCGCTGGGCACTGAAGAGGCGCAGCCGAAGCCGAGTAGCTCGAACGTCGCTTTGCGGGAGCGGCTGGACGCGTTGATCCGTGAAGGTCTTCGCCGTCTGCTCGAAGCGACGCCGGATCCGGGTGGCTCCCGGCTACGGGCGCTGCTCGATCAGACAACGCCACTCGATCTGTGTGGCGCGTTGGCAGCGGTGTGCCGAACGATGCAGGAACTCCCCGGCACCGCGCGCAGCGAGTTCAACCCGGCTGCCAAACGAGCCGTGTTTGACTGGGCCCTTGCGGCTGGTAGTGAGCTGCCTGCGTTGGAGCTGGGGACGGCGGAGGTGCACTCGGTACCGATCGAGACGGCTGCCTTCGCCGAGATCATGATGGCGCGCGCTCAGGGCGAACAACCCCGACTGTTTTTGCGCAACCAAGAAGCTATCGGCGAAGATGCCTTGTTCGCCGAAGCGACGTATCAAGAATCCAGAATCCAGGAACCCGAGGCTGGACCGGAGGGCTCCGAGTGGGTGCATGCTTTCGAAC
Source organism: Polyangiaceae bacterium (assembly GCA_050289625.1). GTDB lineage: Bacteria > Myxococcota_A > Polyangia > Polyangiales > Polyangiaceae > NIC37A-2. The sequence goes on along the minus strand of JBNKGC010000264.1, from coordinate 3,945 downwards.
GCTGTTTGTGGGATCGGTTTCGACCCAACGAGCTTTTCGACCACAAGAAGCTGCTCGGAGAGCTGGCGGCGCGCGACGATTTGGGTCGTCGGATATCAGCCCTGCTCGAGCCTGGGGCGGTTCGGGATCAATGGACGCCCGTGGCCAAGGAACTGCCTTCGGTGACGTTCATCCACCTGGGCTCGGGGAGCGACGCTGTTCTGCCTGCGGACGAACACCGCCTCGCCGCGCTCATTCGCGAGTTCGTCCGACTCGAATCGAGCCCCGCCCGAGGACGGTCGTGAACACGGAGTGGGCGAGATGGCGCCAGTTTCGGACAGCGGGAGATTCTCTGGAGCTTGGCGTCCAGCAAGGAGATGATGCAAAGCGATGACTGACTGGCCTCACGAAGACAAGTGGCGCGAGGTGCACCTCGACGAATTGGGAACCCAGGCGGCACACCGGCACGTGTTCGAGAGTCGCACGGTGTGGGCGATCCGGGCTGCCCTCGGGGCACGCAGGCCGCTCCTGGTTCGTGGGGAACCAGGCACCGGCAAGAGTGAGCTCGCAAGGGCCGCGGCTCAAGTGCTCGACCGGCCGTTGATCACCGAGGTGATCACGGCTCGCACCGAATCGCAGGACTTGCTCTATCGCTTCGACGCCGTGGCTCGTTTGGGCCAGGCTCAGGTGTTGCAAGCGACCGGCGCCCAGCTCGAAGATCTCGAAGAGGAGCGCTTCGTGCAACCGGGTTCGCTGTGGTGGGCTTTCGATTGGGCCGAGGCCGCACGGCAACATGACCGTGCCAAGGTGAAGGGCAGTCGGCCGCCCCTGCCGAAAGGGTGGCCTGAAGATCGAAGACCCGAGAGCGGCTCGGTGCTGCTGATCGACGAGATCGACAAAGCGGACGCCGACGTCCCGAACGGACTTCTCGAAAGTCTGGGCAACGGCGCGTTCGGGGTTCCATATCGGGATGGGCCGGTTTGTTGCCGACCCGGCGCGCAGCCGCTGGTCGTGATCACCACCAACGAAGAAAGGGAACTGCCCGCCGCCTTCGTCCGCCGGTGTCTCGTGTTGAGCTTCGAACTACCCGAGGGGGAGGCGCTGAAGCGTCGACTCGAAGAGCGCGGTCGCGCTCACTTCGAAACGTTTCGGTGTTCGGAGGCCGTCTACGAGACGGCCGCAGAGCAACTGCTGCAGGATCGGCAGGCGGCGCAAGAAAGCGGCCTGCCAAGGCCCGGGCAAGCCGAGTACCTGGACTTGCTGCGCGCCGTGCTCAGTGTGGCTCCGGATGGTGAGACCGAGCAGCTGCGGGTTTTGGCTCAGATCAAGGACTTCGCTTACAACAAGCATCCGGTGGAGCCGTCGTGACTGCTGCCGGGGCCGAAGGCGAAGAAGCTACGTCGGTCCGTTGTCGTCACACGGTGGGGCGGGCGGATCTGGTCGAGCTGCTCTATCGTCTCGGGGCTGATCCCGAGACGGCGGCGGCGCTCACCGGTTTCGTTCCCCCGGACACTCAGCGTGCCCTCTGGACGGCGCTGACCCGGCAAGAAGGAAAACCCCCTGCCCAACGTGAGCAGGTGCGCGCGCAGGAAGGTCGTCGAGGTGAAGCAAAGGCGGGCAGCGTCGTCGTGTGGCGGGCGGCTCGCCCCAGAGTGACGGTGCCGAGCGAACAGGAGGTTCTGGAGATGCCGGCGGTCATTCGCCAAGCCGCGCTGCGCTCCGAACTGGACTTCGCTGCCGACCCGTCGTTCATCCCGCCCCGACCGCGCCCGCTGCTGCGCAAGTCGCGGCTGGTGCCCGTGCTTCGTCGCATCACTCGCCTCGAGAGACCAGGCCCACCCGACGAGGCTCGCTTGGTTGCGCAGCTGGCGCGGGGGCTGCCATTGCGGCGCGTACCCCGACGGACGTGCTGGGGTTGGCCGGTGCGGCTGCAGTTGTACTGGGACCGGTCCGTCGTGATGCAACCTTGTTGGCACGATCAGTACGACGTGGCTGAATGGTTGCGGCGCTGGCACGGCCGTGAGCGTTTGGAAGAGATCATCGTGCACGCCTCGGGGCTCGCTCAGCGCTATCCAAGCCCTGGGCGGTTGCGTCGCGGCCCGCCGAAGCCGACGGCCGTGAAGCCTCCCGATGCGGCAACGCTGCTGTTGGTATTGGGCGATCTCGGCGCGGCTGACGCTGACCCACGTCGCCAGGCCCTGTGGCGCGAGCGCGCGCGGCGAGCACGTCGTGCGGGGGCGACCTGCCACGCGTTGCTCTTGTGCCCAGGTGCCCGCGTGCCGCGGGATTTGGTGCACGTCTACGAGGCCGTCGATTGGGAGCGAGGGCGGCGGGTACGAGCTACCTCTGCTCGCGATGCTGCGATGAGCGAACGACGACAGCAGGCGCGGGACCGCGTGCTGACGCTACTCTCCGAAGCGGTCCGCGTCGAGCCGGGACTGCTGCGCGCGGTGCGGCTGCTCCTGCCTCACGGGGAGGGCGACTTGGGCACGGAGCTCGACGTTTGGATGGACGAGCGAGTTCGAGGACGGTCTCCGCGGGCGTTGACCCTTGGCCCCCAAGCCACGCGCTCGCTACAGTCGGAGCTGGCACGCTACCCTGCCCAGCTCCAGCAGAGCGTGCACCGATTGCTCGACGTCTGGCATCGTGGCTTATCTCCCATCGTGCGTGCCGAAGAGTTGGCTCGCTCGAGCGACGCGGAGCGCCGCAGTGAGGGGCTGCGCATGCAGGCCGAGTACGTCAAGCACCTGCTCACCCGCAACACGGAGCTCGAAGCCGCCGAGCGCGCTTACGTCGACCGTTTCACGGCGCGGCAGCACGAGGCGGATTGGCAGTGCCCCCAGAAGGCCGCCCTGTGGGCCTTGCGTCACCGCTTTGCGGATGCCGAATCGTCCGATCAGACATTGCCTGAAGGCCTATCCCTGTCCCAAGTCAGCTGGCTCCTCGGGCGTGGTTCCGACTTGGTGGGTTGTCGGCTGTGGCAGAGCGGCCCTCGGCTGTATCTCCTGCCGTTGCGTGGCCCAAGTCTAGCGCCACCGCTGCCGGATGAACCTGGCAGCCACCTGCTCGACTTGCCCTGCAGCAGCTCCTTGGTTCGAGTCGAATGGCGTGGGGACGAGCTTGCTTCGGCGGATAGCCCGGAGGCGTGGGCGAGCTCAGAGCCCGGCGCGCGACTGATGACGCTCACCCAAGCTGTGGAATTGCGCCTGCCGGCTGACGAGCGTGCTCATGCGCTTCGGCTCCACGTCGAGACCGACCGAGCAGAAGTGGAATTGCTGCCCCAGGGGCTGCCGGACTGGTCCGCCGAGTTGCTGCGCGAGCGTCACGCTCTGAGGCTCGAAGGGGTGCGTGAGTTGCCGGTCGTGGGCACCGTGAAGGAGCCCTTGTCGTGGCCACCGTGGGCGACGCGGCTGTCCCACGATCGCTTCGGCTTGCTCGCGGAATTGGAGCTCGCGCCCGACGCGGTCGTGCGTTTGCGCTGGGTACCGGCGGGAAAGTTTGGGATGGGTTCCCCGGAGGGTGAGACGGGTCGCTACACGGATGAAGGTCCGATGCACGAAGTGGTCTTGAGCCGTGGCTACTGGATGAGCGAGACGGCGTGCACGCAGCGGGTGTGGGAGTCGGTGATGGGTACGAACCCGAGTCACTTTCGAGGGAGTGAGCGTCCAGTGGAGCGAGTGAGTTGGCCGGAGTGCGAAGAATTTTGCCGACGATTGAGCGGTTTGGTCCCGACGTTAGGCGCGCGATTGCCGACGGAGGCGGAGTGGGAGTACGCGTGTCGAGCAGGGAGGGAGAGTGCGTACAACGACGGTTCGGCGTGCACGGAGCCTCATGGGAGGGACGGGGCGCTGGACCGACTGGGTTGGTACAATGAGAACAGCGGTGGGGAGACGCACGATGTGAAGCAGCTGGAGGCAAACGCTTGGGGGTTGTACGACGTGCACGGGAACGTGTGGGAGTGGTGCC
>JBNKGC010000263.1:0-7354 GCA_050289625.1 Polyangiaceae bacterium | reverse complement strand
GAGAAGTGGCCTCCCGTAGCCGTTTTGGCCCTCATCTGCTTGGGGCCAAAACGGCGGAGGGCAATCAGCGCAACTGATCACCGCTGTTGCGTCGTGACCCAAGCGGTCCCCCCCTTTCTGCGGGCAGCGCTGCGAGGTACCTTGGCCGGTGCGACGGGAGGGCCCCTCCCCTTTCGGGGGAGCCACTCAGGGCGTTTTCATCGAGTGGTGCACGGAGAAGGAGCGCTCCATTGAGCAAGACATCGCGAAAATGGCTCCGGCGGAGCGGACTCGCCCTGGCCGGTGTGGTGATGGGTCTCCTCTCGACCGAAGGCATGTTCTGGTGGCGTGACGACGGCGCCTTCCCGCATCTCAACCTCTACGAGCCCGACCCCGATCTCGGGGCTCGTCTCCGGCCGAACGCGTCGACGCGACTGAGGGTGGCAGACAACCCCGTGACGACGGTACGGACGAACCGGCAGGGCTATCGAGGCGCAGACTGGCCTGCCCCCGGCGGCCGGGAAGTGCTCGTGGTGGGCGACTCCCAGGTGCTCGGTTTGGGAGTCGAGGAAGGCGAGACGTTTTCCGCGCAGCTCGACGAGCTGTTGGGCGAGGACGTGCGCGTGCTCAACGCGGGCGTGCCCACCTACGGACCGGCCGAATACCGGGCCGTCATCAAGGAAGTCGGGCGCGAGCGCAAACCGGAGCACGTGGTGCTCGTTTTCAACATGGTCAACGATCTCCAGGAAGCGCGCCGACCGAACCGGGAGCGCCATGCCATCTGGGACGGTTGGGCCGTGCGTCGCGAGACTGCACCCGAGCAGGCGGCGGACTTTCCCGGGAAGAGCTGGCTCTTCAATCGCTCCCACGCAGTCTTTGCACTCCGAAAGTTCCTGGCTGAGCGCGATGCTGCCACGAGAAGCGTCGTCGAAAATCCGCTCCCGAGCGAGGGCGCCTTCACCGACTTGGTGGCGGCGAGCAGCGAGTCGGGCGCCGCTCACGCGGTGGCACGTGAAGAAACCGAAAAGAATCGCGCGACGTTCCTTCGGCAGATGCAGGAGCTCGAAGGACGGGCCAAGACCCTCGACGACCAAGCCATCGCCGACCTCGTCGAGCTACAGGGCTTCCAAGTTACACCGGTCGTCCAGATTACGCCGGTCACCGGGAGCGGCTACGTCGAACATGGCGTCATCTATACCGAAACCGTGCTTCGCGCTGCCCGCGCCAACCCCGGCGACATTGTCGGTGACGTCTCGTACGCCGAAAGCACGGGGCCGTACGCCGCGACCGCCCGGGTCATCCGCCAAGGTGCGGCACTGCGCCACTTCTTGGAGAGCACGGCGCGAAAGCGCTTCGAGCTGGTGCGCGATGAAAAGTCTCGAGCCGCACTCGCCTCGGTCGAGGCGGTTCGTGCCATCGATCGGAAGCTCGAGAAGCTCTTGGCCCAGACTCCCGAGCGCGCCGCCGCTTGGTCGCCCCTGAAAGAGGAAATCGAAAAAGCGCGCGCCCTGTGCGACGAGTGGGGCGCACAGCTCACCGTCGTGGTCCTCCCCTTCGACGTGCAGGTCAGTCAGACCGAGTGGGAAAAGTACGGCGGCGAACCGGTCGACATGCGCTCCACGCTCATCTTGAACGAGGATGCTGCGCACGCGGCGCGCGCCGTGCGGGCCCGCGTGGTGGATCCTCTCGAAGCTCTGAGGGCGGCAGAACCTGGCGCATTTTTGCGCGGTGACTTGCACCTGACGGCGCGCGGGCACCGGGTCGTGGCCGAAGAAATTGCGGCGGCACTTCAAGGCCCACCACCGCTTCCGCGACCCACCGGGGGCCTCCCGTCGGGTCGCAGCCGCGTACCGCAACCCGAGGCACTGTTGGTGGAGACGGTCGTGGCGGGGTCGACGGCCGCCCATTGCGAGACCTACCTCCGAGGCCACTGGTTCCGGGGGATCTGCGGAGCTCACGAAGACGACGAGCCGGTCAGCGTGCGGCTCTCCGGCGACCACGCCGGAGAAATGGTGACCTACCGCCTGGGCGACGAGCTCTCCTTTCTCGTTCCCTTTGCTCCTGGGAGCATACTCGAGGGCTACGTTTCGTGGCAGACGCACCGCCGGGCCCTTCGCCTTGCGTGGAACGAAGACGAGCCGGCGCTTTCCCTGGGTGAGGCCGAGCCACTCGGAGACGAACCCGCATCACCGACCGCACCGCTCGAACTCACTCAGGACGGAGCCACCTGCACTTGTGCTCGAAAGGAGTTCGAGAAGCGGGCCAGCGCGCGCGGGCCGATCCAAGCCGACAATGCCAGAGACGTCGATCTGAAGAACGACTGCATCCATCAAGTGCTGAGTCCCGAAGCGGGGTGCGAAGCGGCGTACGAGGGGGACTGCGAGAAGCTCTTGGCCTGCGAAAATGGCGACCCTTGGTTTCCACCGGCCTGTCCCGAAGGGTCGGCACCTGGTGGCGCGCTCGAGCGCTGCCTTCCCCTGTGTGATCCGAAGGAGCGTCCTTGTGAGAGCGGAGTGTGCCAGCCCTGGCAAGGGGCGCACCTGTGCTTTCCAGGGCCGAGTGCACGGTGATGCGTCGGCTCCTGCTCCTGGGGACGGCCCCGTGGGTGTTCCGCTCGCCGCGGCACACCGCCCGCAAGCTCAGGAGCTTGGCCGCCACCGAGCAGGGGAGCTTCCTTTCGCTCCAGTGGGCCGCGGCGCAGACGACGAGTACAAAGCGCCAAAGTTCGTACTTGCGGCATGCAACCGACGAAGCGCGCCACGCGCGACTGTTCTGGGGTCGGGCGGGGGAGCTCGCGCCCCCCAGTGCACCACTGCGCGCCGACGGCGAGGATCTGTTCGCGGCGCTGGGTGAGCTCGGGTTCTTGGCGTTCGTCCACCACGCCGAAGCCCGAGGCCGCGAGCAATTCCTGCTCTACGCACGGTACTTCGAGCGCGTCGGTCGCGAACCCGAGCGCGCTCTGTTCGCTCGCATCGCCCGCGAAGAGAAGTATCACGAGAACTACAGTCTGCGACTCCTGGAGGAGCTCGCGACCGACGCCGCCGAGGTGAGAAAGACCCTCCGGCGCGTCCGCCTCTGGGAAGCTTGGCGCGCGTGGCGACGCGTGGGGCGTCGGATGGCCTACGGCATCTACGTCGTTGTCCTGTGGCTCTTGATGCCACTCCTTTGGCCCTATTCGCTCGTGATTCGGTTGGTCAGCCCCGCGCCCTCGGGTTGGCAAGGCACGCGGGACCGAGAAGTCCCGGCGACGGATGCACCGAGGAGCACCCGTGGCTAACGTGCTCGGCGTTTCGGCGCTCTACCACGACGCGGCGGCAGCTCTCCTGGTCGACGGCAAGATCGCTTGCGCCATCTCGGAGGAGCGGCTCAGCCGAGTAAAGAACGATCCAAGCCTACCGCTTCGCGCCATCAGCGCGTGTCTTCGGCAAGCTGGCCTCCGTGCGGACGATCTGGATCGGGTGGTGTTCTACGAAGACCCGTTCAAGAAACTCGAGCGGGTCCTCGTCTCGCTGCTACGCAGCTTTCCTCGTTCGGCTACGCGTCTGCCCGGAGCCCTGAGTTCGCAGTGGGGAAGCAAGCTGTGGGTGCTCGACCGGCTCGCCGAGTTCTTGCGTTTGCCTCGCTCCCGCGTGGTGGCAGGCAGCCATCACCAGAGCCACGCCGCGAGTGCCTTCTTTTGCAGCCCGTACGAGAGCGCTGCCGTCCTCACAGTGGACGGGGTCGGAGAACTGGCGACGACCGCGATTTGGCACGGTCGCGAAACGAAGGTGCAGCTCGTCGAGGAGCTCCACTTCCCGCACTCGTTGGGCCTCCTCTACTCCGCGCTGACCGCGTACCTGGGCTTCGAGGTGAACGAGGGCGAATTCAAAGTGATGGGCCTTTCGGCCCTCGGCCGTCCCCGCTTCCGAGACGAGTTTGCCCAACTTCTCCGCACCGCCTCCGACGGAAGCTACGAGCTCGGGCTCGAGTACTTCGACCCGTACGGCACGAATGATGTGGGCTACTCACGCAGGCTCGTCGAGCTCCTCGGCCCCTCACGCCCCTACGGTTCGCCGCTGCGCTTCGATGCGCAAGGCTCTCCCGAGGACGAAGAGACCGCGCGCTTCGCAGACATCGCCGCGTCGGCACAGTCCGCGCTCGAGGAGGCACTGCTGGGCCTGGCGCGGCGGGCTCGACGGCTGACCGGCGAAGACCACCTGTGCTTGGCGGGCGGCGTGGCGCTCAATGCCGTCGCCAACGCGCGGTTGCTCCGTGCCGGTGCTTGCGCGCGCTTGTTCGTGCAGCCCGCGGCAGGTGACGCTGGAGGCGCGCTCGGTGCCGCAATTGTCGGCGCCATCGATCTCGGAGATCCGCGCCCCGCCCCCCTCTCGACGGGGCAGCTCGGTCTGTCGGCAAGCGGCGCCCGTGCCCAGGAGCTCGCGCGGGGGCTCGGGCTCGTGGCTCGAGTAGTGCCCTATCCGTCGGAAGAGGCGGCCGGGCGGATCGCTCGAGGACAAATCGTCGGCTGGGTGCAGGGGCCGAGCGAATGGGGACCGCGCGCTCTCGGGGGGCGTAGCTTGCTCGCTCGCGCGGACGACATCGCTCAACGCGAGCGCCTGAACCGCTTGGTGAAGCATCGCGAACCGTTTCGTCCGTTCGCCCCCGCTGTGCTGGCGGAAGAAACGACAACCTGGTTCGAAGGCGAGCCCAACGACATGACTCCGTTCATGACCACCGTGTGCCCCGTGCGCCGACCCAACGAACTCGCGGCGATCACACACCATGACGGCACGGCCCGACTCCAGACCGTCGGCGCAGGCGGAACACTCCGTCCGGTGCTCAGCGGCCTCGCGAAACGAGGCCTGCCCCCGGTGGTGTTGAACACCTCCTTGAATGAAAATGGCCAACCCATCGTGACGACGGAGGGTGACGCCCTATCGTTCTTCGTTCAAAACTCGATCGACGCACTCCTCGTCGAAGACGTCGTCATCGAGCGCCCGGACGCGGAGGGACGCTGACTCATGCTGCTCGTCAATCGCCTTCGCACGATCGCCAGCTTGATTTTGTACTTCTGCGCCCGAGGGAAGTGGTTTTTGATTCCCCTCGTCTTGGTGCTGCTGCTGGCAGGCCTGTTGCTCCTCGTCACCGGCGGACTCAGCTACGTTGCCCCCTTCTGGTACGCGATATTTTGATCCTCTTCGGGTAGCGAGGTTACGAAGGCGAACCTTCCGCGGCCTCACCCATCCCCGATACCTTAAGCGCGAGCGCGCCCGTAACACGCCGAAGCGCCGTGGGGGCCCGGCGGCAGCCGCCCTTGTTTTCTGCGACCACCGCCAGCAGCCATCGCTCTAGAGGGAATTGAAGAACGTCCACACATCCTCTGGAACCCAGGTACACGGGCAATCGTCCGAGCAGTTGTTCGGAGGAGTCGCGCACCGATTCCAGAGGTCGTTCGTGCCGTCCACCACGGCGTTGCCGTGACCTGATTGGTGAACACACCAACGCACCGGATAGCCGGTCTGACAATCAGCGTAGTCCGTACAAACGTGTCCTCCCGGGTTCAAGTAAGGAGGTCCCTTGGGCGGTTGGGACGGCTCTCCTTGCGGGGTGCAGCCGTTGTTCGTGACGAACCGATCACGCATCGGCTTCGCCATGTCGATGGTACAGACACTGTCCTCAAGGCCAGCCATGATCCAGTACGCGATCGGATCGTTGCCCCCCTCACATCCGCTCAGCTCCGCTCCGTCGTAGATCGCGACACCGCGGAAGACGTCAGCACGCGCGCACGCAACGGCGTGGCTCATCATTCCGCCGTAACTAAATCCGTTCGCGAACAGGCGCGTCTTGTCGACACAGTAGTTCTCCTCGATCAGCGCGACCATGTCGTCGACGAACTGCAGATCTCGCCCACCGGTGTTCGCCCAGCCGCCGCCCAGCCCGTCCGGAGCCACGAAGATCGCGCCGTTGTTCGACAGTTTCTGAAGACCGAAGTGAGCCATATTGTAGCCATTCGATCCACCACTATCGACTTCCTTGGAGTTTCCGCCGTTCCAGTGAAAACCAAAGATCAACGCGTAAGGTTGGTTGCTGTCGTAGTTGTCGGGGAGTCGCACGGCAAAGCCACGCTCCCCTCCACCGCTCTGGATCCTGACATACCCTCCATCGCCGAACCCCATGCTGCCAGCGGACTCACCGGGGACGGGTCCGAACTCGAGCGTGGGCGTTTTCCCGCAGCCGGAGCTCTTCACGGCGGTCGAGGCGCCGCCGGTTCCTCCTCCCGTGCCGTCCGTGCCGTCCGTGCCGCCCGTGCCACCGGCATTAGTTCCGCCGGAGTTTCCGGCCCCCGTGTTGGCTCCACCCGTTCCACCCGTGAGGCCACCGGTCGATGCTCCACCTGAAGACTGACCGCCGGAGGCGCCGCCGCCTTGAATCCCGCCGCTGGACGAACCGCCACCGGACCCAGTCTGCGCACTTTCCTCCTCACCTGCCCCTTGGCTCGGCGTGGAACATGCCACCGTTTGGTACGCCGCTATCGAGATGCCGATGGCGAAGGCGTAGCGGAGAAGTATTCTGAATGATGCTGATCGGGTCATAGTCTTTTCTCCAAAGAGCTCGACATGCTCAACTACTGAGCCATCCGCTGCCGGAAAGGTTCGCTGAACACTACCTGAGTAATGATGTTTCTCAAGCTCCCCCTGCTCCGCTGCCGCTTGGCAGAGATACTCCACGGCACTGTTCATCGATTCGCCCACTCAAGGTCTTGCCGATCGAGTGTTCATCGCTGTGTTCGAGCCCGCTACTCGAACGAGCCCTTCACCACTATTTGCGATTCGGAAAGGCTCGAACAGAGGAATTTTTCGGCCTCTCCCAATTCGTGAAAAAATCGTCGGAGGCCAGAAAGCGCAGCCGCATTTCGCGCAGTGCGAGTCGCTCAGAGAGGGTGACGGTTCCGTCTACTCAGAGCGACAAACCGTTTGGCGCATCCAAGGGTGCGCGGACGGAGTTTCCGTCCAACGGGGCAGCCGTGGTCGCTGCGGACGATCCCGAAGGGTGTGGAATCCCCGGTGAGACGAGTATTCCTTCGAGCTCAGAAATCACGCCATGGTGCGACTTGATTCCGTAAAGCGGCTCCAGCTGATGACTGAGCTCCCACGCCGCTCCCGTCCCTGTTTGTGAGGGTTCCCATCATCCCCGATGCCTTTGGCGCGACAGTGCGGTGCCATAGTCGTTCAACATGACATCCAACAAGGGCAGTCCGATCGACACCGCCCCGCCAGTCGAGAGGATACCCCTCATCCCCGATACTTTAAGCGCGAGCACGCCCGTCAAGCTTGAGTTTTTGCGAGGCTTTCGCGAGCACCGGAGCGGAACGTACGTGGGTACTTGAGCGCCGGAG
>JBNKGC010000262.1:0-7368 GCA_050289625.1 Polyangiaceae bacterium | reverse complement strand
CGGGTTCACCCGACGACGACGTGGAGTGCGACCGGGATCGCCATCGCCGCTACCCTGGGTGAGGGCTGGATTGCACGCACTGGGCCCTCGTTGAGTACGCTGCGCTCCTGCGTCGTTTCGTGGTGGTCGATCATCGGGCGCCCTCCCTTCGGTCCATTTCCAGTGGGCGGTCAGGGCCGCATCCGATACCTCTGGCTCAGAAAGCGACGGCCCCAAAGCGGAGCTCGTGCTGCGCCAATACGTCGGCGCCGTCCCCCAGGTAGACGTGGATGGTCTCCTGCAGTGCGCGTACGTACCGCGCCACGCCGCTAGCACCGCTCTTCCGAACGTAAAAGTAGAAGCCCGGATCTCCGAATCGCTGTCCCTCTGAACGGAGCAGGAGTGAACCATCCGGCTGTTCGTGCACTGCTCCTTGACCGTGGTCTTGTCCGTCCTCTGCGCGAGCAGAGCGACCGTGTCCTCGAAGTCTCGGGTGAACGGGCTACCCGGTCGGCCCAGGGCACGAGCTCCGTTTGGACACCGCACCGCTTGCAATTCGCACGGCGAATTGCATACCGCAGCTCGACTCTCATCCCCGCGAACTCCAGGTGTCTCCACCTGCGGGTCCGGCGATCCTTCCACGACCTGCACTTGGCCCCACACGCGCCACAACGGGCGCGACACGTCGTTGCGGTGACGTCAGCGATGAGCCCGGCGGGCGCCAGCTCAAAGCCCGTAACGCGGGTTTGCTTCAAGTCGAGGTGGTTGCGAAGTAAGGTAGTAGCGCGCATGGGGCGCGCCCATGGGAGTGAGGATCAGCAACCCCAAGCCTGTGCCGTTTCCCGTGCGCGTCGAACTGAACGTTCGCCGGGCCCTCGCCGCGGCCTAACCGCCTACGTGATGCCTTACTACAGCGATCATCGGTGAGAATCAGCGTGCCCTGGAAGGACGACGAACCCCTGGCGGATGGCGCGCGCCAGGAACGGGTCGGATTCGCTGTCTCCGACGTCCGCATAGTCCGTCGCTCGAAGCTTGGCGCCCTGGGCGAGGAGTGTGTCGATTTCACTCTTGCCAACGAAACCGTCGAGCCTGAGGCGCTCCTGCAGATCGCCGCGGGTCCGCTGATACGCGGCAAGCTGTCCGGTCCCGAGTTCGACGACAACGGCCTGCATCTTGCCAATCTGAGCCGTGCGGGCCGTGGCTGGAAGACAACGGTAGGTGACCTTTCGAGAAGCACCGAGCGCGTTGGCGATGCTCGAGTCAACGAACCGGCCCATGCCGGCGAGGGGACCATAGGCATCGAGGCTCTTTAGATCCCCGGACTCGTAGTCAATGCGGCGACCATCCTTGAAGAACATGCGCTGAAAGTGGACCTGTCCATCCACCTTGAACCAGGTGTCGAGCATCTGCTTGGAGGGGTTGTGCACGACGACACGCTGCTCGTCCGCAAAGCGGACGAGCGCGGTCATGGCGCCATTGCGACGTGTCGTTGCGTAACGCAATCCGGTGGAGGCGGACGGAGATTTCAGGCAAGAGCCCTGCAGCAGGTCCGCGGGGATCTCGCCAATCGAAGATGCGTGCTGGGCCTGAGAGGCTTGGGTGGAGGCTGCCTTTGCGTCCGGCTCGGGATCGCAGGCGACGCACGTCAGAAGCAGGGCGAGCGAAGGAATGGTGAGCGGGACAGAACCGATCTGGGTCGAATGGATCATGGTGTTGGACGTTGCTCGAGGAATGCTGCCGCAAAGCGCGCCCGAGCCCCACTGGTGGGACTCGGGCGCCTAGGGATCACAGCGTGGCGGCTGCCGCGCGGGCGGCGAGATCGCCTGCCTTGTTCATCACGTGAAATATGAAGTTCTGCTCCACGGTTCCCTGGAAAAGATGAGACCAGGGTCCCGAAGCGTAGATGCCCACATCCTCCCCTGCGTGGGTCTCCGAGGAGAGCGGCACCAGGGCCTCTTGCAAGTAATTCATGTCCTGGGTGTCGACGAAGGCCAGGTCCGCTCGAGTGCCGTCGCGGTCGCCCAGGTATTCCGTGGTGCTGCTCGTTGCGCCTGGACCATTCGTGTATCCAAGGGTCGTGTACGGCAAACCATCGGCATCCAGCGAGTAAACCCCAGCCGGCTCGCCTTGGGAGTTCGTACTCTCGACGAGACCGAGGATCGGATTTCCCTTCTTCGGGTAGCCAGCCATGGTGAACACGTGACTGTGGTCGGCAGTGACGATAATGAGCGTCTCGTCGGCGTTCGTCTTGTTGAGGGCAGCGCGGATAGCGTCGGAGAACGCAATCGTGTCGGTCAACGCGCGATAGGCGTTGCCCGCATGATGTGCGTGGTCGATGCGCCCCCCCTCCACCATCAGGAAGAAACCATCGTCATCCTGATCAAGTATGTCGATCGCCTTGGCGGTCATCTCCGCGATGCTGGGTTCCTCGGCCGGGTCGCGATCCGCCTCGTAGGACATGTGCGAAGACGTAAAGAGGCCCAGCAAGGGCTCACCGCTCGTGATGTCGTATGAGAGCAATCCGTCGCGGTCCTCCACGTAGGTTCCCGACCATTCGTCGATCAGATTGCGGGCAACCCGACGACCGCCTTCTGCTGCGGTCAGGAAATGCCGACGACCGCCACCTAGCGCGACCTCGATACCATCACTGAAGCTCGAGTGGTCGGCGGCGAAGTCGACGAGCTGCGCGGCGATATCTTTCTGCCCGGCGCAACCAGTAGCGGGAATCGACGAGTCGTCCTCCCAATCACGGTCGGGGCTGACAGCGTAGGTCGCAGCCGGAGTCGCGTGTGTGATGCGCGCGGTGCTCACCACTCCGGTGCTCATTCCCGCAGCCTCTGCAAGCATCAAGGCGCTGACGAGCTCGTTGCCCGGGACGGTGCTGCAGTCGCCGCGCTCGACACCTTCACCCACGCCGATGACGCCGATGTCGGTCTTCACTCCGGTCATCATCGCGGTCATCGTGCCTGCCGAGTCAGGAACCTGCGAGTTGGCGTTGTAGACCTTGGACAGAGCGATGTAGGGCAGCCTGTCCATGGCCAGCATGTTTTCCTCGCCATCCCCCCCTGCCATTTGACCCTCGAGGATGCGCGCGGCCGTAACCGTCGAGACGCCCATGCCATCCCCCACGAAGAGAATGATGTTCTTGACTGCACCGGTGTTGCCAGAACGGCCCTTGGCTTGGTCGACTGAGGCCTGACCTTGGTCAAACCAGGGCGCTGCCGAACCATCGGTGATCGGCTGCGGGACGGTGGGATCGATTGCTGGCGCGCCATCAGCTCCGCCGGCGCCATCAGCTCCGTCAGCGCCATCAGCCCCGTCGGCGCCATCAGCCCCGTCGGCGCCATCGGCCCCATCGGCGCCATCCATGCCGGGTTCACCCGGAGCGCCCTCGACGCTGTTCGCGGAGTGTGCATTGTCGTCGCTGCCGCAACCGGCAGCGAGAAAGAGAACGAGGCCGGCGGTCAGAAAGTGTAGCTTTTTCATTTTTCTCCTCATTTGCGGCTGCCGCCCAGAGCGCCCGCTGCATTGATCACGTGAAAGACGACGTTCTGCTCGATGGTTCCCCCAGTGAACCACTGGGAACCCGGCCCGGTGGCATGCACGGAAATGTCCTCGCCCGCATGCGTTTCTGAAGAGAGAGGAACGAGAGCTTCCTGCAGGAACTCCGAATCCGTCGTGTCGATCGAACTTAGATCGACGCGTCCACCAGATGCTCCGGGACCGTTTGCGTAGCCCAGCGTGGTGTAGGGCATGCCATCGCCACCGAGCCCAGTGTTTACGGTGCCGAGGATCGGATTGCCGCGCGACGGGTAGCCCGCAATGGTGAACACGTGACTGTGGTCTGCGGTGACGATGATGAGCGTCTCGCTGAGATCCACTTTTGCAGCGGCCGCTTCGATTGCCTCAGAGAAGGCGATCGTATCCTCGAGAGCCCGGTACGCGTTGCCCGCGTGATGGGCGTGGTCGATGCGACCGGACTCCACCATCAGGAAAAAGCCCGCGTCGTTCTTCGACAGGATGTCGATGGCCTTTTCGGTCATCTGCGTGATGCTGGGCTCTCCGCCCGTGTCGTCGGACCGGTCCGCCTCATACTCCATGTGGGAGCGCTCGAAGAGACCCAGAAGGTGGTCGGTGGTGTCCGGGTCGATGGCATCGAAACCGGCCTGGTCGTAGACGAAGGCAGCGTTGTCGTATTTGCTGACCCACTCATCCGTCAGATTGCGGCCATCACCTCGGTGGCCGGTTGCGCCGGTGTCCTCCGGGTCGTCCATGGTGCTGGGGAGGAAGTACCGACGGCCGCCACCGAGGGCCACCTCGACGCCATCGCCGAAGGGGAACTCGACGAGCTGCGCAGCAATGTCCTTGCAGCCGCGCTCGATCGCCTCCTCTGGGAGCTCAGAGTCATCCTCCCAGTTGCGGTCGGGGGTGTGAGCATAGGTCGCGGCAGGGGTGGCGTGAGTAATGCGAGCGGTGGACACGACGCCCGTCGACATGCCCTTGGCCTCCGCGAGTTCGAGCGCAGTAGTGAGGTTCGCTCCGACGGTCGAACCGCAGTTGCCCCGAATCGTACTGGGCGCGTAGCCGATCACTCCGGCCTTCGTCTTCACACCGGTCATCATTGCGGTCATCGTGCCGGCGGAGTCGGGCGTCTGCTGATTCGTGTTGTAGGTCTTGACCAGTGCCGTGTGGGGCCACTGCTCGAAGCTGAGGAAGTTCTCCTCGCCGGGATTGCCCGCTTCCTGGCCCTGACGGATACGGGAAGCCGTGAGGGTGGAGACACCCATGCCGTCGCCGACGAAGAGGATGATGTTCTTCGCGCTGGTGCCGGGAGCGGTTGTAGAAGCTTTCTCCTGGACTTTTGCCTCGCCGTCGCTGAACCAGGCACTGTCAGTCTGCACGGCGGGGAGATCCAGGGCGGACGCGTGGGGCGCCGTCAGCATCCCCAGCCCGACGAGCAGCGTCAGGGATGCTAGTGCCGTTGATTTTCTCATGGTAGTTGCTCCTTCTCTCCGAGCAGGGGGATCCCCGCGTGCTCGGTTGTTTGCACTACATAGGCCGCGAGAGCGCGGACTGATGGCACGAACACGGAGCGATTGTGTGACAGGCTCAGTAGCCGAGTGGCGCACCGGCAACGGAGCATCGAGGCGCAGTCACACGGGAGAAGGGTGAGCGACGGCCTTCGCACGGATGATGTGTCTGTGTTCCGCGACTTCCGGACCCAGCCTCGGCGGAAAGTCATGCCGACTGTGACGAAGCCATGGATGTTTTTGCCGCGGATTCGTCACAGGCCCTACCGCGCTCGCCGCTTGCGGTGTTCCCATCCAGCGGGCAGGTGCAGGGTGGCTCGCGCAAGGGGTGCGGGATGCAGCTCTCTTCAATTCCCGGCGTTCGCCCGGAGGTCTCCGTGGCTCACGACGACCGGCGGCGGGGCCGCCTCGAACGCATGGCAGACGCCAGCATCTTCGACGACCAGTGTGGTCGGCGCTCACCCCGCGATCGTCGAGCCAATGCAGCGCGAACGTTTCGGCTGCGGGCCGATGTGGACCGAAATGGCAGGGGCAAGGGGTACGACTGACCGCCGCTTTAGCTTCCACGGCGATCGCCTCGAGACTCAAGGGCCCTTGCGAAACGAGTTGTCAGGCGTACCGGTGAAGCAACCAACGACCCAAGGGTAGCGATCGGTCACGTAGTAGCCGTAGCTCCCATCGCGCACCATGCCATTGCATTCGTCAAGATCGCCGGCGTTCGTGAACTCATAGTCGTCAACGAAAGTGCCATCGTATTCGCCGCCGGGGAACGCTCCCTCACCGGGTTGGCTTTCGCGAGGCCCGCTCTTCAAAGTGTAGCCGGACACCACGCGGCGCACGGTGCCTCCGTCGTCGATGAAGGGGCCGTAGATGGGGAAGCCGTCGGCGGCGAAGCCGATGACCCCTGAAGGCGCCGTGCCCGAAGTGTCGTACATGGCGAGCGGATCACCGTGGTAGTGGTAACCGCCGTCCGGCTGGGTGTGCGCGTTGTGTCCGTCCGTGCCGAAGTCATTTTCGGCGAACATCGGGTCGTAACGCCAGGGAGTCCCCTCCTGCATGCAGCCGATCTTCTCCTGACCGAGAGGTTCGGAGCCGACGCCGTAGCAGGCTGCTGCGAGCACATCGAGCTTCACGCCGTTCAGGAAGACTCCGTTATCAAGAACGAGCGAAAGAGGAGTCGGAGACGCCGCTGCCTCGGGAGCACCAGGGATCGTGAAGGACTCGTCGACCTCAGCAACCGGTGTCGCGAAAGCACCGCGATCATTGAAGTCGTGGTTGGGAATACCATTGCTAGTCAAGGTGCAGTCGGCTCCGCTCGCAACAATCTGGACCCTGGCGGCGAACTCGGCAGACCGGCTGAGATCTGTCGCAGTAGCTTCGTAGGCGCCAACGTAGGTCTGACAATCGGGCGAGCGCTCCGAAAACTCCGCATCAGTGATGTCGGTAGCGCCGCCACCGGACCCAGTGGTGGCTCCAGTGCCGGTGATTCCTCCGGAGCCGGCGCTGCCGTTCTGACGGCCAGAGTCCGCATCGCTGCCGCAGGCCGTGATCATGAGTGGCATCAAAAGCGCGCCAACGCGCGCTGCGCGGAAGCCTCCAGCAAACATGAGCTGCACTTAGCACACTGCCCCATTGCATAGCGACGGAAGAGTGCGGATGAGGACACCACGCTTGCCTCACCCTGCGCGCGTGCATTCCCCGCACCCCCGAAGACCCATGCGGTGGTCATCTCACGGGAACTGACAGCAGTAGTAGTCGTGCGTCTTGCTGCGTGCACATTCTCCGAGAAAGTCGTTCGCATGTGACGCCGACTCCCACACGGTGATGGCCCAATTGCTGCCTTCTTCAATATCAGAGCTCCACAGAATGGCCTCGGGGTCGTTCAAGGCGGCGTCACAAGTCGTACCTTCCGGGCTCACTGAATCGCACACACCATAGGCCGCGACGGGGCACACGATGCGCTGTTCGAGGTGGCAGGTATTGACGGCCGTCCACCAAGTGTCGACAGGCCTGCGCTCGTTGTCGATGCAGTAGGCTCCGATGCGTGTCATGTCCGAGGGACACTGACGAGCCGCGTCGATGCTAGCTCGCGTCTCCTTGATGGCGCTCGCCCAGCGAGCTCGTCGGATCCACCGTTTTCATAGTCGTCGCTTTCGAGTTCACGTCGGTCGACGTCGGTGAAAGCGCGCACGCGTGCCGAGGCATACGCGCCCTCTTCGGCGGCACCTCCCGAATCTACACCGCGATGGCACCGGCAAAGGGGTCCGCGAAAAGATTCCTGCCCCGCGACCTTCCTGACGACGATTTCGAGGACACCAACTGCGACGGTATCGATGGTGATGCGAGCCGTGCGGTGTTC
>JBNKGC010000261.1:0-7397 GCA_050289625.1 Polyangiaceae bacterium | reverse complement strand
GATCGGCCCGGGCGGGGCGTTCAGCGTCACCGAGCCCGGGGAGTTTTATTGCGGCGATGTGCTCTGCCAGTGCAACGACGGGATCGACAACGATGACGACGGCACCGCCGACGGTTTCGACGTCGAGTGTACGGGTCCCTACGACGATGACGAGGGGAGCTTCGCGACCGGCATTTCGGGCGGCAGCAACGATCCCAACTGGCAGGACTGCTTCTTCGACGGAAACTCCAGCGCTGGCGATGATGGCTGCCGGTACCGCACGGAGTGCGGCAAGGAGGGCCCCCCACGAGAGGCCAAGGCGGTCTTTGAGCCACCCGCAGGGGCCATCTTCCCCACCTTCGCTGAGAGGTCCCGCCAAAGCCGGGGGGCGGGCCCGTCGCGGATTTATGACATAAGCCCAGGAAATTACTCGAAGTTTGATGCGACCAGGGGACCAAGCTGCGACTGGCGCGGCAGGTCGGGTCGCGTAAGATGCGCCCCCCGCCGTGCCCGAACCTTCCCTCCAGGACCCCAGCAGCGTGATCGCGCTCCTCGCCGAGCGCGGGGTGTCCCTGGACCTGCAGACCGTGGACCTGTGCTTCCTGGCGGGCCTCCACGTGCGGGCGAATCAGGGGGCCCTGCCCTCGTTCACGGAGCAACAGCTCATCGACGCTTTCGAGCAGGTGACCGCCGCCCTCAAGGCCGGCGGCGAGACGGGTCGGCGTCGGCGGGCCGCCGCGTCCATCCGACGCCTGCGGGAACAACGGCTCCTCGCTCGCATCGACGGGGCGGGCGTCGTGCGCGCCGGGGAGTATGCCCTGAGCCGACTCGCCACGGGCATCGTGGAGTTCTTTCTCGAGGAAGAGAGCCTCACCCGGGAGAACCTCAGTGTGCTCACGCGCACCCTGCACTCGAGTCTGCTCGAGGTGCTGCAGTGCGCGCGAGCGGCCATCTCTCCCGAGGAATGGAACGAAGGCGTCGTCGCTCCCCTGCGAGTAACGGTCGCAGAGCTCGTCGCCGGCATCGAGCGGCGCCAGAGCGCCTTCGACGCCCAGCAGGAGGAGCTGCAGAAGGAGATCGGCTCTCTGCTCCAATCCGACTGGTTCGGCGCGGTGGAGCGCTGTCAGAGCCTGCTCGAGGTGATGGGCACGACCCTCCGGGAGCTCAATGAAATGCTCCTCCGAGACTCCCACCAACTCCAGGCCCTGCTGCAGGACGTGCAGGAGCTCGCCACGGCCGCCGGTGCAGAGGACGCGGAGCACGCCGTGCGGCGCGCCATGGAACAGGTCGATCGCATCGGGGCCTGGGGCTCTGCGCGGCAAAGGGCCTGGTCCGAATACTACCAGTATGTGCATCGCTTCCTGAGGGACGTGGTGCGCCTCGATCCGTCCCGCGCCCTCGCCCAACGCCTGCGGGATTTACTCTCGGGAAAGTCCGGGCGTCCCCACGCCCTGCGCGTGGCGGCAGCGCCGCCCCCGTCTTTGCTCCGCCCCGTCGACAACCTCGGAGAACGTCCCCCCGTGCGACGCCCCCGCAAGGAACGCGAGACGCCGCCCACGCAAGAGCCCGTGGAGGATCCCCAGGCACAACTCGAGGCCCGGGTCCGGAGCGCCGTGGCGGGCGGGGCCCGCGGTCTGGTCGACGTGACCGCCGAGCTCACGGCGGAGCTCGAACCCGGGAAACGCTTCGCGGTCGCGGGACGCATTGCGCAGGCGGTGGCCGGGGTGTGCGCTCCCGAGGCCGACATGGAGCGTCCCTGGGTCCCCATTCGGGAGGACATGCTCGTCGAGGAGTGGCACGTAACCTCCTCCGAAGACGCGTCGCCTGAGGAGGACGGACCATGAGCTCCTCGAGCTTTACACGACTCGAAGACGTGGTTGTCGCGGAGGACTTCCCCGATGTGGATCTCGCCCTCAGGCGCGGACAGCACATCGACCGCGATCACGGCGCGCTCTACTCGTTCCTGATCGAGGCCCAGGACTTCCTCGAGGCGTTCTATCGGCGCTACGGCTGTGAGCTCATCCAGAGCGCAGACGGCTTCTTCTATCTCTTGCCGACCGGCGACAGGCTGGGTCGTCGCCATCTCTCGCCGGGCGAGATGCTCGTCGGGCAAGCCCTCACTCTGCTCTATCTCGACCCCTCCACGGTGCAACAGGGAGGCCAGGTCACCCGCGATCAGCTGCTCGGCTATCTGGCAGGGCTGATGGGCACCGAGTCCCTGCTGCGCATGTTCAACCCGAAGCGGCGCCGCTTCGACGAACGGGTGGCGGAGGAGTCCGTACGGGCCAAGGTGGGAGAAGCCCTGCGCAGGCTCGCCGGCCTCGGCTTCGTGGATCTCGGCCAAGACGGACAGATGCGTCTGCGCCCGGCGCTCATGCGCTTTGCCGAGCCCGTGCGGGGCAGCGCCGCGCCGGAGGTGGCCCTCGAGCGACTCGTCGCCAAGGGGGAGCTGGTCCTGGCCACCGCTGAAGAGGAAGAGCCCCAAGAAGACTCCGCGGAGCCGGAGGACGAGGAAGAGGTCGATCTGGACCCGGCGATCTACGAGCCGGACTTCGAACCCCTCGACGATGAGTTCGGCCCCGCCGCCGCGCGCCCGGCGGACTTCGACGACGATTTCCAGGAACCAGCGGAAGCCCCCTCGAGCGACGAAGGAAGCGCAAACGGCGAGCAGCCTCTCGTCGACGAGTGGGAGGGCAACGACGACTCCGATCCCGAAGGAACGGATCCTGGCACCTTCGAAACCGAGGACGACGAGCCAGGGAGCGACCGATGAGGCGAGCGCGGGCGACCGCGCTCGCCCTCGTGAACTGGAAGGGCGTTTTTTACGAGCGGTACCTGCTCGATCGACACGTCACGGCCCTCGAAGGAGCCAACGGCGCCGGCAAGACGACGGTGATGATTGCCGCCTACGTGGTGCTGCTGCCGGATCTATCGCGGCTGCGCTTCACCAACTTGGGGGAAAGCGGCGCCACGGGCGGTGACAAGGGGATTTGGGGTCGGCTCGGCGAGCAGGGACGCCCCTCCTACGCGGCTCTCGAGATCGATCTGGGCTCGGAGCGCGTCGTCGCGGGCGTGCACCTCGAGCGCAAGTCCAAGCCCTCCCTGGAGCTGACGCCCTTCCTCGTCACCGGGCTCGATCTCGCAGGCAGCTTGAAGCAGATCCTGCTCCTCGAGCAGGACGAGCACGACGAGGTCCCCGAGCTCCGCCAGGTGCGACAGCAAGTGGAAGCCCTCGGAGGCAAGCTGAAGTCCTTCCCGAGCACCAAGGACTACTTCTCCGCCCTGTTCGAGCTCGGCGTGACGCCGCTCCGCCTGTCGACGGACGAGGATCGCAACAAGCTGAACGAGATGCTGCGCACCAGCATGACGGGCGGCATCTCCCGGGCCCTCACCAGCGACCTGCGCAGCTTTCTTCTCAAGGAGGAGACGGGGCTCGGCGATACCCTGTCCCGCATGCGGGCGAACCTCGATGCCTGTCATCGCACCCGCACGGAGGTGACTGAAGCCCGACGCCTCGAGCTCGAGATCAACGGAGTCTACGACGCCGGGCAGGCGATGTTCTCCGCAGCGCTCCTGGCCCTGCGCAAGGCCGCGGAGGAACAGAGCGCCCTGCTCGAAGAAAAGGAGCGGCTCCGGGACGAAGCGCAACGAGCCCTCGCAGAGCTCGACACCCGGGGCAACGACGTCCTTGGTCGCCAACATTCCCTCGACGGCCGCCTGACCCAGGCTCGAGAGCGCTGCGTCGAGGCGCAGGCTCGGCGCGACAAGCTCGATCGGGTGCTGCACCTGAATGCCCGCGTGGCCAGCCTCCAGAGCGAGCTCCTTCCCCTCCAGCAGCGCGTCGCGGAAAGGTCTGCGACACGCGCAGCGGCGTCGGCACACCGCGGCGCCTGCAAGCAGGAGACGGAAGCCGCGCGGGAGGCCTACGATCGCGCCGCCCGAGGGCTCGGGGACGTGCAAAGCGGCCTCGAGGAGCTCCACCAGAATGCACACCTGCAACGCAGACTGAAGCGCCTGCTCGCGACCCTGCGCGCCGAAGGTTGCCCGGTCCCCGAGGGACCTCCGTTCGAAGCGAACTCCGCCGAAGGCGCCTCACCCGAACGCTCCTCGGAAGCCGCGGAGTCCCCGCAGCCGAACCTGAGAGCGCTCCTCGAAAACCGCAAGGCCCAGCGAGCCGAGCTCGAGAGGGAGCACGCTCGATTGGCCCGCGACGCCCAGCTCTCGGCAACGCGGCGCGACGAACACAGCGAGGCCCTCGCGGCACTGGCGCGCTGTGTGGGCGAGGTGCGGCCGGGGGATGCTTTCGCCGTGGCGCGCGCCCTCTTGGCGGAAACCGCGGAACTGGAGCACCTGGTCGGGCGCCTCGATGCTCTCGGCGCGGAGCGGGAGCGCCTGCGGGAGCTGGCAGAGCGCCAGGAGCGGGTGCGTGCCGAGGCCCTGCAGCAGGGGCTCGAGCTCGCGGAGGGACGCGAGGGCGTGGAACGGGCCCTGCGCACTGCAGACTCGGAGTGGAACGCTGCCCAGGAGCAGCTACGGGCGGCCGGACGCCACGCCCACGAAGCACGCACCCTGGCGGAGAGCACCCGGGAACGGCTGCGCGTTCTCGAGGACGCGGCCCTGCGCTGGGGGGAATGTGTCGCCACCGCCGAACGCCTCAGCGCCCTCCTGGGCAACGGCTCCTCCCCCGACACCCTGCTCAGGGCACGGGGTCTCGATGAGGCGCGGCGCACCCTCGACCAACTGCGCGAGGCTGCGCAGGCGCAGCGCAGCGCCGCGGCGCAGGAGCGCGATGCCCTGCTCGCCGAAGCCAGTCAGCTGGAGTCCTCCGGCGGCATGGTGTCCCCCGCCCTGCTCCAATTGCGCGACGAGCTCGACGCGGAGCTGCTCGCCGGTCGCTTCGAAGAGCTCGATCCCGCCGACGCCGCACGCATCGAGGCTCAGCTGGGCCCCCTCGCCGGCGCACTGGTGGTCCGGGACCCGGAGGCCGTGGCCGAAGCGTTGCTCGACACCCAGCGGGACCTCGACACGATCTGGCTCGTTTCTCCCGATCTGCAGCTGACAGCGCCCGACCTGCACGCCGCAGCGGGTCATGACGTGATCGTGAGGGACGCCCTGGGGGTCCGCCTGAGCCGCATCCCCGAGCGTCCCACCCTGGGGCGCCGGGCCCGGGAACGGCGCGCCCAGGAGCTCCGGGAAGAGGCTGAACAGGCCGCAACGCGGCTCGAAGAGGCGTTGGGGCAGCTGCGCCGCCTGGAGGCCGCCTCCCAGGATCTCGATTTCCTGCTCTCGGAACGCGCCCTGCTCGCCTCCGGAGACCCCAGCGTTGCCCTGTCGGCGGCCCGGGAACAGCTCACGGACTGCCAAGAGCGCGAGCACCGGGAACGCGCAGCAGCCACCGCCCTCGGCGCGGGGGCGAGCGACTGGCGGCAGCGCAGCGAAGCGCTGCGCGCCCTCTGGGGTGATGCGCTCCTCCTCGATCCCCCCGACTACGCCGAGCAGCTGGCGAAGGTCACGGAGGAGCAGCAGCGTGCCGCCGAGGCCCGTGAGCGTTTGCAGAGCACGGAAGCAGACCGGAAGCTGCTCGCGACCCTCACGGACGCTCTGCGGGATCCTCCTCCGCCCGATGACGAGCTCCTGACCCGCGCCGAGCGCCTCGCGGAGCTCGAAGAAGCCGCCGAGCGGGCGGCGCGCCAGGAGGAGGCCCTCGCGGAGCTGATCAGGCACCAGGGAGTCCTCGCGGGCGTCGATTACGAAGCCCTGCTCTCTCAGCAGAGTGAGGTCATGCCCGCCCTGGAGGCCCAACACGAAAGCGCTCGCGAGCGTCTGCGGGCGAGTGACGAGGCTCTCCGAGCCAGCGAAGAAGCCTGGGAGGAGGCCACCCGGGCAGCGCAGAACGCCGAGGCGGAGCTCGAGGCGGCCCGTGCCCATGTAGAGCGCGCCCGCGCGGAGGTGGCGGCAGAGGCGGTCGACGAGCTCACCGAGGACGCCCTGACGGAAGGTTCCGAGCGGGCCCAGCAGCTCCTGGCCAAGGCCCAGGCGGAGCTCGCTCGTCTCGAGCAGGAGGAACGCAGCGGCGCCGCCGAGGTGGCCCTGTTCGAAGAGCGCAGGCGGCAGGCGGAGTTGCGCTGCCGGGAAGCCCAGGAGCAGTTCGAGGCTGCGGAAAGTCGCGCCAGGCCCAGCGTCGAGCACTGGGAGCGTGTGCGCGCCCAGGCCCGCGACGCACGGGTGCTGCAGTCGGGTCTGTCCCGTCGTGCTCTGGAAGCCTACGGCGACTGGAGCAGCATCGATCTGTGGGCGGAAGCCCGAAGCAAGTCCGTGTTGCTCCTCGACCGGCTCGGAGGGGCTCGTGGAGGTCCCGAGTGCGCCCAGGAGGTCGGCGAGCAACTGGCGCGCGAGGACGCCAAGGACGGCGAGCGGTACCTCTCGGTGTGGCTCACGACCCGCGACTGGCTCAAGCGCCGATTGCCGACGCAGGTGGCGGAGGTGGAGGATCCCGTCGAGGCCCTCGGGCAGCTGCGGGATCATTTGGCGGTGCTCGAATCGCGCCTCCAGCGCCAGGAGCACGATCTTCGGGGGACCTCCGAGGACGTGGCACGGGGCATCGAAGTGCAGCTTCGTCGCGCAACGGCCCAGGTGCGCCGCCTGGGACAGCACCTCGAGGGCGTGTCCTTCGGAAGCATTTCGGGCATTCGGGTGCGGATGCGGCGGAACGAGCGCATGGCCCAGGTGCTCGAAGCCCTGCGACAGGGCGCCGCCCAGGAGCTCCTGTTCCAGTCTTCCCTGCCCATCGAAGAGGCGCTCGACGAGATCTTTCGCCGCTTCGGCGGAGGTCGTTCGGGGGGACAGCGCCTGCTCGACTACCGCGAGTACCTGGAGCTCACCGTCGAGATCCAACGACGGGCGAAGCCGGAGTGGGAAGCCGCTTCACCCACTCGTCTCTCCACCGGCGAAGCCATCGGCGTCGGGGCTGCCCTGATGATGGTCGTGCTCACGGAATGGGAGCGGGACGCCAACTTGCTCCGACCCCGTCGAGATTTCGGCTCCCTGCGCTTCCTGTTCCTGGACGAAGCCAACCGCCTCTCCCAGGACAACCTCGGCGTCCTCTTCGACCTCTGTCAGAACCTCGATCTGCAGCTCCTGATCGCCGCCCCGGAGGTCGCCCGGGCCAGCGGCAACACCTCGTACCGCCTCGTGCGGCGCGTCACGGAGGACGGACGCGAAGAGGTCCTCGTGAGCGGCCGCCGTACGGAGCCCTTCGGGGCCGACACCGAGGGCGAAGGCGCCGGGGGCGAAGGCGCCGACACCGAGGGCGAAGGCACCGGGGGCGAAGGCGCCGACACCGAGGGCGAAGGCACCGACGACGCTCAGCACGCCGACGAAGGCCACGAGTCGTCCTTTGACTCTCCCCTCGTCGAAGC
>JBNKGC010000260.1:0-7457 GCA_050289625.1 Polyangiaceae bacterium | reverse complement strand
AAGTGCCTGCAGTCGCCGCCCTCCCGCGTTATGAGACGCTCTATGGCTCGCCTTCACCACGTGGCCCTCGGAGCGCGGGACGTTTGGGGAGTCGCTACCTTTTACGTCCAAGGCTTTGGCCTCCGGGTGCTCTCGACCCACGACTACGATGACGGGACGTTGCGGTCCGTCTGGCTGGATCTGGAACCCGGCGTCTTGATGGTCGAACACACTGAAGAGCCGGCGCTTCGTGTGGAGGGTGTCGGCCCAGGTCCCTTTCTTCTGGCCTTTCGAGTCGACGAGCGGGAGCGCGCGGTCATCGAGGAGCGGCTCGCCGCGCTGGGTTCGCCCATCGAGGCACGCACAGCTGCTTCGTCTTATGCGCGCGACCCAGAGGGCAACCGCGTGGCCATCAGCCACTATCGTGTCGATCGGGGTTCCGAGGCGCCGGACGTCTGACGAAGGAAACTCCTAGGAAACTCCTCAGTTCGCCTGCAGTGGGTTGATGCGCAGAGGAAACCCAGCGATCTCCGCGTCGAAGTGCTCGTCGGTCCCCACCACGACCATGTCGTAGGTTCCGTGCATCGAGCCGAATTCGGTGCTCAAGGGACACCCGGAGGTGTACTCGAAGCTTTCTCCTGGGGCGAGAGTGGGCTGTTCGCCGACGACGCCGGGGCCCTGCACTTCCTCCACTTCACCATTCGCATCGGTGATCACCCAGTGGCGATTGAGCAGTTGGACGGTCTCCCCGCCGACGTTGCTGATGGTGATCGTGTAAAGGAAAAACCAGAGCGGCCTTTGCGCGTCCGAGTGGTCGGGCGAGTAACGTGCTCTGACGCGCACGCGGACCCCGCGTGTGGTTGCTTCGGACGACGTGAATTTCTCGGAGCTCACTCTTGCCTCACTCGAAGTCAGCGCTCATAGCGGAGCTGGGTGAGCGGCGCAAAATTGCTCGAATGCTGGGGGGACGAGATCGCGCCGCCAGCCGGTGAGCGCCTCGACCGCGGCCACGCCGCTTTGCTTCTCGACGACCGCGTGGCGCATGCTCTTCAGGACGCGGCCGGGGAGGGCGAGCTCCGGAGATACCTCGAGCCGGGAGCAGACTTCGGCACGCGCCAGGGCGAGCCACGCGTCGAGGCGGATCTCTTCGAAGGTGGAGTACGGAGGCGGGTCGATGGGGACGAAGTCTTCGGAGCGGGCAGAGTTGGCTGCTTGCCGGAGCGCGCCGACGAAGGCTTGTCCCTCTCGCTGAGCCCAGCCCCGAGGCACACCCTTGATCCGGATCAGAGCGTCGACGGACTCGGGGAGGCGGCTGGCGATACTGAGGAGTGTCTTTTGCTCCGGCGCGCGCGATCGGTCCAGCGGCGATAGGTCGTTGAACCAATCGATGATGTAGCGGAGCGCCGCTTGGTTTTTGGGCGAGAGCTGCCACGCGTTGCGAAAAGACCCCAAAGTGATGGGGGAAGGCGGCTCGGGCGCAGGGTAAAGGGCGTCCCGCGATGCGGCGAGGATGATGCCCTCACGATCGTGCTCACGAGCCTTTCGCGCGAGCTTTTCGCGTAGCTCGGGAAGGTGGACGATGTCGGACGCGGCGTATTCGAGTTGCGAGCGTGGCAGTGGTCTGCGGACCCAGTCATCGGCCTGGTGTGCTTTACCGCTTCGGAGGCCGAGCAGGCGAAACTGAAGGTAGGCGAGGGAAACCGAGCTTTCGGCGCTGAGGAGCCCCCAGGCGATTTGGGTGTCGAAGAGCGTGTGGGGAGCCTCCATCCGGAGGCGGTCCATCAGGAGCTTCACGTCCTGCATCCCGGCGTGGAGCACCCACTCGGTTTGGGGCGCCTCGAACGCGCTCCGGAGTGGCTCCAGGGCGCCGAGGCGCAGCGTGTCGATCAGGAAGATATCTTCGCCAGCGCTTACCTGGAGCAAACACAGGCGTGTTCCCTGGCGGTTCGATTCGAACTCCGTGTCGATGTAGAGGCGCTTCGCTCCTGTGAGAGCTTGGGCCGCCTCCTCGAGCGCAGCCGGTGTGTCGACGAATCTCATGATGGTTCAGAGGATTGCGCCCGGCGCGTACTGGGCGGCGGCGGGATGGGCCTTGACGACGTCTTCGACGGCTCGGGCGAAATCGCGAGCCTGAGCGGGAGCAGCGCCCACGAAGTCGACGGGCTTCGAAAGCAGGGTTCCGAGCGCATCCCGGTCCAGGGGGAGGCGCTCGTCTGCGGCGAGTCGATCGAGCAAGTCGTTTTCGGTGCGTCCTCTTTCTCGCATTTCGAGGGCGACGGCGACCGCGTGTTCCTTGATGGCTTCGTGCGCCGTTTCCCGGCCCACACCGGCGCGAACCGCGGCCATGAGCACCTTGGTGGTGGCGAGGAATGGGAGATAGCGAGACAGCTCGCGATCGATCACGGCTGGGTAGTAGCCGAGCTCGCCGAGCACGCTGAGGAAGGTCTCGAACATCCCGTCGGTCGCGAAAAACGCGTCGGGGATCATCACCCGGCGCACGACCGAGCAGCTCACGTCGCCCTCGTTCCACTGGTCCCCGGCTAGACCGGCAGCCATGGCGAGGTGTCCAGTCAGGATGACCGCGAACCCGTTGATCCGTTCACACGAACGCGAGTTCATCTTGTGGGGCATGGCGCTCGACCCGACCTGGCCGGGCTTGAAACCTTCGGTTCCGAGCTCGGCTCCCGCCATCAGACGCAGCGTCTTGGAGAAACTCGACGGACCGGCGACCACCTGGGCTAGGGCAGAGACGACATCCAGATCCAGCGAGCGCGGGTAGACCTGGCCGACGTTGCCGAGGACCCGCTGAAACCCGAGGTGTGCTGCGACGCGCTGTTCCAGCTCGGAGAGCTTGCTCGCATCTCCGTCCAGGAGGTCGAGCATGTCCTGCTGGGTGCCGACGGGTCCCTTGATTCCCCGGAGCGGGTAGCGGGCGAGCAGATCCTCGATGCGGTAGTAGGCCTGCAGGAGCTCCTCGCCGCTGTTGGCGATCCGCTTGCCGACCGTCGTCGCTTGTGCGGGCACGTTGTGACTGCGGCCTGCGATGACGAGCTCGGCGTACCGACTCGAGAGCTCGGCCATTTGCGCTAGTGCTGCTACCGCGCGATCGCGAATCAGCGCGAGGCCGGCGCGAATCTGCATTTGCTCGACGTTTTCGGTCAAATCGCGGCTGGTCATCCCCTTGTGGATGTGCTCGTGGCCGGCGAGCCCGCAAAATTCCTCGATGCGGGCTTTGACGTCGTGGCGTGTCACGCGCTCGCGCTGATCGATCGATGCGAGATCGACACGGTCGATCTTGGCCTCGTAGGCTTCCACCACGCCGTCGGGGACGTCGATGCCGAGCTCCTTTTGGGCTCGAAGGACGGCGATCCAGAGCTGCCTTTCGAGCACAATCTTGTGCTCGGGCGAAAACAGGGAGGCCATGTCGAGGCTCGCATAGCGAGCCGCCAGCACGTTGGGGACGATGGGGCGAGTCACGGGCAGGGCTTATAGCGACCACGGCTCACGCATCCAACGCTGACCCAGCCGAGCCAACGCATGCCGGCCCTGCTCTTCCGGCAATTTGCCGTGGGTTTCCGAGCGGTCCATGGACCCCCATGAGGCTCGGGGGGGCGTTTTTTCTACCGCTCGGGGTGCTGTGCGTCGTCCCGGTGGGATGCGAGAAGGAAGAGGTCGTCATCCAAGAGGGGGCCGAGGTTGGTGCGGTGACGGGAGGTCTGACGGCCCCCTTCGACGACAGCATCTATCCGAACCTCGGCGATAGGAGGATCGACGTCACTCGCTACCGGGTGGATATGCGATTTTCCTTCGGACCCGAGGCGGAGGTTTTGCACCCCTCCGGAGGGCCGGAAGGCTTCCCGGAAGTGCCGCCCCCGCTCGAGGAATTCGAAGCTACGGTGAACCTGGAACTTCGGGCGGAGGAGCCGATCACGGAGCTTAGCCTGGACGTTGGAGACCTCCTCATTTCTCAGGTCACCGTGGGAGGGGAGAAGGCGGAAACGATCCTCTCGGACGCCAAGCTGATCGTTCGGCTGCCCGAACTCGTCGATGAGGGCGGCCTGATCGAGACCGAGATTCGCTACACGGGACGTCTGCAATCCTTCGAGGCCGAGGAGGTGGAGGGAAGGCGCGGGTGGCTCCGTACCGAATCGGGCGGAGGCGTGTTCGTGAGTGAGCCGCGCTTTGCTCACACCTGGCTCCCCTGCAACGATCACCCACGCGACAAAGCCCGATTCGAGTTTCGCATCGACGTGCCTCGCAGGTTTTCGGTTGCCACGGGCGGGCGATCGACTCGCGTGCGCAACGAAGGTGAGCGAACCATCTACGAAAGTCGAACCCGCGATCCCATGGCGCCGTATCTCGCGACCATCGCGGTAGACCGTTTCCGGCGCTCGGAACGGACGCTCGGTGGCGGACCACAGGTGGTCGACTTCGTGCCCGAGGGTGCACCGGGCGCCGTGACCACCGTGCTGGATGCGGAATCGGACATCGTCCGACGTCTGAGCGACTGGTACGGGCCGTTTCCGTTCGAGACCTCCGGAACCATCGTGAGTCACGGCGAGCTGCTTTTGTCAGCGCCTGCTCAGCCCCGCCCCCTGCACACTCTCAACGTGACCCCGGCCGAACTCGCGCGCGGGGCAGCCGAACAATGGTTCGGGGGTTCGGTCAGCGTGACGGATTGGAGCGACATCTGGCTCGTCAAAGGCCTCTCGAGTTACGCGGCCGAAGTCCTGATCCCCGAGTCCCAGGGTGCCCGCGACCGGGGCGAGGCGAACTTGCGGGTGGCCTACGCCCACCTCGCTGGCGGATTCGTGCTGGGGCCGGAGGACACCACGCGGAGCATGTTCTTCGCCGCGCTCGGAGGGCTTCCGGGGTTCGAGGGGGATCGCAGTTTCTCGCGCGCGCGGATCGTCTCGGCGCTCCGGCCCCTCCTCGAACGGCGTACCTCGCGCGCCCTCCTCGAGCCGGAACTTCGAAAAATTCCAGACGAGGGTCTCTCGCTCGTTCAGCTGCAGGAGTTTCTCGGGACGATGTTCTTTCGCCCCGTCTCCGTCTCTCCAGAGGAGCTCAGCACATTCGCAGGAAGGCTTCTCGGGGTCGGTGACGAGGGTGTCAACCCTCCGGTGGAGCGGGCCACGCTACCGCCAGCGCCCGCAGAATTCGATCGCGCATCGCTCTTCTCGAGGGCCGCGGCGGAGCGAGGCATGCTGTTCTTTCACGCCCTGCGCGAAGAGCTAGGAGACCGGGGTTTCCATAGGTTCCTCCGCGATCTTTCAATGAACTTTCGGGGTGGCGACGTCGCTGTCGAGGAGCTGCGCGGCATGGCGACCAACGCAGCGGGGCGCGATCTGTCGGTGCTGTTTCGCGAGTGGGTGTACTCGAAGCGGCTGCCTCCCCTTTCGGATCTGCAACTGTTCTCGGAAGACTTCGGCGATTCCTGAGACGAGCTATCGAGACTATTTGTCCTTGGGCTGGTCGAGCGGACCGTCCCACCTGTGTCACCCCCATCCCCGATACCCTAAGCGCGAGCGCGCCCGTAAAGCTTGAGTTTTGGCGAGGCTTTCGCGAGCACCGGAGCGGAATGTATGTGGGTACTTGAGCACCGGAGCGCAGGGGAAACGAAGCCAAAACTCGAGATCGGCGGGCGTCCTGGTCCGTTAAGATACCGGCGGCGGTGTCACCCCTGGTGCTCGTCGCTCATCGATCGCCAGCAGCCTGACGCTCCGGGGTTCGCTTGGGGCGAACGACGAGCAGTCGAACGCAGGCGCCGCGTCGGGAGGCGGGCACCTTGAAGTTGCCTCTGCCAGGTTCACACTCAAATTCAGGAGGGATGTGGTCATGCTCGGTGAAAAAATCGCTGAGGCGCGCGGTAAGGTGACGGGACGTCGGGTTCTTCCCACTCCGGGCGGTTTGCCCCGCGTCGAAACCTCGTTCGAAGCGCAGGGCAGTTTGCTCGGAGTCGACTGCAGGGAAATCGGCACCTACACGACGAGAACGCGAGCCGACGGGACGCTGCTCGGTGAGGGAAGCGGGATCACGATGGGAAAAAACGGAGAGGTCGCGCACTGGAAGGGCCAAGGCGTCGGCACGGTGCAACCCGATGGCTCCGTCAACTTCCGTGGAGCGGTCTTCTACGAGTCGACGTCGTCCGCTTGGGCTCGGCTCAACCGAATTGCGGGTGTTTTCGAGCACGACGTGGATGCCGACGGGGCGAGCCATGGTCGCGTGAGCGAATGGCGCTGAGGCCCGACTGCGATCGATTGAGCGAACACGACTGCGGCGGCCCGCCGTTCGACGGGAACTCCGTGCGCTGAATACCCACCGCCGGTCGAGCATTGGGGCGAGTCGTCGCAAGGGATGATCGCTGGGAGAGGACCCTGGGATAGGAAGGGCTAACGCATGGCGACCAACGTTCGTGCCCTGTTGGGAGAAGAGGCCGAATTCCTGCTTTCGCACCGATGTGAGGGCATCACTCGGGACCAGCTGGTCCGGGGCGGAGTGGAGGTGGTCGACCGCGTCTTTGCCGAGAGCGACCGCCCCGTGCAGGTCCTTCGCAATCTCAGAGCCCTCTTTGCTCACGGGCGCCTGGGCGGGACGGGGTACCTCTCGATCTTGCCCGTGGACCAAGGGATCGAACACTCGGCGGCGGCGTCTTTCGTTGCGAACCCCCGTCTGTTCGACCCGGCGGGGATCTGCGAATTGGCGCTCGAGGGAGGCTGCAATGGGGTGGCGAGCACCCTTGCTGCGCTCGGGATCGTGAGTCGCAAATACGCGCACCGCATCCCCTTCATCGCCAAGCTCAATCACAACGAGCTCCTTTCGTACCCAAACACCTACGACCAGGTATTCTTCGGAAGTGTCGAGCACGCGTGGGAGCTAGGTGCGGCAGGTGTGGGCGCGACGGTGTACTTCGGCTCGCCGGAATCCAGAAGGCAACTGCAGGAGGTCAGTCATGCCTTCGAACTTGCGCATCGGAAAGGCATGTTCACGGTACTGTGGTGCTACCTCCGAAACCCCGCGTTTCACGTAGCTGGCACGAACTACGAAGATGCTGCGGATCTGACGGCCCAGGCGAATCACCTCGGAGTGACGCTGCATGCAGACATCATCAAACAGAAGCTCCCGACGAAGAACGGCGGCTTTCCGGCGGTCGGTTTCGGTAAGACCGATGAGCGCCTGTACGGCGAATACGTCGCGAATCACCCCATCGACTGGGCACGCCTGCAGGTGCTTTCGTGTTTCGCGGGGCGCGTCGGGCTGATCAACTCGGGTGGCGCTTCGCGAGGTGCGGGGGATCTCGAAGCTGCGGTGCGCACCGCCGTCATCAACAAGCGCGCCGGAGGCATCGGTCTCATCAGCGGCAGAAAGGCGTTCCAGCGCCCTCTCCAAGACGGGGTGAAGCTGCTCCACGCCATTCAAGACGTGTACTTGGACGAATCGATCGACCTGGCCTGACCATGTTCGACTAGAGCCGTTTC
>JBNKGC010000259.1:0-7496 GCA_050289625.1 Polyangiaceae bacterium | reverse complement strand
TTGGCTTCGTTTTCCCTGCACTCCGGTGCTCAAGTACCCACGTACGTTCCGCTCCGGTGCTCGCGAAAGCCTCGCCACAACTCAAGCTTGACGGGCGCGCTCGCGCTTAAGGTATCGGGGATGGGTCTGCACGACACCCGCTGTTCGCTCGAATCACACTTTGGGTGCACGGCAACCGCTTGCGGCCGTTTGCGCGCATTTTTCCACGATTACCGCAAGCGACGATATCGCCAACAACTTGCGGATCGGGTGGGCCCGAACGGAATCAGGCGCGTTCGGTCAACTCGCAGAGATCTCTCAGGCGCGCGGCACAACTCTCGTCGAGTTGATTGGCCGTGAGGCGCCAGGTCCAATTGCCCCGGGGAGTTCCCGGAACGTTCATTCGCGCTTTGGTGCCGAGCCCCAAGAGATCTTGGACGGGCAGGATTGCCGTGTTGGCGATGGACGTCATGGCGATGCGAATGACCTCCCAATGGGCTTCGCCGCCGTCGATCCCGCAGTAGGTGCGGAGTCTCTCGAGTTCGGTTCGCGCGCGGCTTGACGGAGAAGAGTGGCCACCAGCCGGACCTGGAGAGCTCTCCCTCGCGGCGGCCGTCAATCGATCGTACCAGCCGACGACCGTGTCGTTGTCGTGAGTCCCGGTGTAGACGACGGTGTTCGACGAATAGCGGTGTGGCAGATAGTTCTCCGCTCCCGGTTCGAACCCGAATTGAAGGATCCGCATTCCGGGCAGGGCGAATCGATCGCGTAGCTGATGTACTTCGTCGGTGACGATTCCGAGGTCCTCGGCGATGAAGGGGAGTCCTCCGAGTTCCCGGCTTGCTACTTCGAAGAAGTGGTGCCCCGGTACGGGTACGTAGCGACCTTCCTTGGCGGTCTCCGCGTCCGCAGCCACTTCCCAGTATCGGCTGAAACCAATGAAATGGTCGAGCCGCAGGGCGTCGAAGCGACTCAGCGTGCGACGGAGGCGGTCAATCCACCAACCGTAGCCGTCCTGCTGCATCGTTTCCCAGCGATACAGCGGGTTGCCCCACAGTTGCCCCTCCGCACTGAAGTAGTCGGGGGGGACCCCGGCGACCGCCGTGCGGGCGCCGTCCTCGTCCAGGAAGAACATGCGTTGGTTCGCCCAGACGTCCACCGAGTCGTGAGACACGAACATCGGGACGTCGCCCATGAGCTGGACGCCATGGCTTGCAGCGTGGTTCTTCAGCTTCGACCACTGGTGGTCGAAGAGGAAC
The DNA here is from genome assembly GCA_050289625.1 of Polyangiaceae bacterium. GTDB lineage: Bacteria > Myxococcota_A > Polyangia > Polyangiales > Polyangiaceae > NIC37A-2. The sequence continues at coordinate 6,258 of JBNKGC010000259.1, read as the reverse complement.
TGGAGGAATACTCGGTACAGGACTTCGGCGCGGAGCTCGTGATGAGCACGTTCGAGAGCCCCTGGGTCTCGCCGTCTGAGGTCCGCATCCCATTCGAACCAAGGTCGAAATCCGTTGTGTTGCTTGAGTGCACTGAAGAGGGCGTAGTCCCAAACCCACGACTGGTTTTGACCCACGAAGTGGTCGTAACCAGCTCCGAGGTGTGGCGTGTTCCCCGTTGCGAAGGAGTCATAGGCCTGGCGAAGCAGAGGCTCGCGATTGGCGACCGCCGCGCCGTAGTCGGCGCGGTGGGGCGCAATCTCGGCCGGAAGGTGATGGAGCGCGGAAGCTGGCAGTAGTCCGTCCTCGACGAGGCCGTCGAGGCTGATCAAGGCTGGGCTGCCCGCAAATGCGGAGGGACTGTCGTACGGGGAGTCTCCACCACCAATCGGACCGATCGGGAGCATCTGCCACCAGCGCTGTCCGGCGCGCCCGAGGTACTCGACGAAACGGTGAGCGGCTGGGCCGATGTCGCCGACCGCGTAAGGACCAGGAAGGGAGGTCGGGTGCAGAAGGATCCCCGACGAGCGGCTTTCGAGCGGTGAGCGTGCCATGGATTTTCCGCGAATTCGGGCGCAATAGAGCCCCGCTCCGGCCAGTTGGCAAGGCCCTTCGCCGCGGTGTTCCACCGATGGCGCGACGAGGGACGAAATCCGCCCGACATCGAATCTCGAGCGCCAACATCGCAATAACGCGCCGCGGCGGCTCCGCCGGCCGGGCGCTGCCCATTTTCGAAACGAATCAACGGATGCGCAGGCGACGCGCGCGGTCTGCACCAACCCTCCTGGGGAAATCGCGCCGCGATGACGCTCCAGGGTGTCGAAAACCCCACGTACGGGAGGGTGGCGATCACCTTTCCGAGCGATTGAGCCTTGCCCGACGCGGGGCTCCGTCACTATCGTCCACCGCCCGTGACGACAGAGCTACCCGAACATTGTGTCACGCGCTCGAAGGTGCGCGTTCGCTTTTGCGACACCGACATGATGGGGGTGGTGCACCATTCGAATTACATTGCGTACTTCGAGCTGGCGCGCATCGAGTATCTCCGGCGACGCGGCCTCGACTATTCGTCTTGGGTGAAGATGGGGTTTCATCTTCCCGTCATCGGAGTCGAGGCTTGCTACAAGAAGCCGGCGTACCTCGATGACCTCTTGACGGTGGAAGCTCGACTCTCTCAGCTTTCCCGGGTGAAGGTGCGCTTCGACTATCGCGTGCTGCGCGATGGTCCTGAAGGCCAGCTCCTTCTTGCCACGGGAACCACGCTGCTTGCCTGCGTCGGCGACGACCATGCTCCCTGTCGGATGCCGCCCGAGGCCGAAGCGGTGCTGCTCGCCGAAGAGGTTCGTGCGGGTGAAATCCACGCCTAGAGGGAGAGGCGCCGGGCGGTTTTCGCGGGCGTCTTCGAGGCAAACCGATCGGCGCTCTAGAGCGACAAACGGTTTGCCGTTCGTCGCGACCAAACAAGCAAAGGGAGCGCCGATTCGTGCAGCGCGCGGAAGCCGAGCAGGCGAAAACCGCCCCCTCGACAAGAGGTGGGGGCGGTTTTTGCAGGCGCCCGGAAGGCAAGCCGATCGGCGCCCTAGCGGCAGTTCCCCTTTCACAGGGGGACGGTATCTCGCGGGCTTGCAGGGGGCGGACTGACGCCCGGGGCGTGCTGACCCGGCAGTGAGGGGTCGGGCTCGCCTGGCGTCCCAAGCGGTGGATGCTCCTCGTAGGGCGGGAGGAGATCGAGCGAAATGCCCGCTCGCTCGAGCACCGACTCGCGGACGAAGATCGGAACCTCGTTGCCAATGGCGAGGGCGATGGCATCGGAGGAACGAGCGTCGAGCTCGGTCGACTTGCCGCGAATCTTCAGAACCACCACCCCATGGAAGATTTCGTCGTCGAATCGATCGACGCGGACGCTTTCCAGTTTGGCGCCGGTGCTCGCGATGACCGAGTCGAGCAGATCGTGCGTGAGGGGTCGATGGAAACGCTGACCGCCCAACCGGAGTTGGATTGACAGGCCCTCGGTTTCTCCAACGAAAATGGTCAGCGCCCGTTCCGCACCGGTCAACACGACGGCGTGCCCCGCCTCGGTGGGGGCGATTCCCACGACGTCCACCCGCTCGAAGCCCGGTGGAGCCGGGACTTCCGTCTTCTCTCCGTTTGGCGCGGGTGCGGGCACGGTGACTTCCTCAGGTGGGGTGCCCTCCGGTTTCTGCGCGGGCGCGGCCGCGGCCTGCGATGCGAAAATTCTCTCCTTTGGCCCGTCCTGTTTCGAACAGGCTGCGAGATGGAAACCGAGTGTCGCGGCGAGAAGCCAAATGGGTGCGCGGTGCGTGTCTCCAACCGTTGGCTTGCCGTTGTGGTCGCTCACGAAGGTTGCCCCCATTCGAACCTTAGCAGGTGGTGACGACGACATCGGAGTACCTCTGACCCACCGAATCGCAGGCACTTTCGTTTCGTCCCTGGCTCCTGAGTCAGTTCATCGCGGCTTTCCGTGAATCGTGGAGGCCACCTTGCTGCGTCGGGAGAGCGATGGCGACCAGCGCCGTGGCTTCCGTCGCAGGCACCCTGCGACGCGTGGTGCCCCAGCGTTTCACTCGGCTAGCTCGATCCCGGCGCGAAATGGCGCTTCGAGCGTCGCGCACCCCCAAGGGGGTGAGGGCGCGCGACGCTCGGCGTAGGGGCCAGTGTCGCCGAACTAGCAATTTTTCTGGGGTCTTTGACAAAGACCCCGCCTCGCCGCTGCGCAGCGAGGCGCCCCAAAACCGCTTCGCGGGAAGATCCCGGCGAGTTTTTCGCCGGGATCTAGCTCGTGTCGGGCTGCAGCGAAAATGGGGGCCCTGTGATACCCTCCCGCGACTATGAGTAGGGGGAAACCCGAGGCGCGTTCCTGGAGTACGTCCTTGCTCGACGAGGGGTGGGACGACGCTGAAGGGGACGCGACCGCGCAACCTTCGATCCACGAAGCACCTTCCGTCGTCGACGACGACGACACGGCGGTTCAGTCCACGTCGCTCGGACGCGCGAGCTCCGAGGCGCGCCTGTCGCGCCCGTTCGACACGGACGTGATGGAGGACGAGACCACCGTCAACGAGGCACTTTCCCTTCGTGACTCGATGGATGAAGTGCCGCCTCTCGCACCGGCGGCCGAGCCCGCACACGGCGTCGACGAACCGGAGGGCGATGACGGGGAATCCAGCGAAAGCGGTGAAGGCGTGGCGTTGCCGCGCTCGCCCTCGGCCGCATCGCTGCTTTCCACCCCGGTCCCCCCTGCGAGCGTGGACCTCCAAGCGCTGTCCGCGCTGCGACCGAAGGTGAGTCCGCGTGAGGCGCCGGCCATCGACAGGTCGCCGCGCGACCCGATGGCTCGTCGCCGGGTGACCGAAAAAAGGGAATCCTGGTCGCTGGGGCAGCTAGCCACCGCGAAGCTTGGGTGGGGTCCGGTGACGGTTCCTGTGTTCGTCGTAGGCTTGTTTTCAGCCTTGGTGGTAGCCGCGCTCGCCTACGTCGGCGCTCGTTACCAGGCGGGCGGCGCGCAGGGGGCGACGCTTCGAACCACGTTGTGGGCGTCGGAAGCGAATTCGCTGGAAGCGAGAGCCTGGGATGGCGATGCATCCGCTCTCGACGAGCTCCGCGAAATCGAGCTGAAGGACCGAAGCACGGCTCAGATCGTCGCATTGGCGGTGGGGCGTGACGCACTCAGATTGCGTGAGGTGGAGGGACTGGAGGCGGTTGTCGCGGGCGGGAGAGAGCTGACCGGGTCACAGTTGACCGAGCTTTTGGAACTGGCACGCGATCCGCGCACCTCGACGCGGGCGATGGCCCTGCTGGCGCGCGGTGGTTCGCGTGGTGCTGACGTGCTCTATCGCCTTTGGACCGAGACGAAGGCAAAGACACGTTCCACACAGCTGGCGCAGCAGCTTCTCTACAGTGAGGAGGTTCGTGCGAGAGCGTCCGAAGCGCTGTCAGTGGCTCTCGATCTGCGCGCGGGGAAGTCGTGCCGCAATCGGCTGAACGTCCTGCCCCGCGCGGCCCAGCATGGGGACGTCAGGAGCCTTCATCTGCTCGAGCGGATGCAGAACAAGTTTGGGTGTGGGAAGAAGGGCGCCGAGGACTGCAACCCCTGCATGCGCGGAACCGAAGATCTCGACCGCGCCTTGGTGGCCGTGCGTCAGCGTCCTGGTCCGGAGTTCTGACGGGACCGACGGAGCCTTTTGCAGGGGAGCGGAAAGCGGTGCCGGTCAGGCGGACTTCTGGTGCTGGGATTCGACGCGGCGCTTGAGGGCTTGGTTCATGAACACGAAGCCACGGGCCGTGTGAGTGAGTTGTTTGCTCATCAGTTTGACCAGCATCCCCTCGAAATCCTCTCCATGGACGAAACGGGTGCCGGAATCCGTCTCGACGAGGCGGAAGAAGTGTTCGCCGCGGAACAGAAATTCCGCGCCCCAGCTGCCCAACCAACGCAGCTCGCGATTTTCGTCGCACACCAGCACCCGGGGCCGCAGACGAAATTCCGAAATTTCGGGAGGGCTCACCACGACGGTCAGACGCTCGCCGACCTGCAGGGGGCCGCTCAGCGTCGTGATGAAGGGATTCCATTCGTGGTATGCCGCAAAGTCGGTGAGGACGTCCCACACGGTGGCGGCTGGTGCGGCGATCTCGATTTCGGTCCGCAGCTGCATGGGCTCGACCCTACTACGCCTCGCCTCGAGGAGTGAGGGATGAAAGCGTGTGCCAAGGATTCGCGGCGACGTGGGTGTCCGGGGGTCAGCCCTCGTGCCAGCGCGACGCAACCAATGCATCGATGATGGAACGAGCGCGGTTGCCCCAGAGGGGGTGCGGTTTTCGAGCCAACTCGTCCGCCAGCTCGTTGGCTGCTCGCGTGGCCGTGAGGCCGCGTTCTCGGGCCGTTTCGAGGACGCGCCGCGTGATGTGAAAGACGGAGCCGTCCCACGACCTGCCGAAATGGCGGGCGATGGCTGGATCCCCCGGGAGCGTGCCGTACTGCTCGTTGGCACAATGCACGATACCCATGCGGTTGGCCACGAAATCCGGCACGTACACGATATCTCGCGATGCGAGCAGTGCGGCGTCGCGCGTGTCGTCGAGCAGCTGGTTGTTGGCGGCACCACATACGATGCCGGCCTGGACACGGGGGATCGTCCTCGGATTGAGAACGCCGCCAAGGGCGTTGAGCGCCAGGATGTCGCAGGGTTGCTCCAGGATGCTCGTGTCGTCGGGCGCGGTCACCTCGACGAGTAAGGGTCTTCCAACGAATCGTTGTCGGACCCCCTGAATGCGCTCTTCGTCGATGTCGGTGGCGATGACCCGCCCGATGCCCCGCTCGAACAGCTCGCTCAACATGGCTTCGCCCACGTTGCCCACCCCCTGCATTGCCACGGTCTTTCCTTCCAGCGTGCCCTTGCCGCAAAAGTCCAGCGCACTCTCCATGGCGCAAACGACGCCGCGAGCCGTTGCGAACGAGGGGTTGCCCGAACCACCGACGGAATCGGGAACGCAGGTCACGAAGCGTGTCGTTCGAAAGACCTCCGCCATGTCGTCGGCTCCCGTGCCTACGTCTTCGGCGGTGACGTACGCCCCGTGAAGCGAGGTGATGAAGCTGCCGTACTCTCGATACAGCACGCGGCGGTATTCCGAATCGCGTGCACGCTCCGAGTGGGCGGGGCGGGCGATGATACCCTTGCCTCCTCCCCACCACAGTCCGGCCAGAGCGTTCTTACGACCCATTCCGCGCGCGAGGCGCAGCCCATCTTGTAGGAAGCTCTCCACGTTTTCGTAGGGCCAGTTGCGCAGCCCACCTTGGCCTTGGCCGCGCTCCGTGCGGTGGAGGAAGGCGCCCATCAGCGCCCCCGAGCTTGGTCCGACCTCGAGAAAGATTGCCTCGTGACTGTCGAAGTCGCGTTCGTTGGCCTCGAGCGCACGGGCCAAGGGGAGCAAATCGTCGTGGGACGCTTTCAAATGTCCCGTCTCGTGGTCCAGCACGAAGTATGCGCGGCGTCGGCCGCGGCTCGTCCATTCGCGCGCGAAATCGTCGGGGCTCAGGTCGGCGTACTCGGCCATTACGTCCGGTATAGCAGTCGACTGTGGGCTCGAGCGAGCGCGGTGCCTCCCGCCACCCCACCGCCGGTATCTCAACGGACCAGGACGCCCGCCGATCTTGAGTTTTGGCTTCGTTTTCCCTGCGCTCCGGTGCTCAAGTACCCACGTACG
>JBNKGC010000258.1:0-7533 GCA_050289625.1 Polyangiaceae bacterium | reverse complement strand
GCTCGACCAAGTCGGCATTCACATTCGCGCCGCCTCGAACATCATCATCCAAAATCTCACCATCAAAAACGTGCGCAAATCGAACACGAGCACGCCGTCGAACGGGGGAGATGCGATCGGGATGGAGTCGACCGTGAACAACATCTGGATCGACCACAACTTGATCCACGGATCGACCACCGAGGGCGAGGAGCACGACGGCCTCATCGACTTCGAGCGCGACGTCACCAACGTGACCGTGTCCTACAACCATTTGCACACGTCCGGACGCGGCGGCCTCATCGGTTCCAACGACGACGGTGACGACGGCTCCACCGACATCAGCTTCCACCACAACTGGTACGAGAACATCAATTCACGCACCCACCTGATCCGCGAGGCGCACGGGCACCTACTCCCTCGATCCCGTCGAGTGCGTTCCGGCGATCGTTCAGGCCAACGTGGGGGTTGGGAAGATCTGAATGCAATCGCCCCACCAACATCATGCCGTGCTCCAGTGCGGTGGCGGCAAGGCGGGCATCCACCGTGAGGGGTGAGAAGCCAGCTTGAAGCTGGGGCGACGGAGCTCGGGGCGAGGGCCTCACGCAAGATCTCCCGGTGCTGGGCCTCTGCCGAGCGACCCGAGCGAGCCGCGCGCTGCGGAAGGACCGTGCAAGATCGACGTTCGGTCAGCGGAAAACCGCATGAGGGGCGGCTTCACAACGTCATTGGCAAGACGCACGTTTGGGGCCAAAACGGCTGTGGGCAATCAACGAGAGCTGACCACGGCCGTAGGTGAATCGTGCAGCCGCGCTCGAAAGCCCCGCAACGCCAAGTATTGTCAGCTCAGTCGCAGAGATTGCGCGTTTCGGTGATCGCGACGTTGCCGGTGTAGGCGGTGATGTCCGGATTGCAGCTGCCGCCAGGCGCACAGTCCACATTCCACTTCGCATTGTAGGAGCCGAAAACGGAGCAGTTTTCGCCGGGATCGACCACGACGTTCCACCACTGCCGGCAAGCGTTTGGAAAATCCTCCGTTTCGCATTGGCGCTGCGCCTGATCCTCCGTGAAGGAGACGAGGGAAATGCCCTCGGGAGTCGTCACGGAGCCGGGGGACAACTCGTAGGGGAGGTCGAGGGTCGTGAAGAAACGAAGGGTGACGGGGCCGTCGCCGAGGCTCGGATTCACGTAGCCGCCGTTCGGAAGGAACGGATCGTATGCGGAGACCCATTCTTCATCGCAGAAGTTGTTCGAAGTCGGCGTCAGTGTGAGAGAGTAGGTCGTCAGTTCAGGGTCGATTCGCTCGCAGTCACCACCCGGCGCGCAAGCGACATCCCAGTTCATGTCGTAGTCCCCATCGAATACACAGGCGCCGTCCGAATAAAGCGTCAGAAGGAAGTACTGACGGCAGCGCGGCATCGTCTGGTTCGTTGGACAATCACGATCCTCCAACTCCTCCTCGAAACTTGCCACGTGCCACCCGGTCGGAGCGGTCACCTGGGGGTTCAGCAGGAGGACCGGATGCGCGGACAAGGTTCCGACCTCGATGTATGCTGCTGTCCACGGATCGTTTGGAGCGAGCTGCTTCGTGATCGCGCTCTGAATGTGAGTGTTGACGTAGCCACCTGTGCCACCCGAGCTCGAGTCCTCGCCGCCCATGCCGCCCATTCCCGAGTCGCCGCCTAGGCCGCCCGAACTGGAACCTTCGCCCGCCATCCCCCCTGCTGCCATCCCGCCACTGGACGCGCCACCGGCGCTCGAGCCACCCGCGGATCCGCTTCCTCCGGATGAGTCGCTTCCTCCGGATGAGTCGCTTCCTCCGGATGAGTCGCTTCCTCCGGATGAGTCGCTTCCTCCAAAAGACGAGCCCCCGGTGCCCTCCCCATGACCCTCGGAGCCAGAGCCGCTGTCAGAACAGCCCCAAAGTCCAGTACTAACGGAAATGAACACCAATGCTGATAGTGCTCTCATGATTCAACCTCTCCGCGTGGAGTGTGGGGCGTCCGCACGGGAGGGCCCTGCGAACTTGGAAATGATGAATTACTCACCGTAACCGGTCGCGATCCGCGTGTGAGCCCCTCAAAATGGAGGGGTCCCCGTCCCCGACCCAGCATGCCCTTCGCTTCCACCCCAACCGACATGACCTCGTTTCCTGTCTCGAGGATCATCCGAGCGTGCGCGGACCTCACCGCCCAGGGGCCGGCAGATACCGTGGAACAGTTCGTGGCAGAGGGGCACGCGCGCATGGCGGCCGTGCTCGAGTCGCGGTCCGGGTTTTGCGTGATCGCTGCGCGAAGCCGCCCTGTGGAGGGCGATCCGCTTCTGGGATGGCGCGTGCAACTGTTCTACGCAGTGGGCGCCAGTGACGATGAGATCATCCCGGCAGCCCAGGATGTCCAGGAGGAGACCTACGTTGACGACCCGGTCGTCCAGCGGCTCGTCCGGGATGCCGGCAGGCACCGCACGTACCACGATCCAGATCCTCGAACCGATCCCGACCGACGAGGTACGATCGACGAGAGGTACTGGGAGCTCTTGCGGCTCGTCGATCGACTCAAGCTCGTCTACGCCCTCGGGTCCGACGTCGAGATCCACTTGGGGTTCGATCGGTTTGTCGGCGAGTCCCGGTTTTCGACAACCGAGCGGGACCTGTTGTGGTCGCTCTTGTCCGGTATCGGGCCTTGGATGGAGCGCCTCGCGCTTCTCCACGGCTACCTGGAAGGTCAAGCGCCGCTGTCCCCGCGCGAACGCCAGATCGCCCTGGGTCTCTTGGGAGATGCTCCTCTCAAACACATCGCTGGACGTCTCGGCATGAGCGAAGCTCGCGCTCGAGAGCTCGTGCGGGCGGTCTATCGAAAGCTTGGAGTTGGCAGTCGCGCTGAGCTGGCCTTCCTTTGGGCTCGTCGCACGACGGAAGGTCCGGACTCTGCACGAGAGGCAACGTGCATTCCGCCACTGAGATCAGGTCGAAGGTTTCGGGCAACGAAGAGTGGTTGAAAATCGGCTTTCTGGCGGGATCCCCCCCCAATCTGATGGTTCCGAAGAGATCGTGCAATTGCGGGAATGCGCCGCCATCCGTTGTTGAGCCGGGCGTGGTGCCCGGGCGCGTTCGGCCAAGCTGATCCATCCCAAGGGTTTCGATGCGGGCCGCGTCCGAGATGCTCTCCTCGGAGTCCGCGAGTGGAACGAGACCGCGGGTGCGGGACTCGATGTCGTCCTTTCGTCAACCGTGGCGCCGGCATCAGGGCTGTCCAAGAAATCGGGGGAGCTTCAGCGTCGGCGCCGGCTGCCGCCGGGAAGGGAGAAAGCGCCACAGCTTCCACCAGACTGAATCGCCTACCGAGGAGCGGGCGCGGTGCCCACGAAGGGGCGCCCCCCTTACATTCCGGGCCAGAAGTGGAGTCCGAGTCCCACCTGAGCGAATGGAAGCCACCTGGCGGGGCTGACCCCCGCGGCGAACTCGAGCTGCGCGCACCGCCACTGCCGACACAGAGGAAACGAAACCCCCGCACGAAAACCTGAGTCGAAGGCGTCGGACAGCTCCCCCTGATTGTCGTAGAGCGGGTACTCGGGAGAACGCACTGGTTCGAAGAAATACTGTGCGAATAACTCGACGGACCGGAAGGCCGACCCATCGAACTTCTTCGACGCCGCGTGCCGTTGGTACAAGAAGCGCAGGCCGACGGCGTGCATCCACAACTGAAGGCGTTTCTCCTCGAGCTCCCGTGCGGCGGGATCGGTGGTATCGCAGAACGCGGTGCACCGATTCCTCGCAAAGACGCCGTACGCCAGGCCCCCCTCGAGGTAGAAACCAAAGTACGAGGGGACCTGGGCGCGGAGCTGCAGGTCGCCGCGCCCCACCACCGGAGGGACGTCGATTTCAGTGTAACCATGACGTCCAAGCAAGCGGATGCCGGTCCACAGCTCGACGGCAGGAACGGAGAACAGGTTGTTCGGGTTGGCGCGGGGCGTGGCCCCCATCCCGACCATCGCCGAGAGGCGCAGCCAGGACCAGGGGAAGTAGTTCGCCTCGAGGGAGCCTCCAACGAGGTAGTAGGGCATGCGAACGCCCAAATGCAGCGCCCCATGGAAGGTTGCCGGCAACGGTGCCGTCGCGAGGTCGTGAAATCGGCTGCGGAGCTCGTCGGTCGTCAGGATCTTCGGCGCTTCCTTGATCTCTCGGTTCCACCATTGATCCTGCGAGGGCGCACCATCGCTCGCCTGGGCGTCCGCAATGATACAGACGGCCATCGCAAACGCTGCCCAGCGATGCCTTCGAAACCAAAATGGCAAACCAGCACACCGGCGACGCTCGGAATGGGAGAGCCCGCGCGGTTGATGGCCAACGCGACACGTGGACGGCCCCTTCGGCACTGCGGATCTGAAACCCCTCATGCTCCCCCGTTATCTCACTCGGCATTGCAAGGGAACCCTACCCCCTTTGCCTCCCCGAAGATTCATCCGTCCGCGGAGCGTGAAGCCTCGATCGAAACCGGCCCCGGCGGTCGGTCGTGCTCCGCCCATGGCGCGCTGGACGAAGCGCTCTCGCGGGTTTAGGCGCGTCAGTTCCCCCGTCGGAGCGTACGTACCGCCCCTGCTTGCACCCTGACGACTCGCTCGTAAGAGGCCTGAAGCTCCGCCGAAACGCGGCGTGCACCTTCGGAGAGAGGCGTACCGAGATGAATTGCTCGAAGCTCCTGCATGAAGGCGCTCCACATCTCCGGCCCGCCTTCCTCGAGCAACCGAGCCCGAATCCCCAGCTCTTCACTCACCGGAAGATGCCGAAGTCCCCAGGCGCCGAGCAGCGCGAAGACCGGCACGAGCTCGATGGCCTTTTCCGTGAGGCTGTAGATGGCTTTCTGCTTATGAGTCGGATCATCCGTGCGGGTGACCATGCCCAGGGTGGTGAGGCGTTTGAGGCGCGCGGAAAGGATGTTCGAGGCGATCCCCTCCTCCGATCGCGACAGCAGCTCGCGAAAGTACCTCCGGTTTCCGAACATCAGGTCCCGAATCACGATCAGGCTCCAGCGGTCACCGAAGACCTCCAAAGAAAGATTGATGGGGCACCCGGAGCGGGGCTCGTTCACGTCGATCTCCTGAGCATCGATCCAGTTGCAGTCTGAATCAGTCGGGACACATCCCAATTGGTTGCACTTTGCAACCCGCTTTGCTCCAGCGACCGGACTCGTCCCTCGCACAGGGCGCACCGCCCGACGTCGTGCAGTCGATGCAGCGACAGCCAGGCAAAGACATCGCCGTGCTGGGCGGCGCACAGCTGGCTCGGGCGGTCGTTCAAGCGGGGCTCGTCGACGAGTACCGCCTGCTCGTACTGCCCACCCTGTTCGGAGGCGGCACGCGATTGTTCGAAGGACAGCACGCTCGCGAACGATTGGAGCTCCTCGAGGTCCGTCGCATGGACACGGGCGCCACCCTGCTTCGGTACGCGAGGGCGAGGTGACCGCTCCTCGAAAGCCCCCGTCTTGCCTCCGTGCCCGACGGCGATGGGACCGATCCGCCCGTCGCGCAGCGCCAACGATGAGAGGAGTGCCCCCATGCGACCGGACGGCCCTCCTCGACCCAGGCTAGAACGAGCGACAAACGGCCGCTCCGGCCCTCCTCGACCCAGTCGAAAATGGCCGCCGACGCGTCGTTAGAGGGCCCCGGCCGGCTGTGCTAAGAACCGCGCCGTGTTCGACGCATTGAGTAAGGGCTTTCGAGAAGCCAAAAATCGCCTCGCCGGCCTCACCGAGCTGGACGAAAAGAACATTCAAGCCGCCCTCAGGGAGGTCCGCCTGTCCCTGCTGGAGGCGGACGTGGAGCTGGGCGTTGTCAAACGCTTCCTGGCGCGTGTCGAACAAAAGTCCCTAGGTGCCACCGTGCAGACCCGGGTGAAGCACAGCGGTGCCACCCACCAGGTGAGCGCGAGCGACACCTTCATCAAGATCTGCCACGACGAACTCGTCGACGTGATGCAGCACGAGGGCAAGGCTCTCGAGTTCGCGGCCAAGGGGCCCACGGGCATCATGATGGTCGGGCTTCAGGGCTCCGGTAAGACGACGTCGGCGGCCAAGCTGGCCCGCTACCTCGAGAGCGAAGGCAAGAAACCTCTGTTGGTCGCAGCCGACATGCAGCGCCCGGCCGCTGTCGAACAGCTGAAGATCCTTGGGGAACAGATCGGAACTCCGGTCTTCAACATCGCCGGAGCAAGCCCGGTCGACATCTGCACCGCTGCCGTCACCGAGGCGAAAAAGACGGGTCGCGACGTCATCATCTACGACACCGCAGGACGCCTCGCGATCGACGAGCCCCTCATGGACGAGCTGGCTGCGATCCAGACGAACGTGAAGCCCGACAACGTCCTGCTCGTGATCGACGCGATGATCGGTCAGGACTCGGTGAAGACCGCCAAGGGCTTCAACCAACGCCTCGATCTGGACGGCGTCATTCTGACCAAGCTCGACGGTGACGCGCGCGGAGGTGCAGCGCTCAACGTCAAGGAGATCACCGGAGCCCCCGTCTTGTTCGTGGGCATGGGCGAGACCACCGAAAAGCTGGAGGAGTTCCGCCCCGACGGCATGGCCAGCCGCGTGCTCGGCATGGGTGACGTGGTCGGCTTGATGCAGGACTTCGAGCAGGTCATCGACAAGAAGCAAGCGGAAGAAGACGCCCTGCGCATGATGCAGGGCAACTTCACGCTGGACGACTTTTTGAATCAGGTTCGCATGATCCAGAAGATGGGGTCGCTGAAGGACCTCGTCGACAAGATGCCCGGCATGGGGCAGATGATACCGCCCGGAGCCGAAGCGAACCTCGACGATCGGGAGCTGGTGAAGATCGAATCGATCATCCAGTCGATGACGCAAAAGGAGAAGGCGGACCCGAACCTCCTGGTTCGCGAGCCCTCCCGCGTCGATCGCGTGGCGCGAGGATCGGGAAATCCGAAGGAGGGTGTAAGCGAGCTCGTCCAGAAGTTCCTGTTCATGCAGCAAATGATGGGCGGCATGGGTCAGGACCTCGGCATGATGGGGAACATCCCGGGGCTAAAAAACCTCGCCATGGCGCGCAACGTGCGGCGCGCCATGAAGAGCGGAAAGCTCCCCCCGGGCATGGGTGGCATGCCCGGCATGGGTGGCATGCCCGGCATGATGCCCGGAATGGGCGGCATGATGCCCGGAATGGGCGGCATGATGCCCGGAATGGGCGGCATGATGCCCGGAATGGGCGGGGTGCCCGAGGCTGGTCCTCCGAAGATGCGCACGCTCTCTCGAGCGGAGAAGAACGCTCGCAAGAACCAGCGCAAGCGCGAACGCTCCGCTCGGAAGGGCAAGCGCAAGTGAGTCCCCCTCCCCGCGCCGAAGAGGAAAGCGCGGCGAGGCAGGCGGCTCGAAGGCCCGAGGGCGCCCGCGGCTGGGCACTCGGGCTCGCTGCTGTCGCATCACTCCTCGCTGTCAGCTGTTCGCAGGAGCCCGCCCCGGAGCTCCCCGAAGGTTTGCTCGAGAAGGTGGAACTCGAGGAGCTGCCGCCGGGAGTGAAGCGCCTCGACGTCGACTTCGA
>JBNKGC010000257.1:0-7552 GCA_050289625.1 Polyangiaceae bacterium | reverse complement strand
GGCGGTAGCTCATTGGAGGCTCTCTCCTTTGCCGACGCCCTGTCCGAGCAGGTCCGCGATGACGGTCTCGAGCGAGCCGCGGGCCTCGAGCAGGCCGTCGAGGCTAGCTTCGATGAGTACCTTCGCTCCCGCGAGCCGTTCATCGTCGGGCTGAGCGTGCTGCCCAGACGCGACCGTATCACCGAGGCCGCTGTCGCCGGTGTCATCGAAGGCATCGCCAGTGCGCGTGGTGGTGTCGTCACCACCGTTACCCTGAAGCAGGGGGGCGAGCAGGTCGCGGCCTACACCCTGGGGCAAGGCGAGAAGGCAAAGGCCGGAACGGTCACCAACCTCTGACAAGCGCAAAATGTACAACTACTCCGAGCAATATGGGGCACAGGTCAATCGGGCCAACGCCAACTATCCGTACGGCCAGGCGCGCAATCGAAGAGTCACGGGCGACCTCGGGACCCCGCTCGAACAGAAGTGGCTGAACGACCTTTGGGGCTTCTTCCAGGACACGCTGAACGAGGCCGGAGTCGAACCGAACAACACGGCGGAGCGGGTTGGAAACTCGCAGATCCTGACGGCGCTGCGTCAGATGATGACCGGCATCCAGCGCTCGGCCGTGCCGACGACGATCGCGGTCCCGCCGATCATCACGATCAACGACTACGACATCTGGGAGTACACCAACTACGGCGAGTCGTATGCGCTGAGGCAGGGGTCGCTAGGTATTGGGCCATCCGGCGCGGAGCCTGGGCGGATCGTGCTGCCGTTCAACATTCCGGTTGGCGGGGCCCGCATCATCGGGTTTCAGGCCCATCTGCAAGGGGCCGGTGGACACACGGCGCTCCCGTGGTCGAACGGCGCCGATCCTCCAACGTTCCGCCTGTCTGAGACGAAGTTCGCCGAGACGACGCTGATCGCGGAGATGCAGGACACCTCGCTGAGCGTTGGAGCGTACGAGAACCCGCACACCATTGGCGCAGTGGCCTCGTACGACGTGACGCCGTTTGCTCAGTACGCCGTCGAAATCAACGGCGAGGCGGGCACCATCTTCCGCGAGGGGCTGACGGTGTTTCAGACCTACGTGATCCTCGAACTGCTGTGAGCGCGAATGGTCTTCTTTCGGCTGTTTCAGCACCTGCTTCCGCGGTCGCGAGCGTGGGCGACAACCACGACCAAGACCCTGCGGCAGTTCTTCGAAGGGCTCGCCGGCGCGCCGACGGACGCGAAGACGTTCATCGATCAGGTGTTGGAGGACGCGTTCCCCGACACGACGAGGGAACTGCCCACGTGGGAGACGCAGATGGGTCTCACGGGGCAAGGCACCGACACTCAGCGCCGGGCGCTGCTTTCGGCAGAATGGAAGGCCCCAACGGGTCAGTCCCCCGCCTTCCTCGAGAGCGTGCTCGCGACGGCGGGGTTCACCGCGTACGTGTATCCCTGGTGGGAATCGACGAACCCCTACGTCCCACGCGATCCGAGAGCCTACACGGGCGAGCCGGTAATCGGCACCTACCAATGCGCAGCTCCTGACTACCCCGACGGTCAGGACGTTTGCTCGCTGCGAGTCGACGCAACTGGTTCCCCACTGGAGCAGCCGCAATGCGACGCGTTCCTGCAGAATGACCCGGGCTATCTGGTCAACCTGGACCTCACCCGACAAGCCCCCCCACGCATTCCCGACGACCCATCGAAGTGGCGGCACTTCGTGTACGTCGCGGGAGCGACATTCCCTGAGCCGGCGATCATCCCCGCCGATCAGCTCGAAGAGTTCAAACGACAGCTGCTGAAGCGTTTCCCGACGGAAGCGTGGATCGTCTACATCACCGAGCCTGCCACGCCCACACCGCTTGGCCTGTTCATGTGGGACATCGGCGGCGGCTGGGACAACAGCATCTGGGAAAACAAGTAACCCAATGGCGACAGCAAGACCCGCAGAGTTTCCCGACCTCGCAACGGATGCCACCTATACCAGTGGCCCGAAGGCAGGTCAGGCAACGAAGGTGCCGATGGACACTGCCCTCATTCAGCAAGGGCACATTCCGTTCATCGCGCCTGACGCCCAGAAGTTCAATTGGTGGGGGGACAAGGTTGCTACTTGGCTCCGATACCTCGACGAGCGCCTGTCGAAGAGTGACCCGCTGCAGCTCTTCGACAACGACACCAACGCCGGCGTTGCCCCCGACGACAAGAGCTTCAAGATCAACGCGGCGGCTGCCAGCGCAGCGTCCGCAACGAAGCTCCTCGTCGACGACGACAACTTCGACGGCGACAACATCGCCGATCTCTTCCAGGCGTCACAGGGCGCCGTCGTTCACATCTTCAACGCGGATCGCTCGATCCGTCACCAGTACCTCGCCTACGCCTACACCGACCAGGCCGGCTACACCGAGCTCGACGTCACCCACATCCGCGGCACGGGCACCTTCGTCGCTGGCGATGCGTACTACCTGACCGTCGATGCGATCGGAGCCGCCGGGGGCGCTGGCGACCTGTTCGAGGTTGCGGCGACGGCCACACTCGGCACTGCCGCTGCGCAGTCGGTGACCTACGAGGCCGTCTCGGTCCCCGGCGTGCTCGCCGGCGACGTGGTGGTGGCGGTCGATTCTGATTCGCTGTCCGCGCCCACGTCGTTCCTGCAATGCCGCGTCACTGGCAACGGCACCATCACGATCCCCCTGTGCAACCCGGATGGGTCGGGGCAGGCCATCGGTGAGCTGGACCTCCGGTTCGTCATCTACCGACCGGGTACGTCGCTGCGTCGGTACAGTGTCGCAACCGTCAGCTTCGGGACGGTTGCCGCCGACTCGACCAGCTACGTCAACGCGACGGTTCCAGGCGTGCAGGTCGGCGATGTGGTCGTGGCGATCGACCACGACATCAACGCGCCGTCGGGCACGGGCCAGTGCCGCGTCACCGCGACGGACACCGTTCAGATCCCGGTGGTGAACCCGAGCGCCTCGAGCGACATCATCGGGGACAAGGCCGTCGTGTTCACGGTCGTCCGCCCCGGCGTCGCTGGGTTCCTCCTCAAGTCCGCGAGCATCAGCTATGGGAACATCGGCGCCAACTCCGCGCCGCATGCCCCCTACAGCCTCGCGGACGTGCAGGCGTCCGACTCCGTGTGCAACGTCTCGTCGGACCTGTCGGCCACCAACCTGTGCCCAGCAGACGCCCGCATCGACTCCGACAACGTCCTCGGATTCGGGTTGGTCAACCCCACGTCTTCAGCCATCGGCCCCGGCACGGTGGCGACGACGGTCCTGCTGTGGCGCCCGTGGGCTGCCTCCGTGGGCGGCACCGCCTACCCCGGCGGAGAGGCCTTCCGTTGGCGGTTCACTCAGAGCGTCGTGGAGTCCGATCCCGGCACCAAGAACGCCAAGGTCGACAACGTGTCCATCCCGGCGGCGGAGTGGCTCTACATCAGTCGTGAGGACCTCGACGGACTGAACCTCAGCGACTGGTTCAACACGCTGACCGGCGGCGCGGATAGGGTCTTCTCGTGGCTCGAAGGTGATCGAACGTTCTTCGCGATCTTCGATATCGTGAGCATCGAGGATCGAGCTACCTACTTCGCCCTCAGGCTTTCGTTGGTCGCGTCTCGCCCGGCGCCGTGGCAGTACGACGAGGGCGCTACCGTGGTGTTCTCGTTCTCTCGAGGTGGCACCGGCGGTGGCTCAACGACGGGCGCGCTGCGGGGCATCGGCGCACTCGCTGGGCAGCGCTGGGACAGGATCCACTTCCGCTACGACGCCAGTGATGGGAGCGGCGTCGACACCGTCCCCGTCACGGTGGAGCGAACTGTTTCGTACCTGCCGTTGCTGCGCGAGTGGCACATGGTGGCGTTCCGCGAACTCAGCGCTGGTGCTGAGTCCGGCAACGGCCAGGGACAGATCAGCTACTTCGTGCCAGGCATCGAGGGCGGTGTCACGGGTTTGACGGCTGGGTTCTACAAGCCGGAGGCGCAGCAGAACGACTACCAGCTACCCGACGGCTGGACCGAACTGGGGCAGGTTTACAGCTCCAGCGAGAGCGAAGCCGAAAAGCTCAAGCGCAAGGGCCCGGTTGTCCTCCGTCCTGTGAAGGACACGACGAGCGGCGATCAGGAGAGTATCCTCGTCGGTTGTTCGCGCACTGATTCTTCGGCAAATGGGAAGCTGTTCTGGCGCCTGAGTAGCTCCTTCGTGTGGCTGATGATCCCGCTCAACCGTACGGATGACGTGGGGCCCGCGGACATCTGCTGGACGGGTCTGAACTACATCATCTGCTACAACGGCCCGCTCAACCCGAACTTCGAGACCTGTGATCCGTCCGTGTCGATCGGCACCTGGACGAACCGCACCGCCCCGACGACGAACGGCAGATGGAAGCTCGTTTCTAACGCCGATGGTGTCGTCCTCGCCTTCGGTATCAACGAAGACTACGACATCTCCACGGACCACGGGCTCACCTGGGCCGGAGAGTCCTTCCCCGACTTCGGTAGCCTGACGATCAGCGGCGCGACCTACTGGCGCGGCAAGTGGGTCGTCATGCTGAGCGATAAGTCGATCCTGACGTCCGCGGACGGAGTCTCGTGGGTCGGGCCGACCAACAGCACGTTCGAGCACCTGCGCTTCGGTGGGGCCAACAGCAAGCCACTTCCACGCCGCGGCCTGACGACGTGCGGGGATCTGCTCGCATGCGTGTTCTGGACCGACGCCGGAAGCGCCGCCAACACGAGCGGGTTTCAGGACGTCTTCTTCTGCGACAACGACGACTTTCTGTGGAAGCGGTCCGGTGGCTTCGGGCGTGGGCTCCTGAGTGATCCCGACGTCCGCAATCGGCGCAGAACGCAACTCAGAAGCACGAGCGAGTCGGTTGTTGACACTCCCGACGTGCACCAGCTCATGTTGGTGTCGGAGGAAGGGGCACCGGGGGGCACCGCCGGCGGCCTCTTTGCCGAGGGCTACCTGTCGAAAGCCGACCACGACCGCAGCGGCGCTGGCTCGTCGTCCTCGGCCTCTTCGTCAGGCTCGAGCGTTGCCGGGCGAGCGCTCATCGTTCAGACGTTCGAAGCCTCACTGTCGATGACGGCGCCGCCGCAGAACACGTTCCGTTACGATTCCAACGACCCAACGACCACGACGCAGATTGCTCTCGACGACGACAACATCGACGGCGAAAGCGTGCGTAGGCATCTGCTCGAAACGCCAGGGAAGCTCCTGGCGCGCGTTCACAACGACAACTTCAGCGTCGACCACCTGTTCCGCGTTGCTGGGATGAAGACCGGGAACAGCGGTTGGGTGCTTTGGGATGTTGCCCCCGTTGGTACCCAGAAGGGAACGATCGTCGATGGGCAGAACTACGCCATCGAGCTCGACGCGCTGGAGGGCGAGGAATACCCGGCATACGAGCAGAAGGACATCGCGGCCACCGATGGAACGCCCTACTCGGATTTCTTCGAAGTCTCGCTAGACGTGAAGGACCTCTGGGGTTTGCCTGACAACTGCGTTGCTGTTGTCGAGGTGACTTGGCTAGCGCTCAAGGTTGCTGGTGACACGGACAACAAGTTCGACACCATCTCTGCCAAGTACATCGGTCACATCCACTACAACAACGGAGCTCTGATTTCGGTGGCTGGTGTTGCCGACACAGAGGGTGAGTTCGACACCGGCCCACAGCCACTCGCCGGGTCTGTGGTTTCAGCCTACGAGGATGCGCCTGCAGACTATGGGCAGATTGCAGGAGTGCAGGCTGGCGCCGGCGGCAACGTGGTATTCTTTTTGACGAACACGCTCACGGATACGAGCGAGGCGGACTCTGCCGACCTGAGCGTGCGAGTGATCAAGGTCAAGGAGCACAGCCTTTGGACGACTCCGTAGGCTGCCTGAAAGGGTAGAGTGATGCGCGCTTTCATGATCGCCACTGGCGACTACAAGCAACTCGCGGCGTACACCGCGCCGGCGTTCGAGTGGGCAACTGGGCTGCAGCTCGAAGTACTCGAACCCGAGGGAGAGCCATTTCGCGCCAAGCTCGAGCTCGATGACGCCAAGCAATACATCTTCGTCGACGCGGACGTCATGTTCCTGCGGCGCTGGGCAGTTCCAGACGTGCCGCTGGACGCCTTCGCTGCAGAGCGGGCGTTCATGTTCGAACGCAACCTGGGAAGGATCCTGCAGGATTACCCGGTCAGTCGCGGCGCATGGGTCAACACTGGTCTGTTCATCGCGAGCGCGAAACACCGCGCGGTGATGGCGCGGGCGCGCGAGTTGTTCGACCTTGGCTTTTCGCAGCTGCACGAAGAGACGGTGCTGAACATCGCGCTCGCCGAGGCGGAAACTCCACGCGTTCCATTGCGCGGGGTCCAGACCCAGCGCGGCTACAACGCGGGGGAGCGCGCCGCGCATCTCTCCGGATTTCGCGGGGTGGATGGCAAGCTCGCACAACTCCGCTGGCTACTCTGGTGGCAGGCCGGAGACGAACTGAAGCAGCACCTTGCCGCGGCCGGTGTCAAGGTGCTGCCGCAGCCCCGCGTGCTCGACAGGGCGACGTTCACCCGCCCGGGTGCAGCGCCGCAGCCAGGTCTTCCTCGGTCGGCATCGGGTCGCGGCACAGCTGCGTAAACCCGTCGACGCCAGCGTCCCCTTCGTCCGGGTGATCGTACATCGGCGACTCCGGGTTGTCGTTGTGCCCCAGGCCCAAGGCGTGCGCGAGTTCGTGGGTGAGCACGTGAGCCAGCAGGTAGAACCAAGGGTCTGAGGCTTCGCAGCCATGCTGGTTCACGTCGAGCAGCCGGCCCTCTTCGATGAGTCTCCGGTTCAACGTCAGGACACTGGCCCCCCCGACATACGCTGCTGAACCTTGGCCAGTCGCGGCGTTGTGTTGCCCAAGGCCTTCGTTGCCGTACTTGTCGTGAGGCTCGCCCAGGATGATGCGCGAGTCGCAGTCACCGGGCTCGAGGGGCAGCGGAGAATCCTCACCGAACGCAGACTCCGGCAGCGGGTCACGAAACTCCGCTTCCCACCCCCACCGCGCGTGGACCTTTCCGAAGGTGTCCCGGAGCGTCCCGAAGATCGCTTCGACTTCCGCGTCTGGACGCCAGCACATCGAGTCACCGACGACGCGCTCGGCGCCGGCGTCCGCAGGCATCAGCTCGAGCGTCGCGCTGTCGTGCGTGCTGTCAGAGACATCTCCAACGGGCGCCCCAGAGCACCCCAGCAGCAGCAACGTCATGCACAGCAGTCGACCCCACATGCACGACACGGTTCGTGCTGTGGAATAGCTGCGCAAGATGAACAAGCGTCAGTGGGTTTGTACAAACCCATGGGTTTGTTGTGACGAAACACCCGAGAACAAAAGGGAAAGCGGTCACTGACCGACAAGCCGCATGGCAATCAGCAGGCTCGGAACAGACCTGGTAGCGACCAACCAGACGGTATTGAACCCCAGCGGCAGCCACACGCTCGCCGCTGGGAACAATCGCGCGGTCGTGATCGTATGCGCCGTTTCGAACGGGCTGGAGTTGACGGCCGCAGCAGCAAGCTATGGCGGTGTTTCCGTGCCCGGGTCGCAGATTCTGTACGTT
>JBNKGC010000256.1:0-7552 GCA_050289625.1 Polyangiaceae bacterium | reverse complement strand
ATGGTCCCCGTGGCTCGTCGGGGGCGAACTCGTTTGCCAGGCGTGGCTGCGCTCCACGTCGGAGCGCTGGTCGAAGGGGCCCTCGTTCATGGTGACGGCAGACAAGGCCAAGGCCTGGGCCCGCATGCTCGCGTGTGCGAACGAGTAGTCGAGAACTGGCGCGGGCCGAGACCGGGCACGAGTACCGCATTCCGCCCGCGTAGGTCTCCGACTCGGTAGTCACCCCAGCTAGCAGGTCCCAGTCACCCCACGCATGGTCCGCAAGGCGCACGATGAAGAGTGCTTCTGTGCTGCACTGCCGTGAAAGCCGTCCACACTCGCATTCAGAAGGCGCTCGCGTCGGACTTCGGGTACTACTTCGTGTCCACCAAGACGAGCTGAACCTTGCCATCTCGCCGCTGAGAGGAAAAGAGCAGGAGCTTGTCTTTGAAGGGCAATGCCCGGAGCTGGTGACCGTCGTCGATTGGAAGCTCTTCCAGTAGCACGGACCAGCCACCAGTAGCTGGATCGAAGACCTCGATGCTGTCATTGGCTTCGAGCTTGCCCGCCTCAGTCATCTTGGACCGACCGGCAACGACATAGAGCTTTCCACCCAACGCGACTGCTTCAGCACCAACGCGTGTGGCCGTTGGCGGCGGCATCTGCGCCCACGTCTTGGTCTCGAAGTCGTAGACGTCACACTCGTCCACTTGTTTGAAGGCCGCGGCCATCCCACCAATTAGGTAGTACTTGCCGTCGAGAAGCGCACCAGCGAACGCTCGCCGTGGACGGGGTAGCGCTATCCCGGCATCGGCGAAACCGTCGTCCAGATGCGCCAGGTCAGCCGTGAGCACGTCTGTGGGGTGAACGAAGCGCTCCGTGCCCTTCTTGGAGCCATCGAAGTCCAGCCCACCAAAGACCCACAGCCGCTCCTCCCATTCGACCAGACCAAACTGCGTGCGCGAATCAGGCAGGCCGCTTTTGGCGGCTTGCCACTCGTCGCTCTCGAAGTCGTACTGGAACAGCTCGGAGGTAGTCGCCAGAGCGTTCCCTTCCATTCCGAAACCGCCGACGGCTATCCCCCTTCCGTCGCTCGCCGTCAAGGTTTGCATGCTTTGCCGCTTGCGCGGGAAGTCTGCGAGCCGAGTCCAGGAAAGTGCCCCCAGGTCGAGGCGATAGCCTTCAGCCATGAAGTTCTCCTCCGCGAAGTCGTGCTGACCCAGTGAGTTGTTGCCACCAAAGAAGTAGAGCCCATCGTCCATCGACAACACGCCTTGCCTATTCTTTGCGGGCATCTCCGAATCGACGAGCCAAGAGCTCACGCGTTCTTTCTTCGGGGCGTAGCTCAGGCGCTCGATGTGGCGGACCCGCTCCCCCTCACCGTGCCTGGGGATCCCGCCGACGAAGAGCAACCCGCCGTCACCAGCTGGCACCACCTCATGGAACATGCGCGCGAAAGTGAGCTCGGCGACGGGCTCCCAGGCGGCATGCTGCTGGTCGAGCGAAAGGATGCGCCCACTCGCACCGGAGGCATACAGTCGTCCGCCCATCGTCGCGGCGCGCAGCCCAAAGCCCGACTCCGACAGGCGCGGGCCCTCTGACCAAGCGCCGGTAACCGTGTCGAACACGTTCACGCTCTTGCGGGGGGCGCGACCCGCGATGCCACCAATGACGTACAAGCGGCGCCCGAGAGACGCGAGACCGAACGCCCGCGCTTTGAACGGCATCTCAATCGAGCGCCACTGGATGGGGCGGTCTGCAACGTCGGCGACCAACATCGTCGTGTGCCAAGTACCGCTGTTCATGCCGCCGTCGAGCTTCCACCCACCGACGACGTACAACTTGGAGCCGACGAAAGCTGCTGCATGAGACGACCGCGCTTCTGGCAGCGGGGCAAGCGCCGTCCAAGTCGCGGCCTTCGGATCGTAGACGGCGAACGTATCGAGGCTCTTCAGTTGCGTTTCTTCGCCTTCAGCGTTTTCGATCCGCATGCCCGCCACTCGGTACATCTTGCCTTCGAACTCGCTCAGGGTTGCTCCCTGGCTGCGGCCGGGACTGCCCAATGTCTCCCACTCACCTGTGGCGAGGTCCATGCGCGCGAAGCGATCGCTCTGATGCTCCTTGACGTAGTGGTGGGGCTTGCCCGCGTAACCGCCAAGGGTGTACAAATGGGTGGCGGTGGCAGCTGCGCCGAAGCTCGTCACTGCCTGGCGCATCATGCCCGAGAAGCCCATGCTTGCGGGGCCAGTGTGGATTGCCGACGGCGGAGGCTCTGCCTGCAGCGCCTGGGCAGGTGGCTCGACGGCGACTGGCGGTGCAGGCGTCGAAGGCTCAGGCTTGCCGGAGCAGCCCGAGAACACGAAAGCGAGGGGAAGAATGACTGAAGTCTTCATGCTAATCTCCTGGTTGATTGTCGGAACTCGGTTTGCGGGGACCACCCCATGAACGCGTGAGCGGGTGGCGCCACCAATTGGCCCGTCATGGGCGAGAATTGCCTTTCAATCGCGGGCTAGCGGACGGATCCGCACCTCGATGCTCTTGTCACCGTCGTCGTCGACATCGATGGCGCTGATGACGATCAGAAAGCGCTCTTCGCCGTCAGCTGCTTGCACCAACCACGACGCCTCGGCGGGCTCGACGCCTTCGCCCTCCCCCTGGTACCAGACATCGCCGAAGATGGAGACGGGACCGTCGCTTTCGTACGACAGGTCACTGGCCGTCAGGTCGTCGAAGTCGATACCCGAGAAACGTTCCAACTCCGACTCGCTCGTGAGTTCCTGAAGCTGCTCCAGCGTCTCTTCTTCCGTTTCGTCCGCGTTCAGGTCGACGCCGGTCACGTTGCCGGGACCTGCGGCACCGCCATTGGTGGTGATGGTGTCGCGGCGAAAACAGATGTCCCACGCTTCGCTCTTGGCCTTTTCGTCTGGCGACAGCAGCAAGACCTCACCCTTGCCGAGGTCGACGCATCCGCTCGGTTCAGCATCGCCGCCGCCGGTGCCACCCGCCGTTGCGTCGACGCCCTGCAGTTCGACGATTTCTCCGCTGCCATGGTCGTCGACTGGTGCGTAGCGGAGCGAATACAACGCACTGACCGGCGCTCCTCGTTGCTCACCGTAATACGAGAGGATCTGGATCTTGAACAGCTCCTCCCCATCTCGGATACCGTAGGTGTGCAGGCGGCTCCACAGTGAGTGAGTCTCGTCATCGTAGTAGTACCAGTCAGTGAACGCGCCACCGGATGTGTCCTCTCGCATGAAAGGAACCCATGGGTCCTGCCCGGAAAGGAAGTCCGACGCGTCGTTGGGCCCGAAGGCGGCCGCTTGCCCAGGACCGCTCGGACCGCTGTTGGTGTAGATGTCCCAGCCATCGAACACGATATCCCAGGCCGTCGAATCCTGAGCGTCTTCGATCTCCACCTGTTCGGCATGAGCCAGGTCGACATAGCCTCGCCCTTCGTCGGGCACCTCGACGACGAGAACCTCGCCCGGGAGTTCTTGCCCGGGCGCCGACTCTGCGACCTCCGACCCGTCCTGCAGCGAACGACTCGCGCCTGATTCTTCCTCGGACGACGAGTCGTCACCGTCGCGTCCGATCACGGTTTCGGAACTCTCAGCCAGCGGCGCGGTGCACGACCAAAGCACCCACACGAGCGGCGCGGTGCGCGATTCGACACGAAAGTGCTTCATTCTACATTCCTTCCTCGTAGTTGGTCGTCAAGCCCACCACGTACAGGCGGCCCACGATCGGACGCTGATCGCCTGGACGTGCCGGATCGTCACGTGCGTCCAGCGCATTGAGCAGCCCGACGTGGAGCCACAGGTGCTCGTTCAAGCGCTGGCTGACTCGCGCATCCAACTTTGTGAAACCCGGGGTGGTGATGTCGCGAGTCAAGTACGAACCGGACACCATCCGGTTTCGCACGGTCAGTTCGAGGGTATCGAGCGGTTGATAGGTGAACGCGCTCAGCACGGTGTGAGATGGGCGACCCGGCAGCGGCTCGTCATCATCTGCGTTGTGAGTGAACAAGTACGAGTAGGCCAGCTGTGACCGCAACTTGCCTGACATTCGGAAGTCGACCGAAGCATCGCCGCCCATGGTGCTGGCGGAGCCGATGTTGACGTAGCTGAAGTCGTCCACTCCCGGCATGCTTCTCCCGGTGAAGGCTGTGCCGATCATCGAGCTGATCCAGTTGCGAAAGCCGCCGACTCGCATGCGCACGCCGTCGGTGAGCGCCACGGTGACGTCGCCCGTGACCCCCCAAGAACGCTCAGGCTCGAGCTTCGAATTGCCGACGACTCGATAGCCGAGGAAGGAGTGATCGAAGAGAAAGCCGTATTCCTTGGCGCTCGGCGCTCGAAAACCGCGACCGATCGACCCTCGCATGGACCAGCCGGGGCGCGGTCTGTAGGCGGCCGCCAAGCGCGGCGCAACCACGCCGCCGAACCGATTGTGCCATTCGCCGCGAACACCCGGTAGCAGTGTGAACTGCTCGCCGAAGGCCCAACCGAGTTGAGCATAGATCGCGCCATTCCTCAGTGTGACGGGTTGGACTTCCGTGACGGTCGTCGTGGCCACGTCGCCGCGCAACAGCTCCGTCTTGCTCAGGCGCTGTTCGAAGTCCTCTTGTTCCACACGCAAGCCGAGCACCCAGGTCCGGAGACCTTCGCTCACGGTGGTGGTCGCCTCCGCGCTGAGCAGGCGTTGCTCGCGCCGGCGCACCTCGTCGAGGGGGGAATCTCGGCGGTCTTTCTTCGATTCGCCGCCGAACAACTGGGCGCTCGTTGCCATGCGCAAGGCAGCCGACGTTCCGAGCGAGTAGGTTTGCCGCACCCGCGCTTGAACGCGCTGGGTGCTGTCGGGCAGATCCACCTGGAATGCGCCCAGTTGAGGAACGTTCTGCGTCTGTAGCCCACGGGCTTCAGTGCGAGCCAGGTTGACCTCGGCGACGGACGTGACGTCCGGGTCGTCCGCTCCGACTCGCGTGCTGACTTCCCAGCGCTTCTTGGGCGCCAAAGCTAGATCGGCTTGATCAGCGAACAGGCGCACTCCGTCGCTTTGGCGATAGGTACCGGATCCCATCACCCAGTACCCTGCAGCGCGATACCCCATCGCAGCGCCGGCCATGTACTCCGGCAGGGAGCGCGCTTCGATACGTGTGCGAGCACTGAATCCCTCGGCAGCGGGCCCCCCCGTGATGATGTTGACCACTCCACCCAACGCCCCGGTGCCGTAGAGTGAACTCGTCGGACCGAGCACATACTCGATGCGTTCGATGTCGTTGACGCTGAACTGCTCGAGGTCGACGACCCCCCCAGAATCGCCCACGATTCGTTCGCCGTCGCGCAGGACGAGAACTCGCTCGGCGTCCAACCCCTGCATCATGACGCCCGAGGGACTGCCCAGATGGGCGTAGGCATTGGGGTTCACCTGCAGGCCAGACTCGCCTTCCAGAGCGTCCGCCACAGAAAGTGCGCCGCGTCGTTCAGCGTCCTCTCGACTGACGACGCCGGTATGAAGAGTGCTCCGCTGCATGACCTCCGGCGTTCGCGTGCCGGTGACGACAACTTCGACTTCAACGTCCGCTGCCTGCGCGCTCCCGTCACCATCGCCATGAGCTCCGGTCGCGGACTCACAACCCGAGGCTTCTCGTTCCACGCAAGGACCTGGTGCGGAACCGCCGGTTTGAGCTCGGACAGGGCGCGCCGAATGGAAACAGGTCAGGAGGAGCATGACGCACCAGAGGCGGGAGGAGGGAATGCGAGGCACTGCGTTTGGCAAACCCAAGCCCTGTCGAAGGGCGGGCAACGCGAACCTACCAAGCTTAATTGAAAATGAAAGTCATTTTCTTTTGACAGCAGTTTTCATCTCCGTACGATTCCTCCGAGCGGTTGGCTCGGCTGTCAGCCGTGCAGGAACCACCAACCACGAAAGGACCAACCATGCGCCCCTCGACCCTTCCCTTCTTCGCCATCGCGGTCTCCGTGTCCCAAGGATGTACCTCGGAGGATGTGACCCACCCTTCCATCACTGATACCAGCGATCTGGGCAAGGCTACCGGCACGGACGCCGGCGGAACGGACGGCGAACCCTCACCCCCAGCGGATGGGGGCTCTCGCGTAGATGGGGGCACCCCGGCTCCGTCGACCGGGCTCGGTTGCTACATGCAGGAGATCCACGTGTGCGACTGCGAACTCGACGAGGCGGCCTGTGGCGAAGCAGAAGGCATCTGGACGGACGGTTGTGACCGCTGTTCCGAGACGGAGGCGGACGCTGGAGCGCTCGGCGCCAACACCTCGACGGATGCTGGCGCCGGTGCGGAGCTGGGGTGTTACATGCCCGCCGATTTCGCCTGCGATTGTGAGCTCGACGAAGGTGCCTGCGCCGGTGTGGAGGGGATCTGGACGGACGGCTGCAGCAGCTGCTTCGAATAGAATCAACCCGAACTCGGGATGGCCCACCCGAGTCACTAGCCTGATGGAGCTTTCACCAATGAGTTCTCACGGTGGGCGGAGCAGATCCCATACAGCTCATGCCTGTGGTCAACGAGCCGAAACCCTAGTCGTCTTGCGACGCGCGCTTGGAGCTCTTCGATCAACGGCTCTTCGAACTCCTGGATCCGACCGCATTCGACGCAAATGAGGTGGTCGTGGTGTGAACCGAACTGCGCTGCCTCGTAGCGCGTCACTCCGTCGCTGAACTTGTGCTCTTCGGCGATGCCACCTTCGACGAGCATCCTCATCGTGCGATAGACCGTCGCATATCCGATACTCGAATCGTCCCGCTTGACCACTTGAAGCAACTCATTGAGGCTGATGTGGCCCTGCGCCGTGAAGAAGTGGTGAATGACTAATCGTCGTTTACCCGTGGAACGCAGACCAGCGTGCTCCATGTAGCTATCCAACCGTGCCTGCAGGTGCGCAATCTCTGAAGCAGCACCGAACTCACGATCCGAGCTTTCGTCGAGGGGCTGCATCTCGTCGTCCGTCACCATACTCGGAGGCTGCCATACTGATAACGCAAGTCAATATCAGATTACACTCGAGCACGAAACTGCGGCGGCGCGAGCGGCAGAACAGAAGCATGGTTCCCCAGAGAGCCTGAAGCTGGGCTGCTCGCGCGCCATTGGTGAGGTTCGCGCCATCCCCGAACTCCTTCGCTTCCCATCGATCTTCTAGGGAACGAAGCGCGGCGCCGCGAGACGGGGAAGGCGCGACCTCGGCGCCTTCAACTATCAGAACCGACTCACTATCGAAAGTCGTTTTCATTAAGCGGGTCGTTTTCGAGTTCGCCGGGGGACCTGCGTTGCGTCATCCATTCGTTGCAGGCGCCACGTCGAGGACTGTCCGTGTTCATCGACGCGCTACAAGAGTTCAGGGTGCTGCGATGTCGCGCAGCACTCTGAGATGCCGCGTGACAGCAGCGCAGGGCCCCAACCGAAGCCGACGGGGCCGACGGGGCCGGGACCACGACCTGACCTCGTGACCGCCGCGCGGGCACTCGCTCGGGAGTTCGGCGTGCAGGATCGCGTGAGTTTCTTGCAGGGGGTGTTGGGCCAGTGTCAGCTGCCGAGCGC
>JBNKGC010000255.1:0-7613 GCA_050289625.1 Polyangiaceae bacterium | reverse complement strand
GTTCCGAGCCGAGAAGCTTCGGCTGGCGGCGATGGCGGCTGCATCTGGCCTCACGGCTCAAAGACAGTTGCTCACCCCCACCCGCCGCCGGAAAATCCGGCGGCTCGCAATGGGGCTTGCTCGCCGGCGGTTTTCGGCGCCTCGGCACTCCTCAGGCTTCGCCTTCGCTTGCCTCGGTTTATTCCTTGCTGGCGGGTCTTGGGGGCCTTTTCACTCCGGGTCTCCAGGGAACTCGCTCGCGCTCGGCACGGGCGTTCAGTACGGTGATCTCGTGGTTCGAGCCTACCGCGTCCACGTAGTCGACGAAGCCACGGTCGTGAACCGCGGCGAACGGGTCCGCGTCTGGCTCGCTCCGCTGGGCGATGGCTGGGTGCGGGCGGCTGACCACCCCAATGCCGAAATCGAGGCTGCTTCGGCAGAACGCGGTGACCCGGGGTGTCCGCCGGGAACGATCTGGACGCGCAGCATCGAGCTGACCTTGCCCGCAGGCTCGCTTCTGCGGTGTCACTACTCGGAGCCCTCCGCCGAGCGCCTCGACCCGCTCGAATATCTGAAGCGCGGCAAGCTGTCGGTCGGCCGAATCAAGCGCGAGACGGTCCACCGCGTCGTAGGAAACTATCGCCTGGAGGTCGTGCGCGCCGCTCCGGGCGCGCGGAAGAGCTCCAAGAGCTGACGTTGTCAGCGCCCCTTCACGCGGGACAGGAGCTCCTGCCGACGCCGAGAGGCCTCTTCAACCGCTTCTCGATACGCTGGTGCACCGACGATGCTGGCTCGAAAATCTCCGGGGCGTCCCACGAGCCTCCCTCCGACGAACATCGCCCAGATCGCGGCCGGAGCGTCGGCGTACGTGAGCGTTCGAAGCACGTCGTCTCCGGGCCAAAACGACGGGTGCTCCGGATCGTAGACGACCAGGTTGGCCGCGGCGCCGGCGCGAATGACGCCCGACACCGGCATGCTCGCACCGCCGAATGCCGAGAGTTTTCCTCCCGCCCCAAAGGCGGCGGGAAGCAGCGATTCGGGCTCGATCAGCGTCCATTCGGCGGCATGGGCTTTCCGGTGCTCGTCCAAGCGGCGTGCCGACTCGAGCGTCCCCGCGCTTCGATGCTCGACGGCGTGCGGAGACGACGCCACGTGGGAAGCGCCTAGACCAGCGAGGAATGTGAGCTCCCGTCCCAGGCCGACCGCATCATTCGAAGCCACGCTGTCGGTGCCGACGGCCCAGGAGAGGCCCGCGTCGATGAACTGGGAGAAGGGCGCAGGAAAGGCGAACTGCGTTTGCGAGAGAGGACACGCCGCCAGCACGTGCCGCTCGGGATCAAGGCGCGCGATGTCCGAGTCGGAGGCGAACACCAAGTGCGTCAGAAGAGCGCGGGGAACGTCGAGCGCGCCGAGATGATCCAGGTGTTCGATGGGCGAACGTCCTGCTCGACGATGCAGAGATTCGACCTCTTCGAACGACTGTGCGACGTGGAAATGCACCGGAAGGCCCTTCCGTCGCGCCATGTCGCTGATCGTTTGCCAGAGCTCGTCGCTCACGGTGTCGGGGGCATGGGGACCGAGGGCCGCATGAATCCCTCTTGCCGACCGCATCGAACTGTCCGCGATTCGCCGCGTGGCATCGAGCTCCTGTTCCGAGCGTTCGCGCCCTGGACCCGACAGATCCTGGAGGGTGGGAGCAACCACTCCGGAAAGCCCCACATCTTCAAGGGCGTCGGCGACGGCGTCACCGAAGTAGTAATGATCCCACACCTCGCCGATCCCGGCGAGAAGGCACTCATAGGCTCCGAGCCGCGTGAAGGCGCGCACGTCTTTGGCCGTGAGCTCCGACTCGAGCCGAAAGAACAGATCTTGCACCACGTTGCCTGTCCGCGCAGCTCGGTCGGTCACCCCGCGAAACGCCGACATCGCCAAGTGCGTGTGCGCGTTCACGAACGCAGGCGCCACCACACGCGCGCCGAAATCCCAGATTTCGAGGCCGGCCGCTCGCGCACGCGGAATGGGCCCCCGAGCCTCGCCGGGATCCGTGACCTCCTCGATCACCGGACCGTCGAGCCATACGGCCGCTGGGCCGACGGAGAGCCCCTCCGGGCCCGGCGTGACCACGCGATCGGACACGACGACGACGGATCCCCTATGGTGGGTGCTCACCGTTGTATCCTGCAGGGCGCCCTCCGGGGCGCGCAAGCCCCTCGACCGGAGATCCAGTGAGCGACACCTTCAGCATCGACTCCCACTTCACCAAGAAGCCGAAGAAGCGGGCCATCCCCCTCCGGATCGTCGACGCCTCTGACTATCCGGGTTGGCTCGAAGAACAACCCGCCCGCACCAGGGGCTGGCTCGAATCGACACGATTCCGCGCGGCAGCCGGCCGACACGCCCTGATCCCCGGCCCCGACGGATCAATCGGGGAGGTTCTCCTCACGGTCACCGACCCCGAGGTTCCTTGGGACTACGCCACGCTCCCGCGGGACTTGCCCAAGGGCAACTACGTGGCGCCGGCCGATCTACCTGCCGAGCATGCAAGCGCCCTCTGTCTCGGTTGGGCGCTCGGGAGCTACCGATTCGAACGGTACAAGACCAAGACGCGCGCCCGCCCGACCCTGGCTTGGCCGGACGGAGCCGATCAGCAGCGGGTCACGGCCTTGGCAGAGGGCACCATCCTCTGCCGCGATCTGATCAACACCCCCGCCGCGGACATGGGCCCCGTGGAGCTCAGCGCAGTCGGGCACCAGCTCGCCAAGCTTCACGGCGGCAAATATCGGGCGATCGCGGGGGAGCGTCTCGTGCGCGAGGGATACCCGGCCATCTACGCGGTCGGAAAAGCCAGCAGTCGCGAGCCGGTATTCTTCGACCTTCGCTGGGGCAAAGCGAGGCACCCTCGCGTCACCCTCGTGGGCAAGGGTGTGTGCTTCGATACGGGAGGCCTCGATCTCAAGCCGTCGGGCAACATGCGCCTGATGAAGAAGGACATGGGCGGTGCAGCGTTGGTGCTCGGCTTGGCCCACGTGATCATGGCCCTAGAGCTTCCCATTCAGCTGCGCGTGCTCGTCCCGGCGGTCGAAAACAGCGTTTCCGGCAACGCATTCCGCCCTCTCGACGTTCTGGATACCCGCAAGGGCATCACGGTCGAGGTCGGCAATACCGACGCGGAGGGACGGCTCGTCCTGTGCGACGCCCTCGCGGAAGCCGAAAACGACGACCCCGACTTGGTGATCGACGTAGCCACGTTGACCGGAGCGGCGCGGGTCGCGCTCGGAACCAGCATGCCGGCGCTCTTCGCCACCAAAGAGGACACCGCAGCGGAAATCCTTGCGGCGGGGCTCGACACCCACGATCCGCTGTGGCGCATGCCCCTCCACCAACCGTATCGCCGCATGCTCGATTCGAAGGTGGCAGACATCATCAACCTCTCGAACAGTCCGTACGCCG
Organism: Polyangiaceae bacterium; assembly: GCA_050289625.1. Taxonomy (GTDB): domain Bacteria; phylum Myxococcota_A; class Polyangia; order Polyangiales; family Polyangiaceae; genus NIC37A-2. The sequence goes on along the minus strand of JBNKGC010000255.1, from coordinate 4,184 downwards.
GAGCGATCACGGCGGCGCTCTTTCTGGCGGAGTTCGTCTCGAAGGATCGGGACTGGGTGCACATCGACACGATGGGCTACAACGTCGACACGCGGCCCGGACGCCCCGTCGGAGGCGAAGCCCTCGGGCTGCTCGCGTTGACCGAGATGCTCCAGCGCCGCTTTGGTGGAAAACGCGCACCCGCGAAGGCGGACTCCACTTCCGTCAGTTCGGGAGCTCCCGACGCAACCCCTTCCGCGACCGCGCAGGCGCCCGTGGCCGCCGATGCACCCCGCGCAGCGAGCCCGGCAAAGGTGGAAAGCGAAAGTCCACCGAAAGCTCCGCCGCCGAAGGCCCCGCCGCCGAAGAAGAAGGCGACGTCGACCCCAGCGAAGAAACGACCAACCATGCAGGCGGCGAAACGGCGCCCCAGCAGGGCACCCGCACGTGCGGGCAAAGGGGCGAAGTCGCCTGCCCGAAGCCCCAAGAAAAGGAGCTGATCCGTGCCTCGGGATGCGCTGCGACTCGGGTTGGTCACCGACGTGCACCTGGGTCCCGAAGCACGCCACGAAGGCAAGCTGCGCAAGCTCTCTGCCTTCGCCGAGCCGCTTCTGCGCGACTTCGTCGCACGCATGAACACGGTGGATCGACCCGATCTCGTCGTGAATCTCGGCGACGTCGTCGAAGACGAGAGCGCCGAGCTCGACGCGGAACGCTACCGCCACTTCGTCGACATCCTGAGTCAGCTCGAAGCCGAGGTGGTGCACGTGGCCGGAAATCACGACCAGATGCACCTCCCCGACGCGGCCCTCGTCCGGCTGATGCGCCAAACCGCCCCCTTGTATCGGAGCTTCGATCGAGGCGGCTACCACTTCGTCGTGCTCTGCACCCGGTACGTGCCGGAAAAGAGCGTGCACCTCCCTGACGAGCAAATTGCCTGGCTCGAAGAAGATTTGGCGGGCACCAAAAAGGATACCGTCGTCTTCGTGCACCATCCGCTCTGCGAAATGGACTGCACTGGCAACCGGTGGTTCGAAAAGCTGCCCCACCTCTGTCGCGTCGCCGAGCGCCGTCGTGTGCGTCAGGTGCTCGAAGCGAGTGGTCGAGTCCGCGCCGTGCTCTCGGGCCATGCCCACTGGAACCACCTGAGTGTCATCAACGGCATCGCCTACGTGACGCTCCAAAGTCTCATCGAAAACCTCGACGAGGATGCCCCGGGCCGACCCGCACGAGCCCACGCGCTTCTGGAGCTTTCGGGCAAAAGGTTGCGCGTGGACGTACGAGGTGAGGAACGAGTGCGGTATCAGGTGGATTGGTAGGGGTGGTGGGGAGGCGCCGCTCGCTTTGGTGCGAGCCCGGGCATGCGGGCACTTAGCGCAAGTCGCGGGGGACCGTGGGCTTCGCCGGCAATGCCTACGGAAGACTCACTGGACGCAATGCGTCCCATCCGCCTGAGCCGCCACGACATTGCGTGGCTTGAGATGCCTCGGCGGCTGCCAAGTACCCACGGACCGCGGACTGAGCGACGGGCTGTCTGGCGTACCCCCAAGCGTCAGGGCCGTCAGACCGAACTCGTTATCCGAGTCGAGCGGAACGATGAGGGTTCGTGTGTAGGGTTCATACACCAAACCCTTCCCAACATCATTGAGGCTCTCCGTCTCTGGTCGCCCCATCGTGGTAGTCAACGGCACCCCGATGACGCTCTTAATCTGTGGTCCGGTCAGGTACGCGACGCGGTTGCATGGGTCTACGACCATCGACTTCAACTCGGCCTGGCCTAGGGGAAAGAGGTACTTCGTCCCGTCGGTTGTCTGATCCGTCGCGGAAAATAGCTGGACGTATCCCTGCGAGATCGGTGGCGCGGAAGTATCCGGCGCTCCCATGACCACGAATCCACCGGGATCCGTCGCGGCGCTGGCGTCAGATGTCGCACCGTCGATCTCGAGAATCGGTTCGGCCTGGAAGGCCTGAACGCCGCTCGGGGTGATGTCCACGCGCTGCAGCTCGAGCTGAGAGGACGAAGCGCACACTCCCAAGCTGCCATCGCAGGGCGCCTTTCGGACAATTTGCAAGCGTCCTCCGACGCTCAGCGGGACGACTGTGGCCGTCCGTATCTCGCCTCCGTCTTCCAACGTCACTCGAGACGTGACCTCCCGGAGGTCCCCGGGGTCCGAAGTGTCATAGACGACAAGCTGAACCTGCAAGCTACTTGAAAGGGTGAGTAGGGCTAGTCGATCCGGCATCGCGTAAAGCGCGCGGATGCCGTACGGCGTATCCACTCGAGGCGGGGAACCGTTGAGGACCGTCCACTCGTTCGTCGCTCGATCGAAAGACCGAGCCTCAAGGACGATGTTGTCCGCAGGCGCCGGCTGGAATGCCGTCGAGTCACTCTTGAGTACGAACCAGAGATCCCGCTCCATCTCGTAAGCGATCCCGGGGAAGGCTCCGTCCTCGCTCGCGAGTTCCTCCCCGGTCTGTGGTGACAGTACAGAGAGAACCTCTTGGTCGGAAGGCGTGGAGTCTTGCCGATCGGTATCCTCTCCGAAAACGACGACCAGACCATCTGGAACCTCCACGGTTCCTCCGGTTCCCCCCGTTCCTCCGCTCGGTTCGTCGCCACCAGCCCCGGCCGCGCCCCCGGTGTCTGTGCCCCCGGTACTGCCGCCCGAACCTGTGTCCCCAGCCATGCCCCCCGAGCCGCTGCCTCCGACCCCAGCGCCGCCGGTCTGATCGACGCTAACCTCGGCAAGCTCATCGAACGAGTTGATGACGCTGCAGCCCGCCAGCCCTGCGCCCAAGAGAAAAACGGAACCTAAAGCCCTGAAAAGTCGCATCACGCTGTTAGTTATTTTGGGCACCCTGGTCGATCCAGAGCTGGATGAGTTCGATTTGAGCCGGCGCGAGGTCGTCGCCGGTCGGAGGCATCTTGAAGTCCCCGGGGAGCGGTGGATTCAGGACGGGAGGATCGACCCGCTTGAGGATGAAACTCCTCGCCGAATCCCCCGGCTTGACGCGTTTCATCGGCGTCTTCAGGCCGTCGTCGTCGTAGAACTCGTAGGCAACGCTCGTATTTGCGTCGACTCCGAGGCCCTCGTCCCCGACGAGATCGTTGTAAGCCCAACCGGGCGCTAGCTTCATGCCCGCCGTCGGATTGAAGATCTCGTGGCAGGTGGCGGTAGCACAACGCTGTCCAAAAATCGGCGACTCGATATCTGCTGCGAAGCTCACGAATGTCGTCACCGCGAATTCGACGGTGGTCTGGCTTTGGTTCTCCGCCAAATCCAGCGCTCGCACGACGACGTAGTAGTCCGTGTTCGAACCGAGACCGGCTACCGTGACTCCAGTCGCGCCCGGCATACTCGTGGCCTTGAGGTCATCCGAGTCTTCGGAAAAATCATGGCCGCCCGACGTCTCGGAAACGTACACCTGATAAACCAGCGCGTCTTCGGCCGTCTGATTGTCGCTACCCGGGTTCCACTCCACGTCGAACCCGGTGGGGGTGATGTTCAGGATGTTCGTGACACCCTGGAACTCCGGTGCCTCGTCGTCGCTCTTCGTTGTGGCCGTGACCTCGACGAAGTTTTCGGCTTCGTTGCCCGACGCGTCGACGGCGCGACAGACGACGTAATAGTCCGTAGCCGTTTCGAGATCCGGCACGATGCCTCGTTCGTCGCCGAGGATGGTGACTCCGGGAACGCTGAAGTTCTGCTCACCGGACTTCTTCGAAACGTAGATGTTGTAGGAAATCTCTTCCGGCGCGGACGTGTCGTCCGTCGCGGCGTTCCAGAGCGCCTCGACCGAGCGCGCCGTCTTTCCGCTCGCGAGGGTGCAGCCACCGAACTTGGGCGGAGTAAGGTCTTTGCCGCTCTTTCCGGAGACGATCACCTCGTTGTCGTCGAAGTTGCCCGCGGCGTCGCGCGCGCGAACGAGGAAAAAGTATTCCGTGTCCGGCGCCGGCAGCTTGTCGACGACGATGCTCGTGGCGCCCGGACGGCTCACGGCGACCGGGACCTCGAGGTCCACGTCGTCGGCAGTGGTACCCATGTAGACGACGTAGATCATCGCGCCCGCGCTCGAGAGCGCGTCGGTGGCGGGCTTCCAGGTGAGCTTCACCGCTGCGGCTTCGTCGGGTTCGGCCGAGTCGGCCCCGACGAACTCCGGCGGCTCCGTGTCCTCCTGGGTTGTTGCGCTGCGTGAAACCTCGT
>JBNKGC010000254.1:0-7633 GCA_050289625.1 Polyangiaceae bacterium | reverse complement strand
TGAGGAGCCTCCGACCGACCGGGCTCGAGGGCCCAACGCGCGGGCCACGGTCCGGGAGCTTCAGCGCCGAATTTGCGATCTAGATCAGCGGGGGAATCACTTCCGAAGGGCCCCGCCAGGCGGGCGCTCTTCACGCAACCGAGACGAGTTGCCACGATCTCGTTCAGATCGGCGCGCGCGCTCTCCCAAGCTTCGGCCGTCCACAAATCGAGCAAGGAACCATAGGCGCGCCAGCCGATGCGACCGGGACGCTCGAGGAGATCATCGATCGCCTTGTGCCAGCGCTTCAGAAAACCTGGGCTTTCACCGCGATGCTCGAAAGCCCGGTGCGCCGCGTACCAAGCCAAAAGCGGCGCTCGAGGATCTTCGGAGTCGCGGGCCGCGACCACCGTGCGCAGGTAGGCATCGGCCACCCGCTTGCTCTTGCCGTGGTAAGCATCGTCGAGAGCCCGCCCGAACTCGGCGAGCAACCCCGTTGCCTTCAGCTCGTCGAGGCGCTTGCGCGCGGCACGCGCCTGCGCCGCCTGACCTCCGGGGGAAAGGAGCTCACTCAGGAGCCATTCGCTGACCAGCTCCTGGTCCCTCGAATCTCGCGCCTCGTCGCGGAGGGCGGACACGCCGTCCTGGGGTGAATCCGCTTGGCGCTTGCACGCCGAAAGCGCGAGCGTCGCCGAGATCAGGGTGAGAGCAGTCAGGCGCGCCCACCGGCGACCGAACCTTCGCTTCGGCGGGAGATGTGAAGAGGACGGCGGATTCGTTCGGAGGGTCATGGTGCGATCACCAGGCGGTGTCCCAAGGCCTGATCGACTTGGGCGCAGAATCGTTTCCAGGCGGGGTATTGAGCGACGGTCACACGATCGACCTTCAACGAAAGGCGGGTGCGTACCTCGACGCGCCGACCCTTTTGATCGACTTCGATCGAGTACGAACCGAACGGCGTGTCCACGCGCACGGGGCGGGGCGCCGACACCACGCGAGCGCCGGGCGGCAGCTTCACGACGAACGTGTCGTCACGCGTCGAAAATCCCGGAATGCGCACGTCCTGGGTCCGCTTGGAGAGGGACGCGTACTCTCGGGTGAGGCGGATGCTCGGGGTCACCCCGATGCTCAATTGATCGCCCTCGCGGCGACCGAAGCCAGGAGCCTTCGCCCGGATCTCAACCGTCGCTGGGACCTCGATGTCCGAGAGATCACCCGTCGACAGGCCACCCTCCTCGAGCTCGAGCCCTGGAAACTCGTGACCCAGATCGGCGCTCAGACGCTGCTTGCGGGTGGCCTCGGCTTCGTAACGCCGGCGCCAGCCGGGAGCGTCCTGACCACGCACCTCGAAGTCGATGCCGAGATCGGCCGACCCGTCCTTTCGGAGCTCGGCCTCGACCTTTCGCTGGATGACGTTCTTCGTCGGATCCGGCGGGGGCAGGTGCACCAGTTTGACCCCGTCGGCGTCGACGTGAAGACCGAGCGCGCCTTGATCCATGATCGGGAGCTCTTCCGATCCGGTGTGCTCCGCCGTGCCATCCAGATACAGATCGAGCGAAGGCACGTAAGCGATGGCGTGGTCGAAGGGAGCGAGGCTCGCCAGTTTCGACGGAAATCCACCTCGAAGCTGAGTTCGCAAGATCACGATATTGGCGTCGATCCCGAGCTCTTTCAGCAAGGTGGCGATGACAGTCGCCTTGTCTTTGCAGTCGCCCCAGCCGCGGGCCACCGTCTGCACGCAGCGACGCGGCTTGAAGCCGTAGATGCCGAACTCGAGCGCCACGTAGCGCGTGTTCTTGACCACCCACCCATAGACTGCCCGCACTTTCTCGCGGTCCGTCTTGGCATCTTTGGTGATCTCGCGGGCCAGCTTTCGGGTCTCTTCGTCGAGGTCGAACTGCTCGCGCACGAGGCCCCAGTACCAGCGACCCAATTCCTTCCACGTCGGGTACGTCGAGACGTGGATGAACCCGAGAAGCTCAGGCCACGGCGGCATGTCCGGTTCCGGTGTGATCGCCGGCAGGGAGTCGGCGACAAAACGGAAGATGCGCTGCGTGTCCGTCTCCTTCACCGACCGCTTAACGCCCTCGAGCTGTTGATCGATGTACAGCTTGCGGGTCTTCGGGGTGATGAGGACGTATTCGGCATTCTGCTTCGGGTCGTCACCCTGGAGGTAGACGACCTCCCCGAAGTAGTCCGCGAATTCGTTGCGTGGGGTCACGTCGTCGATGCGATACCGCAACTCCACGACATCCCCCGGCTCGAGACGGGGAAACTGGACGTAGTAGGTGCGCCCGGACGTGTACATGGCGATGGAGGGGTCGTTCGCCGCTCCTTCGCCACTTTCGATGGCTTCGTCGATGCTGCCATCGCCACGGTAAACCCGCGCGCCCTTGAGCTGCACCCGCTGCGTGTCGGCCTCGTACTGAAACGCATACTGGCGCGAGAGCGCCGCCGACGCGTCGGTGAGCGGCTGGAACACCACCTGCCGAAAGCTGCTGGAGAGGCCATTTTCGTAGACCGTGCTCACCGTGAGGTCCCGCAGCGTGCGCACGTTGTTCCCCTTCGCTGGGGCGTGGCGCAGCTTCAGGAACTCCTCCGAAGGCATGGCGTAGACTTCGTCGGGTTTCGCCTCCGGGGGCTTGATGTGCTCGACGTACTCGCGCACTTCGCGGTCCTGGGGACGGATCTGCAGGATGTCCTGCATCAACCGAAGCTGCTCGTCGCTCCGACCGAGCTCCCCGTGCAAATCGGCCAAGCTCCGCAAGATCCCCACGTCCTCGGGCGCAAGCTCACGGGCTCGCTCCAGTGCCGTGAGCGCCCGTTCGTCCTCGCCGAAGTTTCGATAGGTGCGCGACGCCACCCGGTGCGTCCAACCGGTCGCTGGCTCCGCGCCCGTCAGCCGCGAAAGCCAGTGTTCGCTCAGCGCACGATTGCGGCGAGAAACCGAAAGCTCGAGCTGCCCCGTGAGGTAGGTGCTGTCGTCGAAGCGTCGCGCGGCGTAGCGAGACTTCACTTCAGCCGCTTCGGTGGTTCGACCGAGCGTGTCGAGCTGGGACGCCACCATGTTCAGCAAGATCACCGATTCGGGACTGCGACGCAGAGCTGCCTGGAGCGTCGCGAGAGCCGTACGCTGGAGACCCGCCGCGTTGTAGAGCTCCACCCGGCCCCGCAGGGCCGCCAGGTTGTCGGGGTCGAGAGCCAGGACTTCGTCGTACAGAGGAAACGCCTTGCGGGGACTCGGCCCGGTGCCTTCATGCCACGCCCTGGCCAGGAGCACGTCAACGTTCGAGTCCCCACCTAGCTCGCGCGCCTGCGCGATCCAGCTGCCAGCCTGGTTGCGATCCTCGGAGAGGGTAGCGGCAAGAAGCAGACGATCGACGGTCGGCGACTTCTCGGCGGCCTTGCGAGCCAGATCGCGCGCTTCGTGGGTCGTGGGATCGTCGCCTTTGCTCTCGACCAGGTACGCGGCGAAGGTCTCCAAGTCCGCGGCTCGGGCCTTGCTCGTGTCGTCGCCAACACGTCGCTCGAAGTCCTGAAGCGGACCGATCAGCGCCCGTGGCACTTCCGGAACGTCCGGTTTTTCCTCGAGCACGGCGGCTACCGTCGGGGCAGCTCGTTCACTCAGGCGAACGTCGTTGCTGACGACCAACGTTGGATCGGGCTCGCCGCGCTCGTCTCCCAGTCGCACGCTGAAGATGGGCGCCGCTTCGTCGCCGCACACCTTGATCGTCAAGCGGTTGATGCCGGGCCGCAGGCGAAGGGCAGCCGCGTAGCGACCTGCGTCGTAGCCCCGATACGCTTCGTCCTCGAGAACCTGCTGCCCGTTGAAGAAGAGACGGAATGCGCCCCCGGCGCCCACGAAAGCAGTGATCGTGCGGTCACGCTTTTGGTCTTCATCACCGGAAACGAAGGTGGTGGCGTAGGCGCAGGTCTTGAGTTCCGGGCGGATCAACGAACCCGTGTCGATCCAGCCGTACGGGAACGCGTCGGGAACCACACGCCAGCGAACGGGACGCTCCTTGCCGGTGTAGGCTCGTCCCGGAACGATCGGCGCGCCCGGTTCCGCCTCGGGGCCGAACTCCTGCCCGAGTCCGGACTTCCCCTCGTTATCGAAGGGTCCGACCAGGAGCCAGCGATCGACGAAGCCCTGGGCGCGAATCGACGACTGTGCCGAAGCGAGATCACCTCGTCGAACCCGGGCGTAGGCACCGAGGAGGCGCGCGTACGCCCGTACCCCCGCGTCGTGCCGCGAGCTCTCGCTCGCCAGAGCCAGGGCTTCCTCGACGTGCTGCGGATTCGCGCGGCCCCAGGTGTCCCACACGCGCCGAAGAGCCAAGTAGGCCTCTCCTCCGCGCGCTTTTTCGAACTTTCGCTGCGCCCGGACGAGGTCCGGATGGATCACGAACTCCGCCGCGAGGGCGCTCGGGTTCGCCGCTGCTCTGCTCGGACCTTTCCGTGGTGCAGCCAGAGCGTTCGGAGTTCCCACCCCGAGCGCAACCGCAGCGACCACGAACCAGGAGCCGGACCGCGTCGTCGCCCGAGAGCGGGCCTTCGCCGTGATCGCCGTTTTCTTCGCGCGCATTTCCATCAGCCGAGCCCCACTCTTAGCCCTTCGGCCGCCCCGGCGGCAAACTAGTTCCCGGCGCGAAACGAGGCTCCGGACGTCACGGGCAAGGGGTCCCGTCGAGCTTTTTTCGCCCGGAACGAACACCAGGCCGCGGCGACGAATGGAAACATGCGTGCAGCACGACCGAACGGGCTCGCGCGGTGCCCGCCCAAGATGGGCACCAAAGGTAGGAAGAGCTGCGCAGAGATGGGTAATCGGCGACCATCAACGAGCCGCCGCGCGACCTTCCGAGCGCGCGAATGTCAGAGCGCGCACGAGCGACACCCGGAGAACACCGAAAACCGAAAGCTCCCGCTCCGCGGTTCCCGGGGTTGCTGGAGCCAGGGGGCTCATACTACAAGGCTAGGCTGCGACCCGGGACGTTGCTTGCAAGCCGGCATGCGGCGCGAGGCGACGACCCGGCTCTACAGAACATGTCGACAATAGGCAGCCGAAAGCAGGGTCGTCTACGCGGCGGAGGCACTGATGGTTAACCCTCAGATGGTGATGTACGAGGAGGAGTTCAACCAGATCCAGGGGGTCGTCGACCGCTTGGTTCGGGAAGCGAACGCCAAGGTCGTCTTCATCGTCGACAAGAACGGACAGCTCATCGCTGCCAGCGGTGACGTGGAAAACATTGATACGACGTCCCTGGCGTCCCTCACGGCCGGCAACATCGCCGCGACCGGAGGCATTGCGAAGCTCCTCCGCGAGAACGAGTTCGCGACTCAGTTCCACGAGGGCGAAAACCAGAACATCCACATCCAGCTGGTCGGGAACCGGGTGATCTTGGTGGTCATCTTCGACTCGAAGTCGAGCTTGGGATTGGTTCGCTTGCGCGTGCGCAAGGCAACCGACGAGCTCAACCGGATCTTCGAATCCCTCGCCAACAAGGTGCAGGAACCGGGCGCAGATTCTCCCTTCGCCGAGATCACGGATGACGACATTGACAGTCTCTTCAACGACTGAAAGGGCCCGAGCGTGAGCTTCATCAACTACATGGCTCGGGAGATCAACTGCAAGATCGTCTATTACGGTCCCGGCCTCTGCGGCAAAACAACGAACCTGCAGTACATCTACGAGCGCACCAACCCGGACGCCAAAGGCAAGATGATCAGCCTGGCGACCGAAACGGAACGCACTCTTTTCTTCGACTTCTTGCCCTTGTCTCTCGGCGAAATCCGCGGGTTCAAGACGCGGTTCCACCTCTACACGGTGCCAGGGCAGGTGTTCTACGACGCGAGCCGCAAGCTCATTCTGAAGGGCGTGGACGGGGTCATCTTCGTCGCCGACTCGCAGTTCGAGCGTCTCGAAGCCAACCAAGAAAGCGTCGAGAACCTGCGCGAGAACCTCGCCGAGCAGGGCTACTCCCTCGACAAGATCCCGTACGTCATTCAGTACAACAAGCGGGACCTGCCCAACGTCGTCGAGGTCGAGGAGCTGCGTGAGCTCTTGAACCCGATGGCGGTTCCCGATTTCGAGGCCAACGCCCGCGATGGGGTCGGGGTGTTCGAGACGCTCAAGGCCGTGAGCAAGTTGGTCCTCACCGAGCTCAAGAAGGGCGGCGGCTGAGTCCCTCCCGATACGGGACCGAACGGCGCAGGCGACCAACGCATCCTCGATCCGAGCGTGACGATGCGAAAGAAAGCCGGGTCGAACCCTCGAAGCGGCGGTGACGGGAAGGAGCCCGACACCGCCGCAGTCGATTTGACGAGCCACGAAGAACTCGACAAGGCCGCGCTCCGGTACCTCAATCGCTACGACGCTTCGGTACAGCAGCTGCGGCGAGTACTGCAACGCCACGTGGCACGGCACGCGGTCGAGGGACAGCGCAGTGCGGCGCACCAACGGATCGAGCGGCTCCTCGAGCGGCTCGTGGGCTCCCGCCTGCTGGACGACCGCCGCTACGCCGAGTCCCTGACGCGAGGTCTCCGGGAGCGGGGCACGTCGCAAGCGAAGATCCGCAGAAAGCTCTTCGAACGCGGCGTGGCGGAGGCGCTGGTCGCGGACGCTCTGGGCGCTGTCGACGACGCCACCGAAGACGGAGAGCTCGAGGCGGCCCGGGCCTATGCGCGGCGGAAGCGGCTCACCTCCCGTTTCGATCTATCGGATCGCGCTCAGCGTGAAAAAGCGCTGGCGAGCCTCGGGCGACAGGGCTTTTCCTTCGACGTCGCCCGACGCGCCCTCGATCTGTGAGCGACTGCTGAAGGTCCTATTTGGCGTTCGCCTTGGCGCGCTCGTCCGCCTCTTTGAGGCGCTGCGCGATGCGCTCTTTCACGGAGGCGTACTCAGCTTCGAGCTTCTTGTGCTCCTCGAGGCGCTTTTTTCGCTCAACCGCCGTGTCACCGAAGATGCGAACCGGGGCGGGCGGCTTCGCCTTCGTCCCCTTCTCGCTCGTCACCACGGCGGTCTCGGGGGGCTTCACTTCGCTTTGCAGCTTTTCGTACGCGGTCCAGCTGGCGATGGCTTCGTCCACGGCAAGCTTTCGTTCGCGCACCTCGGCGAGCAAGAAGAAGATCTTCGCCTTCTGGCCGATGTCGGTGCCCACGAACCGCAGAGCTGCGACCAGAGCTTGTTCGGCTTCGGGCAGCTGCCCCTTTTGCAAGTGGACCTCCGCAACTCGCAGATGGCCGATGGGATCGTGCGGTAAAGCAGCGATGGCAGCTTTGTAGCTTTCGAGCGCCTGATCGAACGAGCGAGCGATGTAGGCGTTGTCGCCCTGCTTGATCTGCTCCCAGAAGGGGCTGATGCCCTGCACCCCGCGCACGTCGCGAGGCACTCCGTCGGCGGTCTTGCCCGTGGCCACCGCTTGCTGCTTCTGCTTCTCCGCTGCGGCTTCGGCCTTCTTCGTTTCCGACTCGCTTTGGAAGGTGGGCGCCTCGTCCTGTGCGCTGGCAAGTGCCGAATGACCCAGTAGGGCGAGGGCCGGGAGGAGCGACATCAGAGGTGAGCGAGCCATCGCCCTTCACGATAGCGCTCAGGCCCAAAACCCCGCAACTCGGTATCAGGGGGGCGGACCCGCCCGTGTCTCGTTTTCAGGGGGGC
>JBNKGC010000253.1:0-7725 GCA_050289625.1 Polyangiaceae bacterium | reverse complement strand
ATGCGCTTTACTCCCACCGGCTCGCCAAGCTGGACGAGGAAGTTTCGCGCCGGCACGACGAAGGGAGACGCGGGAAAGCTGCTCAGCACGACGTTGAAGGCCTGCCGGGCCTTCTTGGGTTCGTGCTGCTTCATGTAGGTCTCGCCCAAGAGGACGAGGCCTTCCGGTTCGAGTCCGGTCCCCTCGTAGTTGGCGAGGGCGTACTGGACTCGGCTCACGGCGGCGTCGAAATTCCCGCGGTTCAGGTAGTAGCGAGCGACGTACAGCTCGTGGCGGGCGAGCATTCCTTTGACCCACAGGAGCATGTACTCGAGCTGCTCGCGCTCCTCGTGACCCGGATAGTCGCGGATGAAGTTGCGAATGGTCTGGTGAGCATCCCGGACATTCACCAGATCGCGCTCTTCGAGCGGCGGAAGGAGAGGAGAGACCCCGCTCGAGCGGAACTGGCACAGAACGATCCGGTAGCGCGCGTAGGGGACCTCCGGGTCGTTCGGAAAATCCCGAACGAACTCGCGGTAGGCGGTGATCGCCTCGGGGTACGTCTCTTGGTGGAAGTGCGCGTCGGCGATCCTGAGCTGCGCGAGACGAGCGTAGCGGCTCGAGGCGTAGTTGCGCTTCACCTCGTCCATCAGGAGAGGGACCGCCACCCAGTCCTCGTCGTAGAAGGACTCCATCGCCTCTTCGTAGGCTTTTTTGGCGTTTTCCGTGTACTCGATGGCGCTCAGGGGGCGCTTTTCCTCCGCCGCGCAGCCCGAGACGAAGGGCAGGCCGACCGCCAGCGCGAGCAGCGCACCCCGGTGGACCAGCCAGCGGCCCCTGCCTGGCGCGGACGCGCTGCCGGAGCCAACGATACCGTTGGGTTTGGGAGTGCGGTTCGGCCGGCGAGCGCGGTTGGAGTTGGTAGTGCGGTTGGGGTTGGGTCGAGGCACGGGGTCGAGGGCCCGCTCTACCGGGCCGCCCCAAGCGGGGCAAGGGAAATTCGCCCCGTTTCGCAACCGGGCCGGCTTTTGAAAAGAGCGCCGAAAGTGATAGCTTGCCCGGCCCCGACGAAGGGCGGCCTCGGCTGGGTCGCTCCTTGGCTCGAATCTCTCGAGGAACGCGATGGAAAAAGTCCCCATGACGCCGCGCGGAGCCCAGCTCATCAAGGAAGAGCTGGCGCGCCTGAAGGAAGAACGCCCGAAGATCTCACGCGAAATCGGTATCGCTCGGGAGCATGGCGATCTCAGCGAGAACGCCGAGTACCACGCGGCCAAGGAGCGTCAGGGGATGGTCGAGGCGCGGATCAACGACCTCGAGGCCAAGCTCGCGCTGTCGGAGATCATCGATCCGAAGAAGCTGAGCGGAGAGGTCGTGCGTTTCGGTGCCACGGTCACGCTGACCAACCTCGATACCGACGAAGAGGTTCGCTACCAGATCGTCGGTGCCGACGAGGCGGACATCGATAACGGCCTGATTTCCATTTCCGCCCCTCTTGCCCGTTCGCTGATCGGAAAATCGGTTGGGGATGAAGTCACGGTGAAGTTGCCCGCAGGCGAACGCGCCTACGAGGTCGGCGACGTCGAGTACATCTGACGTGATGACGGTCAGTGAGTCGGCCGAACCGGCTCGCGACGAGGGAGCCCCTCCGCCCGCGACGGAGCCCTCCGCTGTGCCGGACGGCGAAGGCCGTTGGCAGCAGCTACCCTCGCGCCTGGCGATCGGCTTGATGGCCGGGTGGCTTGCTCTGCTTGTCGAGTTCCTCGTTGTCGCCGTGGCCCAGCGAGCGCAGATGGCGAGCGTTTGGGAGATCCAGTACGGCCTTCTCGGACTGTCGCCGTCCTGGCTCGTGCTCGGTGTGATCCCGGGCCTCTTCGGCGGTTGGACCCTCTGGCTCCTCGAGGGTGCTGAGCGCCCACGAAACCACTGGCTGCTGGTCACCTCGTGGGCTCTCGTGGGGGTCGCCGTCGGGTGGGGGATCGGTGGGGGCCGCCACCTCGCCGCGTTGTCCATCCGGGCAGGCTTCGCACTGGGCGTCGGAATCGTCTTCGCGGCGGTGGTCCACTTTCTGGGACCCTGGATCGCCCGCCGGTACCGAGCCGCCCAGTCTGGTGGGCTCGCACTCATCACCTTTGTCCTGGCGGTCGCGGCTGTCGCTCTTGCATCGGCGCTCGTGAACCGTTTCGTCCTGGTCCGCCTGTATCCCGCTTTCCACGTGGGGCTTTCGCTGATCACGCTCGCCTCCGCCGGCGTGGCGGTGGGTCCTGCTTGGTCGCGTCCTGGCTCAGGCGGGTGGCTTGGGGCAGCGGTTTGCGGGGGGCTCCTCGTCGTGGCGGGGTTGGCTTGGCCCCTGGCTTCGCGTTCGGTCGCGGGTTTCGACAATTTTCGCCTCATCCTGAGCGAGCACTCGCCGACCCTGCGGCTCGGCGTGGAGCTTGCGGCGCGTGTCGCTCCTCCGAGCGAGGCGAACTGCGGGGACAGCGACCCGGACTGCCTCGCGACCATCGGCGCGTCGAAACCGTCGTCGATGCTCGATTGGTCGGGGCGCGACATCGTGCTGATCACCGTCGACGCGCTGCGCGCCGACCATTTGGGTGCCTACGGCTACGAGCGGGATATCACGCCGTCGATCGACGCCCTCGCTCGCGAGGGCGCACTATTCGACCACGCCTACGCCCCGACTCCGCACACGTCGTACTCGGTCACCTCGCTGATGACCGGCAAATACATGCGGCCTCTGCTGCTGCAGGGGGCTGGCGACGACTCGGACACCTGGGCCGATTTGCTCCGACGCTACGGATATCGAACGGCGGCGTTCTATCCGCCCGCGGTGTTCTTCATCGATCCGAATCGATTCGCGCCGTTCGAGAAGAACCGGCTCGGTTTCGAATACAGCAAGGTGGAGTTCGCCGAGGGTGAAAAGCGGCTCGGGCAAATTCGGGAATACCTCGGGGAGGAACCGGGCGCGCAGCGACTCTTTCTGTGGCTTCACCTGTTCGGGCCCCACGAACCCTACGAGGCACACCCCGGGCTCGACTTCGGTCCGCGTGACGTGGACCGCTACGATTCGGAGGTCGCCTTCGCCGATCGAACCATCGGCGAGGTGGTTCGGACCTTGCGGGCGCGCAACCCGAAAACGGTCGTCATCGTGACGGCGGATCACGGCGAGGAGTTCGGGGAGCACGGGGGGCGCTATCACGGCACCTCGGTCTACGAGGAGCAGGTGCGGGTTCCCCTCGTCATCTCCGCGCCCGGTTCGATCGAGCCTCGCCGCATCGACGTCCCGGTGCAGACCATCGATCTGCTTCCGACGACGCTCGGCGCGCTCCGCGTCCCGAGGCCGGCCCGGATTCGCGGGCGCGACCTCGGGACGCTCCTCGGTGCGGCTACCGAGCCCAACGCAGCCCAGGCGGACCCAGCCGACGCTGACGATCCGAGCGCAGGTTTCGCCCTGGCAGAAACCGAGGAGCAAAGCCTCCTCGTCGAGGGGCGATTCCGCCTCGTGTGTGCCCGTCGCATCGGCGCGTGCAAGCTCTACGACATCATTGCCGATCCTGCGCAAGCGAAGGACATGTCGAGCGCGCATCGAGAGGAGTTCGAACGACTTCGGAAGAGATCGCGCGCGCTTGCAGCCTCCCACGGACGCTTCGAAGAACGGGGCCTCCGAGCCGAAGGGAAGGGGTGGCCTGCGGCGGTTCTGCGCGGGATTTCGGGTGACGGAGAAGCTGCACCAGAGCTCGCCATGCTCCTCGACGACGCGGACGTCGAGATCCGACGCAAGGCCGCCGAGCTTCTGTTCGAGCTCGCTCGGGAGAGCACGGCGGCCGCTCTTCGGCTTACCCTCACCCGGGACGAAGACGTCACGGTCCGCCGCTTTTGCGCCTTGGCGCTCACGCGGCTCGGGGAGGGGGCCCCCCTCGTCTACGAGATGGTGGAAGGGGACGACCGCGCCTTTCGGCGTCTTGCCGCTCTCGCTTTGGCGGAAAGTGGTGACGCTCGAGGAGAAGCCGAACTGGTTGCTTGGTGGCGAACTGAAGCTGACCGCGACTTCGATCGGTCTCGCCAGATCCTCAAAGCCTTGAGCGCCATCAAAGCCGAGGATGCAGTCTGGCCGCTCATCCAGAGCCTCGATGACGTTCGGCTGCGACCGGAAATTGCCGAAACCCTGGCGACCATCGGGGACAAGGACGCGCGGGGCTATTTGCTGCGAGCTCTCCGCGAGGAACGCTACCAGAGCACGCGCACCGCGCTGGTCGATGCCATCGTGCGACTCGGGGGAGAAGAGGAGCTCGCCGCCCCCCTCGTCCGATTCCTGGGTGTTCCTGACCCACTGCAGGGAGGGCTCTCCTTTGCGCTTCGCGCGGGGATCCTCAAACACGTGGGAGGACCCAAGGACCGTCAGGTGCACCTCCTGCGCCATTTGAGCGATTCCGGGGTGAAGGTGAATCTGGTCGTGCCTCCGGGCGGCAACGGAAAGGGGGCTCGGTTTTTGGTCCGGGCCCGGACGCGGCACCAGGAGCCCGGCGCCGTCTACGTCCAGCAGGCCCGGTTCGTGCCGAGAAAGCCCTTGAAAGAAGGTGCCGTAAGGTACCGGAATTTACCAGAAATTGACTCAAAAGACGCGCTCCGTCTCGAGGTTCGGCCCACCGAGGAGTTCCGGGAGATGGCCGTCGACATTCCGGTCGGCTGGAAGGTGCGGGCCGGACATGCCCTGTCGCTCGTCGTCTTCGCCGAGCGGACCGTGGAGCTCGAGGCCCTCGCGGTGGTTCCCCTGGCCGATGAGCTGCCGCCACCGGCCCCCAAGCCCTGGAGCCCAGAACAGGGCTCCGACTCGAAGGGGGCCGCGGACGCTGGCGACGCTTCGAAACCGTGAGATCCTCCAGTGTGACAATCCGACGTTTGAGCCCTTGTCGTTCGTGGGTGGCCTGGTGGTATAGAGGCGCCGGTGACTGAGCAGGAGAACAGGAAGACCCGCCGCGCGCGTCGTGCCCAGGAGCGGCGCGAAGGTGTGGTGAACGAATCGGAAGCGCGCGAACCCGCCGAGGGTGACGACTCGGAAGAGGTGGGCGCGTCGTCCGCTCCGGCGACCGAAGAAGAGGTCAAAGATCGCAACAAGCGACTCCGCCAGGCTGCGATGGCCAAGCGCCGCTCGCAGCGTTCCCGCGAGCGAGCCGCTGCCGAAGCGCAGGGGCTCGATACCGGCGAGCGGATTGACGACGCTCTCACACGAGGTGCCCACAAGACGACGCAGTTCGTTCAGAAGCACATCGGATGGATCCAGTGGGTCTTCCTGCTCGCGGTCGGAGCGGCGGTAGCCGTGCTCGTTCTCGATTACCGACAGAAGCTCGCCTACCAGAAGGCCGGAGATGCGTTGGCGTCCGCCTTGGCCGAGCAGGACGCGAGGATTGCTGGCGAGGAGGCTCGGCCGCCGGCCGATCCCAACCTCACCGATCTTCGCCCGGAGTTCGCGTCCGACGACGAGCGCCTGGCTCAGGCCGCGAAAGGTTTCGAGGAAGCGGCAGGTGCGGTGGCAACGGAGGGTTCGGAGCTGCTGGCACGCCTCGGGCTCGCCGGCGTGCGCTACGACCAAGGGAAGTACGCGGACGCGCGGGCGGAGTATCAAAAGGTCGCCGATGCCCACGCCGCTCAGTCTCGTCCAGAGCTCCGCGGTCGGGCACTCGAGGGCATCGGTCTTGCGCTCGAAGCCGAAGGCAAGAACGACGAGGCGCTCAAGGCCTACAAGACGCTTCAGGACGCGTCCATCGAGGGCTTCGGTGACCTGGCGAAATTCCACCAGGCGCGAGTGAACCTCCTTCTGGGCGACAAGAAGAAGGCACGCGAAATCTTGGTTGCCCTCCGAGAAGCGCTCTCGGACGAGGAGGAGTCCGAGGGTTCACCTCCCACCTACCTCGAGGCGGCGGTCGACGATCTCCTGCGCATCGTCGACCCCAGCGCGATCCCGCCGGAGGAGCCGGCGTCGACGATCACTCCCGAGCAACTCGAAGAGCTGAAGCGGCAATTCGAGCGCATGCAGCAGCAACAGCAGCAGGGCGGGGGACTGCCTCCAGGGCTCCCGGGATTGCCTGCCGGGCCGTCCCCTGACGAAGACGAAAGCGATGCCTCGGACGACGAGGCTCCCGAGCCAGCTCCCGAAGCGCCGGCTCCGCCGCAGGCTCCGACACCGAAGCCGCCAACCGCGCCAACGCCGGCTCCCGCTCCGGTCCCCGTCGCCCCGAAAGCACCGGAGGCCCCGAAGGCTCCCGAGCCGACGGTTCCCCAGCAGGCACCGGCGCCGGCGCAGCCCGCGCCTCAGCCCGCACCAGCACCTCCCGCAGGCAGCGCCCCGTGAGGCTCCAGGAAACCAACGAGCGGCGCCGCAGGCGTGCTTCGGTCCGCGTCGCCGTGGTGTTGGCGCTCGGAGTTGCTCTCGTGTTGCCGGGTTGTGATGCCACCCGAAGCGGAGCAAACCCCGAGCTGCCCACCTGGAAGAATCGTGCTGGCTGGGCGCTTCGGCTGAACTTCGAGCGCTCTCTGGTGGCCAAGACCCGCCGCAAGGGAGAGCCGTACGAGCGCGGCACCCCCGAGATCGATCCTCAGAATCGCCGCGTATTCGTCGGTTCGAGTGATGGGGGGCTCTACGCGCTCAGCGCCGTCAACGGAGAGACGCTCTGGCGCTTCGAGACTCTCGGCTTCGTTCAATGCGCGCCCCTCTACGACGAAGAGGAGGACGTCGTCTATTTCGGGTCCAACGACGGCGCCTTGTACAAGGTGCATGCGATGGACGGGCAGCTGATCTGGCGGCTCTCGACCAATGCCGAGGTGGCGCGACAACCGATCTTGAGCGGTGGAATGGTGTACTTCGCGAACGCGAACGACACATTGGTTGCCGCCGATCGAGAGAGCGGCAAGGTGATCTGGTCACAGCACCGTACGCCAGCTCTGGGCATGGAAGTAGCGGGCTACGCCGGGCCAGCCCTGAGCGACGGGCTCGTCTACATGGGCTTCAGCGACGGTACCGCAACGGCGTTCGACGCGGTCAGCGGGGACGAGAGGTGGCAACCCGTCGATCTTGCGGCGGAAGCCGAACAGCAGCTCGGTGACATCCCCCAGTACCTCGACGTCGACACCACACCGATCCCAACGACGATCTCCGCTGGCCGCGTGGTCATCTTCGGCAGCTACGCAGGCGGCGTGTTCGCCCTCGATGCGGCTTCGGGAACGCAAGTGTGGACGCACTCGGCTTCGCTCGGCGTATCCGATTTCGAGCTGTGGGAGCAGCCTGCCCACAAGCGAGGCGACGACACCTTTCCCAAGCGACGCCTTCTCCTCGTGGCGACCGGTACCACCGGGCTCTGGGCTCTGGATCCGGACACCGGGGAAGAGATCTGGCGCAAGGAGCTTCCTGCGGGTGGCGTGACGCGACCGGTTCCCATCGAGGGCGCTCTTCTCGTGAATGCAACACAACTCGGAACGTTCCTGCTCTCGCCGGTCGATGGAAGCCTCATCGACGGAATCCACCTCTCCGACGGCGCATCGTCGGTCCCCGCCGCTTATGGAAGCCGGGCATTCATTCTGAGTAACGGTGGAAGCTTCCTCGGCTTGCAAGTGCACCCACCGAAGCCGCAGCGACCCGAGCAGATCGGTTCGCTTTAGCTAGATCCCGGCGCGAAATGGCGCTTCGAGCGTCGCGCACCCCCAAGGGGGTGAGGGCGCGCGACGCTCGGCGTAGGGGCCAGTGTCGCCGAACTA
>JBNKGC010000252.1:0-7846 GCA_050289625.1 Polyangiaceae bacterium | reverse complement strand
TGATCGACAAGGTCGGTCCAATCAAGCGCCGCAAGATCGGTCGTCAGGTCGCCCGCGCTCTCGAAGAAGCTGGCGCCTGAGGCCAGGTCGGCCGAAGCGGCCGCGATGCGCGCGCGCTCCTCCAGCGGGAAGCGCCCTCAGCGAGAGGGAGGCCGCGTGAACACCGAGGTCTCCACGCTAAGGCCCAGCGACTGCATTTGCGTCACTGCCCGTGGGACGTGACCGGTTGCAGCGAACGCGCCTTCCACGGCACCACCCGCGGCCACGCGTTCCACGGTGAACCGGAAGATGTCCTGGGCGGCGATGCCCTGCGCGTCGCCCGTGAGCTCAGCGACCCGGAGAACCCGCATTCGACCGTCCCGAACGCGGGCAACCTCGAGCGCCACGTCGAAGGAGCTCAGCACCCACGCGCGAGCCGCCTCCATGCTCATCCCCTGCCGAGCCGCCGAGACATCCGTGGGAAGACGCGTCAGAGCCCGCCTCAAATCGGAAGCGCGAAGCGCAGCGATCACCCCGTCGAGCCCCTCACCCATCGCTTCGAGGGTGGCGGCGGACACCTCAGCACTCGCCAAGGTGACAGCCAATCGCGCTTCCGGAATCGCCGCGGCTACGTCGAGTAGGCGCTTGGCGTCGCCCCCGGCTTCCGCCAGGTTGAGGCGAGCCGCATCGGCGCTGTGAGCGACCACGTCGTCGAAGTCGGAAACGGCGACCACGCGATCCCGCCCCACCGAGCCGCACAACGCGCTGAGCAAGATGTGCGCGCCTTCACCCAGAGGACCGACGACCAAGATGTTCAGTCGCGCGGACACACACTGGGCCAAAAAGGTGGCGATGGCGCGAGAGATCGTCCCGCGACGCACCAGGTCGTCCAGCGAAGCTGCGATCTTTCTGGGCTTTCGAAGAACGACCAGCGGGCCCGTCGGAGCCACGTCCCCCATCACCGCCGACAGGCGTGTGCCATCCGCGAGCCGTCGTTCGATCACCGAGCGATCCTCCGTCGCCGGTGATCCCGAGCGGACACAGAGGCGTCGAACGGCAAGCGAGAGCGCACTCGGCGAAGAAAACCCCGGGGGGACGGTCAACAAGCGTCCCCCGCGGTCGATCACGACCTCGTCGAATCGCGCGATGGATATCGCGCTGATCGCAGCGTCGTCGAGAAACTCTTGCAGTGGGCCAATGTCTGCCAACTCTCCCACCGCATGCTTGGCGAGGGCGTCGATGTCGCTTCCGGGGGGAACGCCTCCTTCGTTGGCCAGCGCACTCACCGCCTTGCGGACCTGCCGTTCGAGCTCGTCCCGACGGGTTCCGTCGAGTTCGATGGGGACGGCGCCCAACTCGGAGATGACGCGTTCGGACACTCGAGCCACGGCGCGACGCTGCGCTTCTGCCAATTCGTCGACGCGATGGCTCCCGCTCGATCCTCGGTCGGGAGCCGGGATCTCCGAGAAGGTCTGCATGGGGGGGCCCGACGAGATGCGCTGCCCATCGATGCTCGACGGTCGATCCCAGTCGACACTGCTCACTCGGGGAACGCTCGGCGACGACTCCCGATCGGAGGTGGTGCGGCGAGCGACCGCTGCCTCATCGACGATCGAGTCGCGCTCCCCTAGTTCGACGCGGAGGACGAAATCGCCGATGTAGACCTTGTCCCCCTCACGAACGATCGTCGCCTGCGCGATGCGCCGGCGGTTCACGTAGGTACCGTTCGTGCTGTTCAGATCGGTGACGATGAAGCGGCCCTCTCGGTACAGCAGGCGCGCGTGTCGTTTGGAAACGTTGCCCTTGGGCAACACCAAATCGTTTCCCTGGACGCGCCCGACCCGAAGCTCGCTCGTTCGGTAGACTTCACGACGCTCCGCACCGCCCTTCTCAGTGATGACGAGGGTGTAGACAGGGCTATCTGGGTGCGGCGACTCCGATATCACGGCGCTCGTCACCAGGTTTCCCAGGGGTTCGGTCGCGTGTCAATCGGCCGCGGACCCAAAGCGTCTCTAGAAGACGCATTGTGCGACACCGGCACCCCTCAACAGCTCGGCTGCGCACCCTGTCCTCCCACCGCTGCCTCGAACCGCGCCTCTGCTCCAACCGCGCCATTCAGCCGCCGCGGACGTCCGCGGTGACGAGCGCCAAGAGCTCACCAGTGAGGGCCATCACATCGCGCTCGGAAAATCCACCCTCGCGGAGCTCTTGATAGATGGCACGAGCACAGATCTGCGGGGCTCTCGGATCGACGGGAGGACGCTTCGATGGCGATTCCTTTCGCTGCGTCCCCTCTGCGGCCGCTGCCTGCTCGTCGCAGCCGACGCGCTCCCCCCCGCTCAGCGGCGTGAGGTCATTGTGGCTTTCCAAGCTGCCGCGCTCTTGGACACCAGAAATTCGCTGCCCATCTTCGTTGGGCGCCAAGTCGTCGCGACTTCGCAGCACCGAGGTGATCGCTAGCATGTTCCTTCTCCCCACCAAGAACCGCTCGCTTCCGACCCCGATGATACGAGAATCTTCCGCTTGCTGAAGCGGGTCGGTCTCGACCTACGAGCCGCGTTTCTTCGTTCGGGGTCTCCTCTTCCGAGAACCCTGTCTTGGTTGGGAGCATTCAAGAAGGATGCCGAGCGGGTGTCCCGCCGCCCCTCACAGCAATGTCGCTCGAAAAGTGCGGAAACGCCGCAACGCTCAACGTTCCGGGCGCACTCGATTGCGAAGTTTGCTTCGCAGCAAGGGGGCTCAGCGGAGCATAATACTTCGCACTCCCCCTCTAACTGGTTTTACCACGCGTCAGTGCTGCTGCAACCGCGGAGTGGTCTTACCAATGTTTTCCAAAACGCGATTCGCCCTGGCCCCCGCGGAATGGTCCACGTTTGGCAATCGCGTGGAGACGCGGGGCGCCAGCCGGCTAACCCAGCACCGGCGCGCCCCCCTCCACCAGAGGCCGCAATGGCCGGCGTGCGATCTGCGCGCGGCGATGAGTTCAGCCGGGGTACGCCTCGACTAGCCTTTTGGGCGGCCGTGCCACTCCGCACAGAATGCTCGTGATGAGCTCCCTTCCCTCTTCCGCGAAGTAGAGTGCCTCACCGACTTGCGGCGCCTCGTTCGAGGGAAGCGCAGTCCCGTTCTTCATGAAGCGAACCCCACCGCTGAGCCTGCGAAAAAGAGCGAGGTGCGAAGGAAGCCAGCTTTCCGTCTTTCGATCCCGAACCGCAACGCACACTTCGTCGCGAAAGTGATACTCGGTGTTCCGGGTGACGAATATGCGGTGCCGCCTGCGGTCCGGACCGGCGTAGTCGTCGCCGTTCGGCACATGGGAAAACTCGCTAGCTGGATCCATCGGACGGGCTGATTCGTGACGCATCGCTTTCTCCCTTCAGAGGTGAACCATCAAACCAGGGCTCTTTCGAGCGGCCCACTTTTTGACCACATGTGCCCACACTTTTTTCGCACGCCCTCTCGGGATGTCTCGGGATCAGGGAGGAAGCGGATGCGGAGTGGGCGAGTGGCGGAGTACAGAGTACGCATCGCGCGGCGGTCGGCGGATCCGCGGCGAATTTCTCCTTCGCCTGTCCATCTCGCTAGGATCCAGTCATGGCCCGCACTGCCACCTCGCGCCCCCCACCAAGCCGGCCTGCATCTGGCCGGAGAAGCAAGAGCGCGTCTCGCCGCCCCGGTCTCCACCGCTCGTCGACCGCGAAGTCCGGCTCGTCCCGACCCGGACTCGCCAAAGCAAGAGAAGATCGCCTGGGATCGGTCCGAAGGATCGAGCTGTGGCGGAGCGCCGACTATCGAGTGCGGTCCTTGTTCGAGTCCGCCGACGTGATGAGTGAGGGAGCCACGCGCGACGAGCACGAAGGCCCGGTCTACTACGGAACGACCAGCGTGCTTTTGGTCTTCTCGAAGACCCGTCCCATGGACCCCGAACGGTCGGAGCACCTCGCTCGCTTGCTGGCGAATGATCCCCACGCTCGCTTGCGAGCCGTCCGAATCGCGCGACTCGAGGCGCAGCTGCGAGCCGAGGCTCCCATCGGAAGCGTGCGCGCCGACCTCTCCGTCAAACCGGATCCACGCGGTGTTCGTCTCGACGTCGAGGTCGAGGCCAACGTCTTTCAGAGCAAGGCCCGTTCTCCGAAACGCGCGAGGGGCAGTAGAGGTTCATGACCATCGCCTACGATTGCGCCACGGAGAGGCCGCTTCTCTGCACTCACCCCTCTGGCTTTCTTCGATCGTCGCACGCGACGCTCACCATGGACGTCGTCTTCGGCAGGCGCCCGGATCAAGACGCTCGCGTCGTCAATACGGATCGACTGAACAGCGGGGTTCTCCAAGTACGAACCCTCGCACATCGTCGTCCGTCAGCGGCGCGATCAGCTTCGGCCCGAGAAGAGCGCATCGGGCTTCACCCCATTGACAGTCGGCAGCTGGCGATCGAAGAGAGTCGACCTCACCTGACGCTTCGCGATGGGTCGTAAGAAAAAGCGGGACGACAAGATCATCCACGTCGTGTTCGGCCCCGGAGGAGGCCGTGTCCCCGAGGAATCGTCACTGCGCGAGAAACCGCGCAGTGAGCCGCCACCCTCGGGACGCGAACCTCTGACGGACGTCTTCACGCGTGGAGAGATATCTAGATTACTCGGCATCACGCCGGCGCGGCTTCGTACGCTCGACAAGGCGGGCGTCGTGTCGCCCAGTGGTCGGCGCCGCGGACGTCGTGCCTACAACTTCTCGGATTTGATCGCGCTCCGAGCAGCCCAGGCGCTGCTCGACGAGAACGTTCGGCTCCGCGACGTGACCAGGGCGGTCGGCGCCTTGAAGCGCTCGCTCCCGCGAGTGGCGCGCCCGCTGCAAGAGCTTCGCATCGTCTCCGACGGCAAGAGCGTCGTGGTGCGCACTCAGGACGGAGCCTTCGAACCGCTCACCGGACAGATGGTGTTGGATCTGGAAGTCAGCACACTCCGCAAGGACGTGGTGCGGGTTCTTCGGCCCACGGCCGGGCGCGAGCGCGCCCGAACGGCGTACGAGCTGTACCTTCGCGCTAGTGAGCTCGACGAGGATCCGGCAACCATGGACGACGCGGAAGAGCTCTACTCCCAGGCCGTCGATTTGGATCCCTGGCTTGCCATCGCCTACACGAACCTCGGCAACATTCGTTTTCGGCGCCAGGACGCCGAGGGGGCGGAAGCGTTTTATCGCAAGGCGCTCGGCATCGACACGCACCAGCCCGAGGCCCAGTACAACCTCGGCTACGTCATGCTCGAAAAGGGAATGCCCCACGAGAGCGTCCAGCTCTTCCGCGGAGCCATCGAAGCTGACCCGAAGTTTTCCGACGCCTACTTCAATCTGGCAATGGCGTACGAACAACTCGGTGAAACCGAGAAAGCGCGCCCCTACTGGCAGAGCTACATCGACCTCGAGCCGCAGGGGACCTGGACCGAAATCGCACGCCGTCACCTCTAGCAGGGTGCTGAAAAAGCACCCTGCCCATGAGCAACACCGGTGCCCGCGCGCACGGCCCGAGCCGGGGAGGAAAGCAAGCCCCTCACTTTCAAGGGGTCTGCGTTCCGGACGCGTTCGCTTCCCTGGCGCGGATCAGCGCCTGCTAGAGCCCGCTTCAGAGCGCCGGTTCAGAGGCGTCGGTGTCGAAGAGCCGGCAGCTGTTCGCGGACACGAGTCACCACGTCTGCGGGCATGTCGGCGACGGCAACGCCGATTCCGTCCGAACACTGGGCCACGACGGTTCCCCAAGGATCGACGATGAGGCTGTGACCGTAAGTGCGCCGACCGCGCGGATGCTCCCCCCACTGACCCGCTCCGACGAGCCAGCACTGCGACTCGATGGCGCGGGCACGAAGCAGCACGTGCCAGTGGTCTCGACCCGTGTGAAGGGTGAAGGCCGCCGGCACGGTGAGGACGCTTGCACCGAGGTCGACGAGCCTCCGGTAGTGCTCCGGGAAGCGCACGTCGTAGCAAATCGAGAGCCCCACCCCGATACCGCAAGCCTGCACCGCCACGGGCTCGGCGCCCGCGGCCGTCGTATCCGACTCCTGAAGCTTGGTGCCATCGGCCAGATCGACGTCGAAGAGATGCACCTTGCGATATGCCGCGAGCACCTCACCGCGCGGATCGAAAACCACGCTGCTGTTGAATGGGCGACTCGGGTCCTCGCTGGTTTCGGGCAACCCGCCCGCAACGACGGTCAGCCCGTGGCGGCTCGCCCAGCGAGCCACCGCACCCTGAATGGGCGCCTCCCGATCCCCCAGTCGTTCCGCGTGCGTACTGCGTCCCGAGTCCGGACCGAGATACGCGAATGCCTCGGGGAGGACGACGAGCTCCGCGCCTTTCGTTGCGGCTTCCGCGACGAGTCGCTCACAGACCTGAAGGTTCTCGGGAACGCTTTCCTGGCTATTGAGTTGGACGGCTGCTGCGCGCACCGGTGCGAGGGTCGACATGGGGCGGAGTATACTCGCCTTCCCCAGCCGAGCTGGCTACGCTTGCTCCGGAACCATGAGCGACCCGACTACCGGCGCGATGCAGCAATTCCGGGCTGCCGCCCCCCCCGGCGACGCCCGGGGGCCTCAAGCGGGGCTGGTCCTGCTCTACGCCCAGGGGTTCGAGGGTGTGCCTTCGGCGTTTCCGCTGTCCAAGAAGCGGGTCGTCGTCGGGCGCGATGAGGAGGCCGACATCTGCCTGTCCGTCCCCGCCGTGTCTCGCCGTCATGCCGAGTTGCGCTTCGAGCGGGGTCAGTGGAAGGTGCGCGATTTGGCCAGCCGCAACGGGACTCTCGTCGACGGCCGCACGGTCGATGAAGCGGAGCTCGAACCCCTCGCGGAGCTCAGAATCGGCGACGGGATCTTCAAGCTCGTCGAGCAGCACGCGGCCGACTACGCCCGCTACCGGTTGGACGGCTCGATGGCACCGGGGACGACTCGCCTCACCCGGGGTCCGACGACACTGGTGGGCGGCTACCAGATGGACGCCATCGCCGCGAACCTGGAGCGCGTGGCCCCCACGGAGCTCAGCGTGCTGCTCCTCGGCGAGAGCGGAACCGGCAAGGAAGTCGCCGCCCGAGAATTGCATCGCCTGAGTCGTCGACGGGGGAATTTTCAGGCCGTCAACTGCGCCGCCCTTCCGGGCAATCTCATCGAGAGTGAGCTCTTCGGGTACAAGAAGGGCGCCTTCTCTGGGGCGGATCGAGACAAGATTGGCCTCTTCAAAGCCGCCGACGGAGGCACCCTGCTGCTCGACGAGATCGGTGACATGTCCCCGGCAGCGCAGGCCAAGCTGCTGCGCGTTCTG
The DNA here is from genome assembly GCA_050289625.1 of Polyangiaceae bacterium. GTDB lineage: Bacteria > Myxococcota_A > Polyangia > Polyangiales > Polyangiaceae > NIC37A-2. Next base: position 568 of record JBNKGC010000252.1, on the reverse strand, counting down.
CAATCGCGCGAAGTGTTGCCCGTGGGGGCTACGACACCCGAGCCCGTGAACGTGCGGGTCGTCGCTGCAACCCACCGCGATCTCCAAAAGCTCCAAACCGAGGGCAGCTTCCGGCAGGACCTTTTCGCGCGGCTGAACGAACTTCAGGTCGTGCTGCCTCCGCTTCGGGATCGGAAGGAAGACATGTACCTCCTGGTCCGGACCTTCCTGGAGCGCCACGGGCGCCCCCAGCTCGCGCCGAGCTTCCCCTTCATGGCGGGCCTGCTCCACCACGACTGGCCTTACAACGTTCGGGAACTCGAAGCCGCCATCAAGCGCGCCGTGGCCCTCGCACCAGGGCCGGTTCTCGACGAGGAGCACCTCCCGCCGAGCGTGCGAGAAGCCATCGTCGACTACGCGACCCCGCCCTCGAACGCGCCCAGTCGCACGGAGGCCCCGAGCGAACAGGAACTGAGGTCGCTCCTCGAAAAACACCGGGGCAACGTCGCTGCCGTGGGGCGCGACCTGGGGAAGGCCCGCATGCAGGTCCATCGCTGGATGAACCGCCACGGCATCGTCGTCGATGGTT
>JBNKGC010000251.1:0-7858 GCA_050289625.1 Polyangiaceae bacterium | reverse complement strand
AAGACCCCGCCTCGCCGCTGCGCAGCGAGGCGCCCCAAAACCGCTTCGCGGGAAGATCCCGGCGAGTTTTTCGCCGGGATCTAGATCTAGAGAGCTCGATCAGGGGCGCCCCGGACCCTCGTACCGCGCGGGTGGAGCTGGCGAAGTAAACGCCGGTGACAACAGCTCTCCCTGGCGCTCGTAACCGTCGACGGTGAAATGAATGCGATCGCGGCGCGCAAGCGGAGGTTCTTCCTGCATCCAGGTCTCGAAACTGCCCTCACCACCCATGCTTCGCGCAAGGCTCACGAACTGACATCCGAGCTTGGCCGCAGCTGCCTCCTGGACCCGGGTGATCTCCCAGACGCGGGGCTCTGAGCCGCCGCTTCGGCTCGCCGAGTCCGGCGGCCCCAGGATGAAGCACGGCAGACCGGGAACCGCAGTTCGGGCGCGACCGACCAACTCTTCGAGCTCGGGCCCGTATTTCTCCGGTGCGCCGCGATCAAAAGCCTCGTTCGTGCCGTACGCGATGACCAGGAGATCGGGCGAGCGGTCACGCAGTTCGGCTTGCCAAGCCTCGGCGTTCCAGGCGAGGGCGGTCGCCACGCGAGCACCATCGATGCCCGCGGTATCCAGGACGACTCCCGGAGTGGAGGCGCTCTCCACGTAGGCACCGAAGAGCTCCGGCGAGCCCGCGACGTGAAATACCTTGAGCTCGTCTTCGGGGCTGCCTTCCAGCACGAGCCGGCGGATCGAAGACCCCTCCACCGCTTCGCTCTCGGTCTTCTCGTCGATGACCACGTCAGCATCGCCGAGGCGCACCCGAAGCCGAGCCCCGGCGGGGAGTCGATACAGGAGTTGCCAACGCACAGGGCCCTGCAGTTTGGAACGGTACAGGCTTACCGTTGCCGAAGCTCCCAGATCGGGGACGGTGCGAATGCCGGCAAGACCGAACACCCCGTCGTGCGACGGACTTCGGCGCGAGGGCTGGTAGGGAACGCGCTGCCACTTGCCGACGACGTCTACCCGCGCACGGCCATGGCGGTAGGGGCGAAGTCCCACGCGCACGAACCCGGGACCACCCTCCGCATTCTCCTTCCAGAGCGCATCCCGTACGGTGTCCGACAAGAAGTCGGCCGCGGTGTGCGAGTCCCCGAGCCAGAAGATACGCACGTGTTCCTGTCGTTTGCCCGCTTTCAAGTCAGAAAGCGCATCGAAGAACGGTGCAATCGGCGACGAAGGACCCGCGGGCGCTTCGGCCTGGTCGGCTGGAGCCTCTTCGAGCACCGCGTGCGGGTCGAGCGCCTCCAGCGTCGCAGCGTCGGAGGAAAGAGCGGGCGTTTCGGTGCCGGAAGACGGGCCTTGCCCGGGCTGGCTCTCCGGCTGCGGAGCGATGGCGCCGCGACCAGCGCAGGTGACGACCGAGATCAGGCTCGTCGCAACGAGGAGCAGGGTCAGCGCACGCTCGAGCCACACGGGAGCTCTCCGTTTTCGCGAGGGCTCAGCCACGATTGGTCTGTTGCTTTCCGTGATGCGCATCGTTCGAAGCCGGCGCCGGCGACTCTTCATCGCTTCGCTCATTTCCGTCACCCCATCGCTCACCCGAGCAAGCGGCAACGAGTCGAGGAATGTACTGGTCGGCGGGAGGATGGGGTAGGTCGGATAGCACCTCATGGGCGTTCGAGCGATCGAACTCGACCTCCCAGCCGCCGAGCGCACGGCGCTCGGGCACGTCGATGCGACGCAGTGGTGTCGAAGGCCGCTGGAACAGACCCTGTTGCGGGCGCTCCTCGATGACCCGTCCGCATGCTCCAGCCGCCAACCTCAGGAACTCGGCATCCGTCGGCGGATCGGGATCCAACAGGTGCACTCGACGGAACCGTGCGGCAGCTCCGTCGCACAGGCGCAGGAGTGCGCGCGCCACGAAATCCGCAGTGACTCCGCGTACCGGCAGGTACGATGGTTGGACCGTCAGCGTCGACGGGGCCGACGCGAGGGTCTCCGCCAGCCGCGACATGAATCCATCACGAGGGCAGTCACCAGTTTCGAAGTCGCCCAGCACGGGAGCTGCCCGTGCGATGGTCATGGGGATACTCCCCTGCCCTCGCTCGACAATCTGTTCTGCCAAGGCAGCTGACTCCTCGAAGCGGTTCGCAAAACGTTGACCGACGCTCAGATCGGCTTCGGTGACGACTCCTCGCACATCACCCATCACGACGATGGACGAGAGGAAGGCACCCCCTTTGAGCGCGCGGCATGCCCGGGCAAGCTCCATGCACTCTGCCGCGCCTCGCACCGCGGGAGCTCGTTCGAGTTGGCGCGCGGATGGCACCTCGGGCGGGAGGCACCAAATGATGCGGTCGAGCCGGGCCACGAGCTCCATGTAGACAGGACCGGGGAGGCCCAGGTCCACGGCCTCAGGAGAACCTCGAAGCACCTCCACGGTCACCCCCGCGCTCTCCATCTCGGCTTTCAAGCGGCGCGCGGTGGTCGCCTTTTCGACGAGCACGGCAATCGAAGCCTTCGGCTCGGACCGCAGCAGCTCACGAAGAACGCAGCGCGCTACGAGCCCGGGAAACCCGACGATCAGGTACTGGTGTGTCGAAAGCGGCTTCATCGCATTTTCGGTAGACGAAAAAGCCCGCTCAAGACCTCCGGCCGAGTGCGCAGCGCAACTTCCACCTCCGCGGGCGAGCTTCGCAAGGCCAGCACCGCCGCGCCAGAGCCTTGATCGGAACGCTCCCTCCAAGTGAACGGTCGTCCAACGAGCACCACGTCGGCGTCGCTGAGTCCGTGCAGGAGAGAAAGCAGCGCAGGATCGCGAGATGCCTCGTCGTCGAGGAACGGCTCCGGCTCCTTCCCTGTCCCCCACCACGCGCTCCATCCGTCCTTCTGCACCTGCCAGCTCCCCTGAATTGGGCTCCCCTGTTGCCTCGAGAGCTCGATCCGAGTGGCGCCTTCCGGTCCAGGGCGCGGCCGCCGAAGCGAGAACTTGCCAATCCAGCTCTCCAAGGGAGCTCGGACGGCGGAAACGTCCAGGAGTTCAGCCGAGCGCTCGAACCCCTTCCGGAGAGCCTGTGCGTCCTGGGTGGTACCACTCAGCGAAAGGCCTGCTTGCGACCACCGCACGAAGAGCTCGTCGCCGCGGCCCGTTGCCAGGGAAGTGAGCGCTTCGCCGATGGCTTCTCGGTCCTTCGCCTCCAGGCGCTCCCCGAAGAGGTCGCTCGCAAATGCCGTGGCGTCGGCGGCCATCGCCAGCCGGTCTGCGGTCGGAGAACGAAGAAACGCACCCAGCCAGACGTCCGGTCCGATCTGCGCCAAGCGGCTCGGACCGGGATCCTTCGTGTCCGGCGTCAGCCGCGCCGCCGTGGTGACTTCGCGGCGGAGACGCACCTCGACCTCCACCCCGAAAGGCCTGGGAACGAGCTGAATCGTCGCCCCCTTTGAACGGGTGAGATGTCCGACGAGCACCTGGACTCCGCGGTCGAGAAGACCGAGCGCCGCGTCCGGGTTCGCAAAATCGGCGGCGCGCCCGTTCTCGGAGCGAGCATCTTGGGCGCTCGCGCGTAGCTCGCCCGACTCGGCCTGCCACGCCCGCTCCAGCCAAGCCACCCAGGTCGAGCGCACCATGGTCTGGGACGCTCCACCCCAAACCAGAGCGCTCTCCACCTCCTTCGCCCGGGAAGGCAACCTGAGGGCGAGGTTCGGACCGTGTCGCAGCACGGCTTCGGATTGGGGCGCCGCGATCAAGTAGCTCCCGACGAGACCGAGCGCGTACTTCTGGCCAGCCGCGTGGAGCAGGGTCATCCCCTGCTTTTTCTCGGCTCGGTAGCGCGCATCACGGCCCCGACTGAGCGAAGCCAGGAGCCCGAGCGGCTCCCGCAGGGGCACTCCTAAAACCCAGCTAGCCTTCTCGGGCCCCGGCTCGAGAGCGAGCGTGAGAGGTCGATCGGGATCGATGGTCGTGGAATCAGTCGCGCCGAGGCCGAGCTCCGTTCCGAGCGCCAGCTCGAAGGAGTTCGGCAGCGGGCCCCGCGATCCGTGGGTGAGATCCCGAGCGAAGCGCCAGGCAGCTCTCGGATTGGGAACGACCACCTCGAGCAGCGTGCCTTCGGGAGCGCGCTCCGGTGCTCGCACCACGGGAGCGCTCGCGGAAGGGGCTGGCGCCTCGCTCTTCTGCTCGCACCCGCCGCCGCCCAACGAAGCGACGGCGATCCCCAAAAGCACCACCGTCGCCCGCCACCCGACGCCCCTCCCCGCGCCGAGGGACTCAGAACGGGATGTCGTCGTCGCCACCACCGTAGTCTGCGTCGTCGTAGCCTCCGCCGCCGCTCGGTGCTCCGTAGTCGTCGCCGCCACCGCCGCCGCCACGGGAACCGCCACCGCCACCGCCACCACGTCCTCCGCCGGACAGAACGACGTTCTGGGCGATGATCTCCGTGCGATACTTTTTGACGCCCTCGCGGTCCTCGTAGCTCGAAGTCCTCAGGCTGCCCTCGACTAGCAAGCGATCACCCTTTCCGAGGAACTTGCCGAGGGCTTCCGCCCGGCGGCCCCAAACGACGACGTTGTGCCATTCGGTGCGCTCCTGCCTCTGCTTGTTGCGATCGAGGTAGTTCTCCGAGGTCGCCAGTCGCATCTTGAGGACAGCGGTCCCTCCGCTGGTGGTTCGGAGCTCTGGATCGGCTCCAAGATTGCCCAGCAAGATCACTCGGTTCAAACCTTCTGCCATTCGGCGGTCCCTTTCGTTGATGAGGGGTGTGTCTGGATCGCAGCCTCGAGTCAAGCGCGCTAGGACGTTCCCTGACCGGCGCCACGGGCTCGTTCTGCGGCCCTCAAGCAACCTCCGACCGCCCGATGAAATCGCTCCCGCGCCACGTGGCCCGGGCCTCACCCATCCCCAACGCGGCGCAGGCGCGCCGAGAGCAGCTTCAGTCGGCGAGATCGTCGAGCCGACCCAACTCGGCGACGATCTCCGCCCGAAGGGACGTGAGAGCTTCACGCATCTTGACCGCAGAGTCCCGGACGGCGTTCGTCACGGGCGAGGGCTCCTCGCCCCCTTCTCGCATTCGCTTCCGAGCGCCCGCGATGGTGAACCCGTGGGTATAGAGCAGGTCCTTGACCTTGAGCAGCTTCTCGACGTCCTTGCGCGAGTAGATCCGCTGCCCTTTGCGTGACTTCTGGGGGCGAATCGAACCGAACTCCGATTCCCAGTAGCGCAGCACGTGCGGTTCCACGCCGACGAGGGAGGACACTTCGCCGATGCGGTAATAGAGCTTTACGGGGAGCTCGCTAGGTGGAGCCACGAAACCTCGATCAGTTCAGAAGCTAGGAATTGATTCCCGAACCCGCTGAGTCGTCTTCATCGTTCAGCGCCTGTTTGAGAAGCTGGCTGGCCTTGAAGTTCAGGACTCGACGCTGGGTGATCGTGATGGGAGCCCCGGTCTGCGGATTGCGCCCCTGACGGGCCCGCTTGTCGCGCAGCACGAAGTTACCGAAGCCAGAGATCTTGATCTTTTCGCCTCGGCCCAGGGTTTCCTTCATCGTCTCGAAGACCAGATCCACGAGGTCGGCCGACTCCTTCTTCGAGAAGCCTCCCAGCCTCGAGTAGACTGCCTGCACGATGTCCGCTTTCGTCATTGCCACCCCGAATCTCGCGTGCTTGCTGGCTTGGAGGGAGCGAACCGGACACAGGCCTCGAAGGGTGCCACTGACTCGATCAGCCCCGAACATTTGACCCCCGGGGACTGCCGGTCTTCCGGCTCAAACCTGATAGTACCCGCGTACTTCGCGAAGTCCATAGGTTCCCCAGGAAGCTCTTCCATCGAGCGGACCGAGCCCAGGGGACTTTCTGCATTGGGCTCATCGGCTGGTCTTTCCGCCGGCGCCCCTGGCTGGGCGTGAGCAACGTCCGCGCTCACGAGCTGAACCGACCGTCCCTCCCAGGAGGACCGGCGCCTCGCTGGTCACTGAGCAAGGCCAAGATTCCTCACGTAGGGAATTCAGCCTCATTGCATCTCGCGACAAGTCGCCCCGAGCACCCGCCACCGCACGACCCGGGACCGCAAGCGGGCCGATCGCGGGGCGGTCTTCAGACAGCCCCGCCGCAGATCGCCGCCGCTTGGGCGCATCCGCAATCCCGGTGGACGCTTCGTTCAGGCTGCTTTCGCCATCGGAGCCTCGTCGAGCTCCGCCGCAGACGGCAAGGAAGAAACCCGACGCTGGAACATCTGCTCGCGGAGCAGCGTCCCCGCCACGTACGCATAGCCGAAGGTGAAGAGCAACGCGAACGGGGCCGCAAACCAGTGCTGGGTCTCGATGGCAGCCAACACGCTCGTCGCACTGAGCAGCGCCAAAGCGGTCTCCATGAAGGGAAGCTTCGCGACCTGCCGGTAGCGACCAGCCGACTCGCCACGCTTCGGAGTGCGGACGAATTCGCCCGCCATCGACGTGAGACCACTGTAGACCGCCTTCGTCATGTGCGGAGCGAGGCCAGCCCCCAGCGCGATGAGCGCTGGCAGCCGCTTCACGGCGGCCCACGGCGAGCGCCCCTGCGCGGACTCTGCCATGGCGTAGAACCCTGCGAGCGATCCGGTCGCTCCGAGGCAGAGGGGCAGGTCCACCAAGAGCATCGTGCTGAAGTCGGTCGCGGGCAGCAGGACGAGCGCGGGAAGGAGCAGAATGCTGAGGAGCATCATCAGCGGATACGCCGCGTGCGGAAGCATGTGGAACGCCGCCTCGACGCGCTGGTGTCTACTCAGGGGGGCGCGAAGGACGGTACCGAGCAGCTTGCGAGCCGTCTGGACGGTCCCCTTGCCCCAGCGGTACTGCTGCGCGCGCAGCGCAGACATGTCCTCCGGAAGCTCCGATGGGGTGACGACATCAGGACGGTAGACGAAGCGGTACCCGACCATCTGCGCGCGATACGAGAGGTCCAGATCTTCGGTGAGCGTATCGTGCTGCCAGCCGCCCGCGCGGGCGATGGCTTCCTTGCGCCACATCCCACCAGTGCCGGAGAAGTTGAACATGCATCCCGACCCGAAGCGAGCGCGGTTTTCGACGAGGTGATGCCCGTCGAGCATCAGCGCCTGCACCTGGGTGAGTAGATTGGCGTCGCGGTTCATGTGACCCCATCGCGTCTGCACCATGCCGACGCTGGGATCGCTGAAGTGACCTACGATCGAACGGATGAAGCTTGGCTGAGGCACGAAGTCCGCGTCGAAGATCGCCACGAGCTCACCTTTGGCGGTCTTCAGGCCATATTCCAGAGCACCAGCCTTGTACCCGACGCGATCCGGACGTCGCACGTAGACCATGTCCACACCGCGGGCTCGAAGGGCTCGCACCTTGGCTTCCGTGATCGTCCGGGTTTCGTCCGTCGAATCGTCGAGAACCTGAATCTCGAGGAGATGCCGCGGGTAGTCGATGCCCGCTGCAGCCTCCAGCAACCGCGAAGCCACGGTGGCTTCGTTGTACAGCGGAAGCTGGACGGTCACCGCAGGCAGATCGTCCTCGCCGATGTCCACTTCACGAGCGGCGCGCTCGATGCGGCGGCGATGCCGGAGACACAGGAGAACCAAAACTGCTCTGTGGGCGCCGAACGTGCAGAGCACGCCAAGCACCAGGAAATACAGAGCAACCAGGGCGAACTCTATCGGACTTGCAGCAGACGCGAATTCCATACCACCGGCCGACCGAGTACCAAAATCCGGTGGGTCAAATGTCACCCGAATGTAATTTGTTGCATGACCTTGTCCGGGGAGATTCAGACGCAAAACGAACGCTTGCGACAAATCGCGCGGCTAGAGCGACAAACGGTTTACCGTTTGTCGCGACCAAACAAGCAACTGGAGCGCCGATTCGTGCAGCGCGCCGAAGC
>JBNKGC010000250.1:0-7869 GCA_050289625.1 Polyangiaceae bacterium | reverse complement strand
CGAGCGGGTCGAGCCTCGGACGGAAATCGGATTTCGTGGAGAAGTGGCAGATTTTGGTCATCGCTGGGGTCGCGTTCGCGATCTTGGAGATCTTCACGACGAATTTCGTGCTCTTGCCGATCGGAATCGCCCTCTTGATCACGGCGGCGGCGGCTCCCTTCATTCCCGGTTGGACCGGGGTCGTGGCTCTCCTGGCGTTCAACCTCATCGTCGTTTTCGCGATCTTTCAGCAGGTCGTTTGGCCACGACTGCGAAAGAAGGCCCCCGCCACTGCGGCCTCGGGCATGATCGGCAAGATCGCGGTCGTCAGCGAAGCGATCGTCCCAGCGACGGGTGCAGGGTACGTGAAGCTCTACGGTGACAGCTGGCAGGCCGTCAGCGACCAACCCTTCGAGGTGGGTGCCCGTGTCCTCATCATCGCCACCGAAGGAAACAAGGTGGTCGTCGCTGCCACGAAGGAAAACGGATCATGAGCGCAGGTTTGGTCGTCGTCATCGTTCTTTCGCTTTTCGGGCTCGTGCTGATCTTCACGGGCTTTCGGGTGGTTCAGCAGAGCGAGTGCATGGTCGTCGAGAGGCTCGGCCGCTACGAACGCACGCTGCAAAGCGGCTTCAACGTCGTCGTGCCTTTCCTCGATCGCCCGCGGGACGTCGTTTGGGTGACGCACGGAGCGATCACGCCGACCCGTCGCATCGACCTGCGAGAGACGGTGCTCGACGTCCCCGAACAAGCGGTCATCACCCGCGATAACGTGTCGATTCACATCGACGCGCTGCTCTACATCCAAATCATCGATCCGGTGAAGGCTACCTACGAAATCGCCAATCTGCCGTTGGCTGTCGGACAGCTGGCGCAGACCTCCCTCCGCAATGTGATCGGCGAGATGGATCTCGACGCGACCCTGGCGTCTCGTGACATCATCAATGCGAAGCTGAAGCAAATCCTCGACGAGGCCACCGACAAGTGGGGGACGAAGGTCAACCGGGTGGAACTTCGCAACATCACGCCGCCTCGCGACATCCAGCAGGCCATGGAAAAACAGATGCAGGCGGAACGAGAGAGGCGCGCCAAGGTTCTCCAAGCCGAAGGCGACAAGCAGGCTCGCATTGCCCGGTCCGAGGGCACCAAGCAGGAGCAGATCAATCTGGCCGACGGGCAGCGCGAGGCTGCGATCCGGCGCGCCCAGGGCGAGGCCGAAGCGATCCGTCAAGTTGCCGAAGCAAGGCGCACGGCAATCGAACAGGTGGAGAGCGCCCTGGGAGCAAAAGAGCTGACCGCCCAGTTCCTCATCGCCACCGACTACCTGCAGAAGTTCGGCGAATTCACGCAATCCCCGGGTGACAAGGTGTTCATTCCTTACGAAGCCTCGACGGCTCTCGGTACCCTCGGAACCATCCGCGAACTCTTGAAGCCCGATGTCCCCCGCCGCGGGTAATTGGCTTGGCGAGCTCAGCTGGGCGGAGGCCGCCCCGCTTCTGACCAATGACCGAGTGATCCTCTGGCCGCTCGGTGCCGGTGCCAAGGAGCACGGTCTGCACCTACCCCTCGCCAACGACCAAATCCTCGCCGAAAGATTGGCCGAGCGGGTCCGTGCCGCGCGGGACGTCCTCGTACTGCCCACCCTCACCTACGGCTTCTACCCGGCCTTCGTGGACTATCCCGGCTCGACCAGCATTTCGCCGAGCACGCAGCGCGCACTGGTCGTCGACGTCTGCCGGTCTCTCGCGCGCCACGGCGCCCGTCGCTTCTACGTCCTCAACACCGGCATCAGCACGCTGGGTCCGCTGCGTCAGGCACAGAACGAGCTGCGTCGAGACGGGTTGCTCTTCGCCTTCAGCGAGCCCCACGCGATGCTTTCGGAGGCGCGCACTCGAATCTTGGAGCAACCCTTCGGTAGCCATGCTGACGAAGGGGAAACCTCGATGATGCTCGAGCTCTCACCCGACGTCGTGCACCTCGAGCTCGCTCGCCCCGAGCTCGCCCCCGACCGGCCCGGACCGCTCACCCGCGATCCGACACGGCTCTTCGGCGTCCCCTCGGAGACCGGTGCTTGGGGTGATCCGACCCGAGCCACCGCCGACAAAGGCCGCGTTCTCGTCGAGGCGCTCCTTCGAGCTCTCCTGCAGGATATTGACGACCTATCGAGCGAGCCTCCCGCAGGCGCCTCTCGATCGCTATAGAAGCCGCTGTGCCGCGTCACCTCGCGATTGTCTCCTGGAACGTCAATGGCCTCCGGGCCGTCGCCCGCAAGGGCTTCACCGACTGGCTCGCGGCAAGCCGGGCCGACGTCGTCGGCGTCCAGGAAGTCCGTGCTCTGCCCGAGCAGCTCCCCGAAGCGGTTCGTGAGCCCCCGGGCTATCGAACCCATTTCGTCGCAGCCTCGCGCAAGGGATACAGCGGCGTCGGCCTATTCTCACGACAAAGGCCCACCGAACTCACGACGGAACTGGGACACCCCCCGATCGACTCGGAAGGTCGGCTTCAGTTCGCACGTTTCGGGAAGCTCTGGGTCGTCAACGGATACTTTCCGAACGGTAACGGCAAGGAACGGGACAACAGTCGCGTCCCCTTCAAGATCGATTTCTCTCGTCGATTGCGAAAGAGGCTCGCCCCCGCGCTGCGGAGCGGCGAACCGATCCTCGTCATGGGCGATCTGAATACCGCTCACCGCGAGATCGACCTGTCCCGCCCGAAGCAAAATCAGAAGACCAGCGGCTTCCTACCCGAGGAACGCGTCGAGTTCGACCACTGGATCCGCGCCGGATGGGTCGACACCTTCCGCCACTACACCGACGAGGGTGGGCACTACACCTGGTGGAGCCAACGACGAGGCGTGCGCGAGAAGAACATCGGATGGCGCATCGACTACGTTCTGGCATCACCGGGGGCGATGCCCTATCTGCGCGGGGCCGCGATCCATCCGGAAGTGACCGGTTCGGACCACTGCCCCGTCAGCGTTCGGCTCGACCGAGCCGTGCTCGGTTGAGTTCCGATCTCTAAAACCCGCCGTTGACCGCCGAATCGGTGCCGCCGGTCGTGATCCCAGACGCATTTCCGTTGCGAGAATCGTCTGGGGCGGTTCCGCCCACGCCCACGGCCTGATCAACACCCCCGCCGGTGCCACCGACGCCGGCGTCCACCTCGTTGTCCGGGTCGGGAATGCCAACCCCCACATTCGGGTCGGGAGGCCCAGGATCGGGCGGCCCCGTGTCGTCCGGCTGGTCGACGGCTCCGGATGCCGGTTCGCCAACCGACACCCCGCACTCGTCGCCTTGGCAGGTAGGAATCACGTCTGGTCGGTCGTCGTCGACGCCACTGCACCCCGTGGAGACCACGGATGTCAGCGTCGTCAACAAGACCGCAGGACTTCGCGCGCCCACGATACGGAATCGACGCATGATCCCAGGGTAGCGCCACAGGCGGGAGGCATCTCGACAAAAGGGAGGTCCCGACCGCCTGAGTCAGCCCGGACGGTGCAGCGCCATGGCGGGAACGACCCGCATTGACGCCTGCATTCGACTCATCGTGAGACGTTTGAGTGTCGATGCGAGGTAGGCCTCCCTCCGGCGTCAACTCCATGACAGCGACGACCGCCCGTGTACAATCGCGCGCGCCGACCCGAGAGCATAGACCATGGTTTCCGAGATTTTCGACCCCACCGCATGGACCGAAGTCCAAGGCTTCGACTTCCAAGACGTCACCTACCACCGCGCCAAGAACCAGGGCACCGTGCGCATCGCCATCGATCGCCCGGAGGTTCGCAACGCGTTTCGACCTCGTACGGTCGACGAGCTCTACACCGCGCTCGAGCATGCTCGCACCTCGAGTGACGTGGGATGCGTACTCCTCACGGGCAACGGCCCCTCCGCCAAGGACGGCGGTTGGGCTTTCTGCTCGGGAGGCGATCAACGCATTCGCGGCAAGGACGGATACAAGTACGAAGGGGCGGAGGGCGTCGACCCGGCGCGGCTCGGTCGCCTGCACATTCTCGAGGTGCAGCGACTGATTCGCTTCATGCCCAAGGTGGTGATCGCCGTCGTTCCCGGGTGGGCGGTCGGCGGAGGACACAGCCTCCACGTCGTTTGCGACCTGACGCTCGCGAGCAAAGAGCATGCGATCTTCAAACAGACCGATCCGGACGTCGCCTCTTTCGACAGTGGTTACGGCTCCGCACTACTCGCCCGACAAGTCGGCCAGAAGAGAGCTCGTGAAATTTTCTTCCTAGGATTCAACTATTCGGCGCAGGAGGCCTTCGACATGGGCATGGCGAACGCGGTCGTGCCTCATGCCGACCTGGAGAAGGTAGCGCTCGAATGGGGAGCCGAGATCAACAGCAAGAGCCCGACCGCCATGCGCATGCTGAAGTATGGATTCAACCTGCCGGACGAAGGTCTCGTCGGACAGCAACTCTTCGCCGGTGAAGCCACGCGTCTCGCCTACGGCACCGAAGAAGCCCAGGAAGGACGCGAAGCTTTCGTCGAAAAGCGACCGCGCGATTTCTCCAAATTTCCTTGGCACTACTGAAGCTTGCGCCTGATCGAGGCGCGCTCGTGCACGAGCTCTAGTGAAATTCGCGAAGCACCCCGAAGGATTTTCCCGCAGCAGGCATAGATGGGAAATGGCTTCGCTTGTCTTGTTTCACAAGCTCGGACTCTAACTGGTCGGGGTCCTATCTTCCGAACTGACGGGGGTCGCGGCTGCGGCCGCGGCCCCTCGTCGCCCTCGCGCCACCAAACGCCGTCCGGCATCAATCCGCGCCGGCGCTCGGTTCGAACGAAACCGGACCGCCCGCACGACTCCAAGCGCCCAAACCGCCGAGCATGTGGTGCGCGCCGGAGAAACCATGCTCTCGAGCCAGTTCGAGCGCCGTCGCCGAACGTTCGCCAAACGCGCAGTAGAAGATGACGTCGTCGGGCTCCTTCCTCAGGCGGTCAGAGAGCTGTCCATCGCTCTCGAGAGCGCCCACGAGGTGATCGTAAGAAATCGGCACGCTGCCGGGGATCACGCCGTCGCGCCTCCGTTCGGACTCTTCCCGGAGATCGACGAACATCATGTCCCGCTCCCTCGCGCGGCGAACGACTTCCCCAGCCTCGAGCGCCTGCCCAGCTTCGATGTACTTCCGCTGCTGAATCCCGATGTGACGGTTGGCCGGCACCGCGACGTCCATCATCTTCGGGTTCGGCAGGTCGAGCCCAGCCATGAGCTCGGCATATTCGCCGGCTGACGTCACCTGAAGCCGCGGGTTTTTCTCCTTCTCGTACCCGATCGTCGACACGCTGTTGCCGTGGTAGTCGTGCGCCGGAAAAACCAGCGTGTCCCCGGGAAGCGAAAGGACCTTGTCGAAAAGCGAATGATAAGCCGCGCGCGAGTCGCCGTTTTGAAAGTCGGTCCGGCCGGTGCCGCCGATGAGCAACGTATCCCCCGTGAGGACCCGGTCATTCATGACGAAGCAGTAGGAGTCGTCCGTGTGCCCGGGAGTGTACATGGCACGCATGGATACCCCGTCGACCGCAATGGTGTCTCCCTCGGGAACGCGCATGGCCACTGCATCCGCCGAACTTCGCTTCCCCATGACGGTCATGCAGTGGGTGATGTCTCGCAGTGCTCCGAGCGCCGTGATGTGATCGGCATGCACGTGCGTGTCGATGGCCTTCACTAGTCTCAGGCGCAGGCGCCTGAGCAGAGTCAGATACGAGTCGACCTGCTCGAAGACGGGATCGACAATCATCGCTTCACCGCCCACTCCGGCGGCAATCACGTAGGTGTAGGTCGACGACTTGGGGTCGAAGAGTTGTTGGAAAATCACAGCCTCCTCCTCAGTCTACGCCCTCTGGGCTTTGCTTTCGCGTGCCTCGGGTTTGATCGTAGAAGACAAAAGGCAGAGGTGCACACGAACAAAAAGAAAGAGCCCAAAGCACGAAGCTCCGGGCTCTTTCTCATCCGCATGCCTCCACGCAGTCCGTGAAGGGCACTCGGTCGGAGGGTGTCTTCAGCCAGCGATCTTCTTGACCAGATCGAGCACCTTGCAGGAGTAACCCCACTCGTTGTCGTACCAGGACACGACCTTGACGAAGGTGCCGTCGAGCTGAATGCCTGCGCCGGCATCGAACACCGAGGTGCAGCTCTCGCCGCGGAAGTCGGTGGCGACGACCTTTTCTTCGGTGTAGCCGAGAACGCCCTTCATCGAGCCTTCCGACGCGTCCTTCATGGCGCGGCAGATCTCGTCGTAGGTGGCTTCTTTCTCGAGTTCGACGGTGAGGTCGACGACCGAGACGTCCGAGGTGGGAACGCGGAAGGCCATGCCGGTGAGCTTGCCGTTGAGCTCGGGGATGACCTTGCCCACGGCCTTGGCGGCACCTGTGGAAGACGGAATGATGTTTTCGAGGATCCCGCGACCGCCGCGCCAGTCCTTCTTGGACGGGCCGTCCACGGTCTTCTGCGTCGCCGTGGCGGCGTGCACGGTGGTCATCAGACCGCGCTTGATGCCGAACTTGTCGTTCAGAACCTTGGCGATCGGGGCCAAGCAGTTCGTGGTGCAGGAAGCGTTCGAAACGAACACCTCCCCGTCGTAGCTGTCGTCGTTGACGCCCATCACGAACATGCGGGTGTCGTCCTTGCTCGGAGCCGACATGACGACCTTCTTGGCGCCCGCCTTGATGTGTCCTTCGGCGCCTTCCTTCGTCAGGAAGATACCCGTCGACTCGACGACGACGTCGACTCCAACCTCGCCCCACTTGAGCGCGGAAGGATCGGTCTCGGCACTGACGCGGACCTCCTTGCCGTTGACGACCAGCTTGCCGTCCTTGACCGACACGTCGCCCTTGAAGCGACCGTGGACGGAGTCGAACTTCAGCATGTACGCGAGGTAGTCGACGTCGAGCAGATCGTTGATGGCCACGACCTCGATGTCGTCACGCTCCACGGAGGAGCGGAAAACCATGCGGCCAATGCGACCGAATCCGTTGATTCCGACCTTGATCATCTCTCTTTTCCTTCTTCTGTCGGGGTGAGTCCTCGACCCACTTGTCTCACGTTGTAGGCACGGGAGGGTTTGGTATGTCCGCACCTTTTTGGGTACGCCAGAGCCAGGGCTCGACTCCAGGGGAGCGCTCTCGGGGAGCGGGAGCGGCGGGGCCTCAGGCGTGAATCTGAGCGCCTCTTAGCACTAGCCCGCGCAAACCGCTCGGGTTCAAAAAATCCGGTAAATTCCACCCGCTTCCATGAATCCGGCGCGAGAAGATCCAGGCCAACGACCGAAACCGACCCGAAAGCCGAGCCTCAGCCTCGACTCGGAGGCCGAAGCGCCACGAGGCGTTCGTTGCGCAACGCGTCAATACAGCTGGGGAACGAAATTGCGTTCAGCCAGGGCGGTGACGTCGTCATAGGCGTCACGTTTTTCGCGCGGCGGAAGCTCGACTTCCTCCTGGGAAACCGGCTCGTACGGCACCTTGGACAGAAGGTGCGCGATGCAATTCAGCCGCGCGCGCTTCTTGTCGTCCGAGGGCACGAGGTGCCAGGGCGCCCAAATGGTGTCCGTCGCGTCGAGCATCGCATCGCGTGCTCGCGAGTAGTCGTACCAGCGGCGCCGCGCTTCGAGGTCCATGGGACTCAACTTCCACTGTCGCGTGGGATCAGAGATGCGCTTCTTGAATCGGCGTTTCTGCTCGGCCGCGCTCACGGTGAGCCAATACTTGAGGAGGAGGATCCCGGACTGGACGAGATCCTGCTCGAACTGGGGTGCAGCCTTGGTGAAGTCGGCGTATTCCCGGCTCGTGCAAAAGCCCTGCACTCGCTCGACGCCAGCGCGGTTGTACCAGCTGCGATCGAACAGCACGATCTCGCCCGCGTGGGGAAACTGCTCGATGTAGC
>JBNKGC010000249.1:0-7878 GCA_050289625.1 Polyangiaceae bacterium | reverse complement strand
CGCGCCGAAGCCGAGCTGGCGAAAACCGCCCCCTCGACAAGAGGTGGGGGCGGTTTTTGCAGACGTCCGGAAGGCAAACTGATCGGCGCTCTAGCGGCCGCGAGACCATTCAAGCAGGAACGGTCCCGAGAGCCCTCCCGCCGATTGCAGGGTGGGCTACACTAGTTTCTCGATGTGGGCCGACCTACCGAAGCGCGTCTCGATCTACGAGGTGTCTCTACGAGATGGCCTGCAGAACGAGCGCCAGCTCGTGGCCCTGGAAGACAAGCGTACCCTCGCCGAGGCCCTCTTTCGGACCGGTCTCGAGCGGATCGAGATCACGAGCTTCGTGTCGCCGCGCTGGGTGCCCCAGCTCGCCGACGGCGCCGACTTGGCGCAGAGCCTCTCGGCACCCGAAGGGGTGCGCTTGAGCGCTCTGGTCCCCAACTCGACCGGGTTCGAGCGGGCGCGCAATGCCGGTCTGTCCGAGATTGCCGTGTTCATGTCCGCGAGCGAAACCCACAATCAGAAGAACACGAACAAGAGCATCGAACGCTCCCTCGAGGTATTCGAGGAGTTGTTACCCGCTGCCCTCCAGGCTGGCATGCGAGTCAGGGGCTACGTCTCGACAGTCTGGGGCTGCCCCTACGAAGGCACGGTCGATCCGAAGCGCGCGCTCAAGATCACCCAGCAGCTGCTTTCGCTCGGCTGCTACCAGGTGTCCCTGGGGGATACGATCGGCGTGGGGACGCCCACCCAGACCCAGCGCATCTGTGAGCTTTTTCTGGGTGAAGTTCGACCCGAGCAACTCAGCCTCCATCTCCACGACACCCGGGGAACGGCGCTGGCGAATGCTCTGGTCGGTCTCTCGATGGGGCTCGCGGATTTCGACGCGTCCGTGGGAGGACTGGGCGGCTGCCCGTACGCTCCTGGCGCGGCCGGGAATCTGGCGACGGAAGATCTCGTCTACATGCTCGATGGGATGGGGATCGAAACCGGTGTGGATCTGGCTGCGCTGATCGAAGCGGGGAAAACGGCGGAGCGCGTCGTCGGGCGTCCGCTTCCCGGCAAGGTCCATCGCGCGGGCCCCTTCCTTCCCCGCGGCGTCGATTGAGCCCTCGAACCCGACTCGCTTTGCGAAGCAGTCTCGTGGAAGGGTTCGCCGCGAAACCTGGGGGGCCCGATTTCGCGTCAGGGTGGGCCGTTTTCGCGGGCGCCCTGCCTGCTAGGGCAACTCGAGGGCATTGCACCCGAGCGCAGTGAAGTAGCTTTGGTGTGCGCCGGTTCGCCAATCGTCGAACACCACCCCCAGCCGACCATTGTCGGAAAGGGCAGCTTCAGGACTCAAGGTATCGGAGTCGTCGAACGTGAGCCGCGTCCGCGCCTCGAGCTCGGTGAGCGATGCGTCGAGGGCCTTGGCGTAAAGCTCGTAGTTGCCGTCACGGTCGTCGGCCCACAGGAGGATGAAGCGATCACCCAGAGCCACCGTGGTGTGCGAGCGAGCGAAGCGAGCACCGGTGGTGATGGGACGAGGCGGCACGAGTAAGTCGCCTCGGTCACTCAGCACCGCCGCCATCACGGAGGGTCCGGGACCGGCACCATAGGTGCCCCAAGTGACCACGAAACGATCACCGATCGCGGTCACACGGGGCCCGATCACCTCGGCTTCCGCCAAGGAAATCACCGGGCCCCCGTCTCCGAGGTTCTTGTCGAAGATGCGAAACCCGAGACCCACGCGTTGGTCTTGAAGAATCGTGAAGGCGAGCCCCAGGCGCCGGGTTCCCGCCGCCAGGGAGGGGTACTCCGCAATCAGCCGCGGTGGAGTCAACCGCTCTTCGGACCCGGTCAGCGTGCCCCGCGGATCGAGGACTCGCCCGAAAATGCTTGCGGCGTCCTGCATCGTGCGATCCCTCCGGTCGTCGTAGACGACGAGGAGGCGGCCGGCATCCTGGATCATGTCCGGGTGCAGGGAGAAATCGGGCGCATCGGTGACCCGAAGGTCGGGGCCCAGCTTTGCACCGCTCGCCGAAAAGCGAGCGAAGTAGATCTCGTAGTTCCCGTCGAGACGCGGATCGGCCCACGCGGCAGCAAAGGCCTCGCCCGTCCAGACCACCTCCGCTCCGAAGGACATGACGTTCACACTCGAGACGAGAGTTTCGTCGAAGCGAGGCTCGCCAAACGGGCCGACGCCGCGCAGGTAGCTGCGCCAGGCATCGGTTCGTCCTCCGTAGCTCGTGGCGAACAGCCCGTCCCCGAAGGCGATCCCCGCTCCACCCGAACCTTCGAGCGCCTCCGAAGCGAGTAGCAGAGGCCTCGGAACGAGCGGCATCAAATAGCGCTGCCCGTTGTCGATCACCCCGTCGCAGTCGTTGTCCACCCCGTCGCAGACTTCTTGCCCGCCCGGACGTGCCGCTGGTCGGGTGTCGTCGCAATCGTCCCCACAGGAGCCGGGCTCACCAGGGAGGAAACCGGGGAGCGGAGCATGGTGCCCGTCGCCGTCGAGATCCGGCGTAACGGGCTCGGAAACGCAGGCCCCCGTTTCAGGATCGCAAGCTGCCACCTGACAAGGCTCTGAGGCTTCGCAAACGACCGGATCGAGCGGAACGCAATGCCCCAGCTCACAGGCCGCCGGCTCACAGGCGTTGTCAGTCGCGCACTCGGCATCCGTCGTGCACTCGATCACGTCGAACCCACCGCCATCGTCTTCGTCGTCACCCGCACGGAGGCTGGAACGCGAACCACAGGACGTCGCGAGCGCGCAGAGCAGCACCACTGAGGCCGTGGCCCGCAACCGAGCGAGCTTCGTCGAGGGACTTCTGAACCGGCGCGACACGAGTTTCCTGACCCCGACCCTCAGAAGCATGCGCCGAACCCGTCGATGTCGGTCTCACCGCAGATCAAACCTGCAGGACACCCGTGTGGTCCCTCGAGGGGGCAAAGCTTGGTGCAACGGCTCCCCGCACCTGCGCCAACCACACAAAGATATCCGGGAGCGCAGGATGCGTCCGCGGGCCCACAGAAGTCTCCTTGGATTCCACTCCCCGCCGGGGCGCAGGCGGCACCGAACTGCTGGTAGCCGCATTCCTTTCCAAAGGGGTGCAGGACGTAGGGGTAGCAACCCTCCCCTTCGTCGCAGGCAGCGAAGGGATCCAGCGGATCGCAATCCGGCTCGAGCGGAGGGGGTGGCTCGTCGGGGCAGGGAGTCTCCATGTAATCGGGCTCGTCGGGTTGGCCGCCCGTACCGCCGGTGACGAAGGTGCCGCCCGTAGCGCCCATGCCGCCGCTGGCGTCTGTCCCGCCCACGCCAACGCTCCCCGCGCTCCCACCGGTGGCGAGATCGTCCTGAGGAATAGACTTGGTGCTTCCTCCGCAGGCGACGAGCATGACGCAAGGAAGGAGTACGAGGGCGCCTCGAAGCATGGCTCGGCACAGCATAGCCGATGCGACGGGTCGGTCCACTGGCGCGGCTGCGGTCGTTCGAGTTGTGACTCTCCGCGGAATGCCCATCCCACAAACCACCACGCCCCTTTCCGGCGGCGGTGTCCCATGCCCACGGCCTGTCCCATGGCCTGTCCCGCTGCCGATCCCACCGTGCGCGAGCCGGTGGGGCCGGTCGAAAAAGCCGTCGAGGTCCGAGTTTTCGCGACGTACCCGCGTTGACTGACCCGAGCTCATCGCTTCACCCCGGACACGACCCGAAGCGTGCTATGCAAACGCCGCTGTCATGAGCCAAAAGAGCACCCCTGGGCAGGGCACGCTGCGCGGAACTTTCCTTCTCGCCTGCATCGCAGGAAGCGTCTCCTTTCTCGGAGCAAGCTGCGAACGCACGCACGCCGAGCCAGACGACGTTCCTTCGACGAGCAACCCCGAACCGGCTCGCCCGGTGGGGGGTGGCGAAGGACCCTCCTCGAGCAGCTCGCCGCGACCCGGAACGGGGGGCAACAGTGCCTGGGTCGGACTGACGTCCCCCGAGTGCGTCGCTCCGTGGCCGAGCGTTCCCGCGCCCGAAGCATCACCGGCGTCGAACTGTCCGACGGATCCAGGGCCCATCCCCACCCTGCCGCGGAGCGAAGTCACGTTCGTCGACGCCCCCGGAGCCCCCAGCGTGACCGTCGAAGTGGCGAGCAACGGTGCGGAGCGCTCCCGGGGTCTCATGTACCGCACCGAATTGCCCCAAAACGCCGGAATGCTCTTTTCGTGGGCGGGTGAAGCGCGGCGCTCGTTCTGGATGAAAAACACGTGCCTGCCGCTCGACATGCTTTTCCTGTCGAGGGACGGGACCATCGTGGGGATCGTCGAACAGGTCCCTCCCATGAACCTCACGAGTCGCAGCGTGCCCTGCCCTGCCGCTCACGTGCTCGAAGTGAACGCCGGCTACGCTCGCGCCCACGAGATCGAGCCCGGACAGAAAGTCGCCTTCGCCGGCTAGCTCCCGGCAGCAAAGACCCCGCCCTCCCGCTGCGCGGCAGGGTCCCACCCCAAAACCGCTTCGCGGTGGAACTATGCCCGGCGCAAAGTGGCGCTCCGACACGCCCTCGCTGCAAGCGTCTCGCCTCGCGGCTCGCCCCCCAGACAGAATGCGGGGAATTGACAGGACGCACGAACGGGGGCATCGAGACCGCCGTGAAACACCACGCTGCCGTTTTCACCCTGTTGTTCGCCGCACTCGCCTGCGAGTCTGCGCCCCCCGAACCCGAACCGGTCCGACGGAAAGAACCGGCGGGCGACGCTGCCCAGCAGCAGGCGAAATCCCAGGCCAAAAGCACCTCATCGAAGGCGGCTCCCCGCACCAAGCCGACCCGGAAGGTGAAAGCCAAACCGGTGGCGCAGGTACCCGTGAGCCCCGACGATCCGGTGAAGGGCAAGTTCAGTCTCGAGGACGCCACGAAGGGTCTGAGTGGCGAGGGTCCGCTGAGCGCGGAGATTCAGACGTCACTCGGCAAGCTGAACTGCGCCCTCTACGAAGACAAGGCTCCCATCACCGTCGCCAACTTCATTGGGCTCGCTCGCGGCCTTCGTCCCTTCAAAGACCCTTCCGGGAAATGGGTGAAGAAGGCCGCATACGACGGCACGACGTTCCATCGCGTCATCAAGGGTTTCATGATCCAAGGCGGCGATCCGAAAGGCACCGGCGCGGGGGAACCCGGCTACGTCATTCCTGACGAAATCTGGGAAGACGCGCATCACGACGAGCGCGGTCAGCTCTGCATGGCGAACCGCGGCCCAAACACGAACGGCATGCAGTTCTTCATCATGGACGGCAAGGCGCCCCACCTCGACAGCGGCTACACCATCTTCGGAAAGTGCGAGCCGGAGTCCGTGATCGAGAAACTCTCGAGCGTGGAAACGCGCGGCGATCGCGCGGTGGATCCACCGAAGATCGAAAAGGTGACCATCTCCCGCTCGGCCGCGAAAGCGGAGTGAGTTCCTGGGTCGGGTCACGTTCGTCGAAGGCGACACCACGCACTGAAGACGGGGACCACCAGCTCGTGAAGCACACCGTCCTCCGCCCGCGCGGCGGTGAGCGCCGACCGAACCCGGAAGGCGTTGCCGGGCCGGGATCCGAGGAGTAGGTTTCCGCGCGTGACCGCTCCCGCTTTCGTGGTGCGGATCGCGGACCTGGAGGAGGGCCCCCGCGACCTGCGCTTTCCCATCAGCCGCGACTGGCTCGCGCGCGCCCTCGAAGACACGGAGGCCGAGCCGCGTGCGGGTGCCGGCAACGAGGTCGGCGAACTCGACGTTCAGGTCGTGAAGAACGGCCGGGAGATCTTGGTGCGCGGCAAGGTCGCCGTCCGGGTCACCCTGCCGTGTGCCCGGACGCTCGATCCAGCGCACTACGACATCGAGCCGGATGTGTTCCTACTGCTCGGCCCCAAGGCCCCCGTGTCGAGCGAGCACGACTCCTCCGAAGGAAGCCGCGGGGCCCGGAGGAAGCGCTCGGGTGCCGGAGAGGTCCGTGGTGGCAAGCACGGGCACAAGTCGGGTGGCTCGAAAGAGCCCGACTACCAAAGCGAACGGCACGCCAGCCACAAGGGGCACCGCCGACAACGCGCCGGCGGCAAGGGCGGGTGGTCCGTCGACCCCGAGCTGTCGGCTGAAGAAGCTGCCCGCGACACCTACTCGGGGGAGCAGGTTGCGCTGGACGATTTCGTCCGAGAGTTCATCCTTTTGGAGCTGCCGATGTTCCCGGTGCGAGAGGACTTGCGCTCTGGAGCCTTTGACGCTAGCTCTCCGCACCCCAGCGGCAGCGAGGCGGCCCAGCCGGAAACCTCATCGACGGAAATGTCGGGCGAGGGAGAAGAGCCCGGCGCTGAACGGCCCCTGGATCCCAGGCTTTCGCCGCTCGCCGAGCTCAAAGCCCGCCTCGAAAAGAAGGAGTAGCCCCGTGGCCGTACCCAAGCGACGCAAATCCAGCAGCAAGCGCGATATGCGCCGGGCTCAGCATGACAAGGTGAGCCGTCCCAACGTGATTCCCTGCCCGAATTGTTCGGCGCCGATGATCCCGCACCGCGTGTGCCCGTCCTGCGGGCAATACAAGGGTCGCGAGGTCGTGGGCGGCGACAAATCCAGCGAAAGCTGACTCCAGAAGGCCGCACGGCGGCCCGAGGCGTCTGGAAACCCGGACGCACAGCGAACGAAGGCGCGCCCACTCGACGCATGAACGAGTGCAGCGCGCCTCTCTGTATTTCCGCGCCCTCCTCTGGGCGCGTTCGAGGGACCCCGAGGGGGGCCGGGCGCGACGACGTCCGAACGAGGACATGATGAGCTACGCGTGGTTGTTTCCAGGACAAGGCGCCCAGGTCGTGGGCATGGGCAAGGCGCTCTTCGATGCGAGTCAGAGCGCGCGCGAGACTTTCGAGGAGGCCGACGAGGCCCTGGGTTGGTCGATTTCCAAGCTGTGCTTCGAGGGGCCGACCGAGGAGCTCACTCTCACGAAGAACACCCAACCCGCCATCGTCACGACCAGCGTAGCCGCCTACCGCGCCATCTTCGAAGCCTATGGAGAACTGCCCGCGCCGGTTTGCGCCGCCGGCCACTCGTTGGGTGAATACAGCGCGCTCGTCGCCGCCGGAGCCCTGAAGCTCGAAGATGCCGTTCGCGTGGTACACATCCGCGGGGCGGCCATGCAGGAAGCAGTACCTGCCGGAGAAGGCGGAATGGCCGCGATTCTCGGTGGCGAAGTCGAGGACGTGGAGGCGTTGTGCCGAGACGCCGCCGAGGGTGGCGAGGTCGTGCAGCCAGCCAACTTCAATGCGCCCGGACAGATCGTGATCGCGGGCAGCAGCGCCGGCATCGAGCGGGCCACGGCGCTGGCCAAGGAGCGTCGACTGCGGGCCACCGTCCTCAAGGTCAGCGCCCCGTTTCATTGTCGCCTCATGGGCCCAGCGGCCGACAAAGTCCGCGAAGCCCTCTCCGACGTGGCGATGCGGCCCCCTGGCTTCCCAGTCGTTTCGAACGTCGAGGCAGAGCCGAACGACGATGCGGGCCGCATCGCGGAGCTCTTGGTGCGCCAGGTCGACTCCCCGGTGCTCTGGGACCGCTCCGTGAAGCGGATGACTGACCTCGGCGTCCAGAAGGCCATCGAGGTAGGCCCGGGCAAAGTCCTGGCCGGACTGCTCAAGCGAATCGACAAGACGATTTCGACGCTGAGCGTCGGGGATCCGGACGGTGTGGCCAGCGTCGGAGATTTCTTGAAATAACCGATAGCCGGCGATACGTGGGGCTGCGGAGGGCGAAAAACCCGAGGTACACGAGGCCAAAGGCCGACGCGCCGCGTCCCCGCCGGGGAGCGAGCCCCCTCGCGACCCGCCGGAGACCCGGCGGACCGTGGGGTGAGCAACTGTCTTGAGTCAGGTGACGAGATTGTTGCTGCCGTAGCCGCATACGGGCGGGCGACAG
>JBNKGC010000248.1:0-7926 GCA_050289625.1 Polyangiaceae bacterium | reverse complement strand
CTCGGCGTAGGGGCCAGTGTCGCCGAACTAGCAATTTTTCTGGGGTCTTTGACAAAGACCCCGCCTCGCCGCTGCGCCGCGAGGCGCCCCAAAACCGCTTCGCGGGAAGATCCCGGCGAGTTTTTCGCCGGGATCTAGGATCTAAGGATCTAGGGGGCGATTCACGGGGGCTACTCCGAGCTCGCGGACGGTCTCAGGGTCGTCGGGGGGGTCCTGTAGACCGTTACCCGGAGGACTTCGGCTCCCCGCACTACCGTCAGCTTGACGGGTTGCCCTTCGGCACCCGAGAGGGCCTCGTGGATTTCGTCGGAGGACATCTGACGTACGTCCTCGCCCTCGATCAAAAGGACTTCGTCGCCTTCGCGGACTCCCGCTTCGTGGGCGCCGAGGCCCTCGGGGACTTGACGAACGAACACTCTCCCGTCCGGCCGTTGCCCGAGAGCCGCCCCGATGGTGCCGCGCTGCGGTCCGCAGGATGCCGCGACGAGCGCAAGAACGAGGATGGCCGACGCGCGACTCGCCACGTTCAACTCCGATACCCGGCGTTCACGTCGATGTAGCCGTGGCCGAGATCCGAAGTGACGTAGGTGAACTCCGCGGGGCCGTCGCCCAAGCTGAGGACCACGGTGTAGTCGCTCCCCTTCATCACCTGCGCGGCTTGGACCTCCGATTGTCCACCGACGGGCAAGCCAGCTCGACAGACCGTGAAGCCTCCGATGGAGATCTCGGCTACCTGGGGATCGAACGGGATTCCCGCGCGCCCCGCCGCCGCCAGCAGCCGTCCCCAGTTTGGATCCTTTCCGAAGAAAGCCGTCTTGACCAAGGGTGACGTCGCCACGGTCTCGGCAACGGCGCGCGCGTCGGCCTCCGTTTTCAGACCGCGCACCGTGATATCCACCGCGTGCTCCGCTCCTTCGCCGTCCCGCACCATTTCCCGCGCCAAGGGGCGACACACGTCGATCAACGCTTCGAGCAGCTCGGTCTCGTCGAGAGCGACACCCGAGCGGCCGGAAGCCATGAGGATGACGGTGTCGTTGGTGCTGGTGTCGCCGTCGACGCTACATGCGTTGAAGGTGAGTTCGACCGCGCGCTCGAGGGCTTTCTGGAGGCCAGGTTGGTCCACCTTCGCGTCGGTCACGAGGAAACCGAGCATCGTGGCATGCGGTGGCGCGGGGCCGAGGTCGGGGTGGATCATCCCCGCGCCCTTGCAGATCCCGAGCACGTGAGCCGCGCCCACCTCGGTCCTCGACACTTTTGCCCAGCGATCGGTGGTCAAGATCGCTTCGGCGAAGCCGCGTTCGTCGGGGCCTAGAGCCTCGAGGAGTCGCGGTAGGGCCGTGATGATCTTTTCGGAGGGGAGCACCTGACCGATGACACCGGTCGACGCGGGAAGAACGAGATCGGGATCGACACCGAGGGCGGTGGCCACGGCGGTGGTCGTCTCTTGGGTGGCCTCGAGCCCGGGCCGACCGGTGCAAGCATTCGCGTTCCCGGAGTTCACGAGAATCGCGCGACCGAGCCCGGCCGCGACACGCCGTTCGGCCACCTCCACGGGCGCGGCACGCACCAGGTTGCGCGTGAACACAGCGGCGGTGGGGTAGGCGTCGTCCGCGACGAGAAGCCCCAAATCCAGGGCGCCCGATTTTTTGATTCCGGCGGCAGCGGCCGCAAATCGAAAGCCTGAAACGCTCATCACCGGGGGACCTTGGGGGAAAATCGGAGCCGTGAAAAGGCTGTTCCGGGCGCGACTGCCGGGCGCTTCGGGAGAGCGGTGGGGACGGGCTTGAAACGGTCGAAAATGCTGGTAACTTCCCGGCCCCTTGCTCACCCCCCCGGGGGGCCGGGGAACCAAGCCACTTTAGCTCAGTTGGTAGAGCATCGGTTTCGTAAACCGGAGGTCTGCGGTTCAAGTCCGCAAAGTGGCTCAAGGTAGTTTCAGCGGATTCCGTCCCCCTGTCCCTGCCCACACGCGCAAAATGAAAGCGCCACTGTGCTGCGGGGTTGCGCTGTGCAGGGGGTGGAAAAAAGTCCCACGCGGACTTTCGGTGGTCGCCGGATGCTTGTTGCTATGGGCAGCGACGGTAGAGGGGGATCTCCGCCGGATCGAAACCATCCACAGCCTCGAAGTCGGGGGTGCCGGGCGGGAGTGTTTCTCCACGCCCGAGCCAGAGGAGCCCGCCCGGAGTCAGAGCGCTCGCGAACTTGTTCGCGGCTGCCCGCTGGGAGGGTAGATCGAAGTAGGTGAAGACGACGTTCCGGCAGCTGATCAGGTGAAATGCGCCGGCGGGTGGCTGCTCGGACTGAAGATCGTGTTTTCGGAAGTGAACGTCCACGCGTAGTGAAGGGTCCAGCTCGAGACTGCGTGGGCCCACTCGCCGAAAGCTCTGATCGACCCAGGTCGCTGGGAGCTCGCGCAGGGTCGCTCGCGCGTAGCGCGCGTTCCGCGCTCGCGCGAGCTGATGGAGTGCGGCGTCGGTCGCTTCGATCCGTGGCGTGATGTCGGGAAAGCGCTCCGCGAACTCGTATTTCCAGATCAGCGCCCACGTGTAGGGCTCCTCTCCACCAGCGCAGCCAGCTGACCAGATTCGGACCGTGCCGGCGGAGGGCAAAAGTGGTGGCAGCGCTTCGCGGTACACACGCTGCCACACGTCGAAGTCTCGGCCGAAGCGGGAAACGCTGATCCGCGAGGCTTCGTTCACCAGGGCCCATTCCTCTGGGTGGTGTTCGAGCCACTCTCGGTAGTCGTCCGCCCCTCCCAAATGCAGTTCGGCCGCGCGTCGCGCGAGGCGCTTGCGCACTTGCCCGCGAACCCGCCGAAACCCCTGCCAACGCAAGCCCAGACGGGGCATGGCCCAGAGCATGAACTCGTCCCAGCTGCGGCTGTCCACGCTACCAGGGTACCTGAAGCATGCCGAGATGGTCCCGGACTGAGAGGCCGGCCTGATCGCCTCCGTCCCCAAAGCCGTTCCCCTGAGGGTCATGAACTGGAAGCGGGTTTTCGATCGAATCAATCTGATTGTGGTCGGTGCGTCGTCCGCATTCGCCGGCGCAAGTTACATGCGCGCGACGATGCTCGAATCTGCGGGCGAATCACGCGCTCAGCAGCGGGAGGCCATCGATCGCGCGACCCTGCGCAAGCTCGAGGCGGAGCAGAGGGCCCTTCGGGCCGAGACGCAGTGGAGCGAGGCGAAGCGCCGTCTGGCGAAAGCCACGAAGCTCTGCGCGACTCGAGACGAAAACGGCGCGACCGCGGAAGGCGAGGCTCCCATCGCGAAAGCGGAGATGATCCCCACGGCGCTGATGCCGGGAGCGGCGCAGCCTCTGGCAACAGCGACTCCTGTCGGTGCAGCGCCTCCGGAGCCCATGCCGACCCCCGCCGTGCTTCCAGCGTCTGAGCCCGCACCGGCCCGCCTGCAGCCGAATCCCCCGCCGCCGGTGGTTTCGAGCCCCCCCGCTCCACGTCACGAACCCGCGACCGCGACTCGAAGCGGCAGTGCGGCGACCGATCCGTCTCCAGAGACCCTAGCTGCTGCGATGCGTGCTGCCATCCGGCAATCGCGCGCGGGCCAGGGGGCCACCGAGTCGCCCGCAGAGGGCGAAGTCACGGCAAGCGAGCCCGACGCTCCTCCAAAGCGCCCGGCGCCCGCCTCGCAGTCTCGCGAGCCAGGCGGCTCGGGGGATCCACCTCCCGCCAAGTGTCTGCCCGGTGATCCGATGTGCGGCACGCTGGGTTGAGGGGATGCCGTCAACCCTTCGGAGGCAAGGCAATGGCCTTCACGTGGGGTTTCTTGACTTGATTCGCGAGGGCCGTGAGCGTGTTCCGCGCCCAGCTCTTCTGGATCAAGTTGACGACGAATCCGGGCAGCATGCCCATCGGGTCCGTGTGAATCTCGACGATGACTTCTGTTTTTTTGCCGCGCGGCGTGAGCACGTAAGAGCTCCTGTGGAGCTTTCCTCGCACGCCGACGGTTTCGGGAGCCTTCGCGTGCTCCACGGACCACATCCTGAGCACGACCTGCCCCTTCGCGTTCTGCGTTGCCCGCCCAAAAATGACGTAGTCGCGATCGCTGACCAGCGGAGGGGCGCCGTAGTGCTGGTAGACGACGTATTCGTAGGGGCTTTTCTGCTCGAGGACTCGGCTCGTCTTCAGGCGATCCAGCCATTCGGTGCGGTGGGCGTTGTCGGCCAGCACGAAGAGGATTTTCTCGATCGGAGCGTCGATGGTCGCGATGCCCTTGAACGCCAAGAAGGAAGAGCCAGGGACATCCTTCTTGTAAGTGACGATACCTGCTTCGTCGTCGATCTTTTCCCAGCCGGCCGCGTGTGCGTCGACCGCGACGAGACAAACGACGGCGAGCAGCAGTCCGAGCAGATTCCTTTTCGTCATGGCGAGGTCCTTCCGTGAACCCGCGGGTACCGCAGATGTCGTCAGGCTGAAACCCTGCGCCCATTTCCCTGACCAGCGAGCGGCTTCCGGAGCTCCAGGCCGGGGCATTGGGGACCGCCGTGACCCGGGGTTTCGTTCACCCAGCGGACCGGGTCAGATCAGGCGTGCTGACAGGAGTGCGCGAGTTTCAAGTGTCTCGGCCGCGATGTGGAGGCTGAATGAAAGTGCCCACGCGGCCGTGGATCTGGGACGGATGAGGAATCGGTTCCGGTGTGTGACACACGCCGACGAGGTCCGGACCGTTCCTCGGGAAGGCAGCACGGAATGTCGGAAAGTTTGAGGATTGCTCAGGTTGCCCCGCTCTTCGAGAGCGTGCCACCGACGGGCTACGGAGGGACGGAGCGCATCGTTTCGTACCTGACCGACGAGCTGGTCAGGCAGGGACACGATGTCACCCTGTTCTCCGTCGGAGGGTCCAGCACCGACGCCCGGTTGATCAAGGTCCGTGAGCAGCCACTCCGGCTCGATCCCATGGTGAGGGACTGGGTTCCCCATCACATGGTGCTTCTCGAACGAGTGATGGCGTGCAGCAATTCCTTCGACGTCGTCCATTTCCACACGGACGTCATCCAGATGCCCGTCATGCGGCGGTTGCCGGTGCCGAGCCTCACCACCCTGCATGGCAGGCTCGACCTGCCCGATCTTCCTGGGTTTTATCGAGAGTTTCCAGACGCCAACCTGGTGTCCATCTCGAATCACCAGCGCACGCCTTTGCCTGGCGTGGAGTTCGCGAGAACCGTCTATCACGGCCTTCCCCGCGACTTGTACCGTCAGGGACCAGGAGATGGGGGCTACTTCGTGTTTTTGGGTCGCATCAGCCCCGAAAAGCGACCCGATCACGCGATCGAAATCGCGAAGGCGGTCGGCGTGCCGCTGAAGATCGCAGCCAAGGTGGACAAGGCCGACCAGGAATACTTCGCCGAAGAGATCGAGCACCTGCTGGACCATCCCCTCGTCGAGTTCATTGGGGAGGTCGACGATGCCGGCAAGCAGGACCTGATCGGGCGCGCCAAGGCACTATTGTTCCCCATTGATTGGCCTGAGCCTTTTGGGCTCGTCATGATCGAGGCCATGGCGTGTGGCACTCCCGTCATCGCGCGTCGGCGCGGTTCCGTCGCGGAAGTGATGAAGGACGGTGTGTCAGGCGCGGTCTTCGAAACTATGGAGGAGGGTATCGAGGCGGCCAAGGTGATCGGGTCGATCGACCGGTCCATGTGCCGGGCCTACTTCGACGAGTGCTTCACGTCGGAACGCATGGCGCGCGACTACGTTCGCGCGTATCAGGAACTCATCATGCCTCCTTCTCAGTCTGCGGACGATTCGGTGCGCGTCATGCCCGATTCGCGGGCCGTGCGAAACACCGCGTGAGTGAACGGGGCGACTAGGGGGCATCATGCGCATCGAGGATGCGTTCCGCATTCGGGCGACGTCGAGCGCCGCTCTCGATCGATCGCGGGTGATGAAGGACGACGAACTGTTCGCGATTTGCGACCGGTTCGGAGACATTCAATCGGTGGGGGAAAGTGCTCAAGGGCTCTTTCTTGCCGGGACGCGGCATCTGAGTCGCCTCGCTCTCCTGGTGGGGGGTGAGCCGCCGCTCCTGCTTAGCTCCACGATGCGCACCAACGATTGCGCCTTCGTCGTGGACATGACCAACCCCGACACGAGCGGTCGCCCGCGGGACGATCTGGCTGCGGATGCGCTGCTAATTCGTCGCGTCAAGGTGCTCTGTGAGAACGTCCTTCACGAGAAGGTGGCGGTGCGTAACCACTCGAGAGCACGGGTCGAAGTCGACCTGCAGATCCTCTTCGACTGCGACTACGCTGATATCTTCGAGGTGCGGGGGACGCGTCGTAGGAAACGCGGCACTCGACACGAACCCGAGATTCGGGGCGCAGGCGTGGCCTTTCGCTACACGGGACTCGACCGAAAGGAGCGGGGGACCCGGGTCCATTTCGATCCCGCTCCCATGGCCCTGCGGGACAACTGCGCTACCTATCGCGTTTGCCTTGCGCCGGGTGAAACCACTGCTCTCGAGGTGTTCGTGGAGTGCGACTCGCCCGAGGTATCGGCACGGGGCGAAGGACCGCGCGACTTCGCTCAGGCTTCCGATGTCGTGCGGGGGCGGCGTAGGGAAACTCGGAAGGAAGGGGCGGTTGTCACCTCGTCGAACGACCTGTTCAACGTGTGGCTCGAGCGCTCGTTCGCCGATCTGTACCTGCTCACGACTCACACCAAGTACGGCCCCTACCCCTACGCGGGCATCCCCTGGTTCAGCGCGCCGTTCGGACGCGACGGGTTGATCACCGCGTTTCAATGCCTGTGGCTGGAGCCAGCGCTCGCTCGAGGCGTGCTCGAGTACCTGGCCGCGCACCAAGCGAATGAAGCAGATCCGGAGCGGGACGCGCTTCCGGGCAAGATCCTTCATGAGCGTCGCTACGGCGAGATGGCCGATCTGCGAGAAGTTCCCTTCGGGAGGTACTACGGCAGCATCGATTCGACTCCGCTCTTTGTGCACCTGTTCGGGGAGTATTTTCGGCGCACGGCCGATCGACCCTTTCTCGAGCGCCTGTGGCCGTCGGTCGAACGAGCCCTCGGGTGGATCGACGAGGCGATGCACGGTGGCTATCTCGCGTACGCTCGTCAGTCGAAGGACGGCTTGGTTCACCAGGGTTGGAAGGACTCGGGGGACAGCGTTTTTCACGCCGATGGGAGTGACGCAGAAGCGCCCATCGCCTTGGCGGAAGTCCAAGGCTACGTGTACGCGGCGTTTCGCTCCGCAGCCGTGCTTGCGCACGAGGTGGGCCAGGAAAAGCGCGCGGAGGATTACCGGCACAGGGCTCGCGAACTGTGCCAGCGATTCGACCGAGACTTTTGGTGCGACGACATTCAAACCTACGCCCTGGCCCTCGACGGGCGTGGACGTCCGTGCAAGGTGCGGTCGTCCAACGCCGGGCAGTGTTTGTGGACCGGTATCGTCGCTCCGAATCGGGCCGCGGCTCTCGCCAAGACCCTGCTCGCGCCGGCGAGCTTTGCCGGGTGGGGGATTCGGACGATCGCGAAGGGCGAAGCGCGGTACAATCCGCTCGCCTATCACAACGGTTCGATCTGGCCCCACGACACTGCGCTGATAGCAGCCGGCCTGTCCCGGTATGGGTGTCAGAGCCAAGCTTTGCGGCTGACGACGGGGCTATTTCAGGCGGCGTCGAAGCTCGACTTGTTTCGATTGCCGGAGGTGTTCTGCGGTCTCGAGATGGTGAGTGGCTCGAGTCCGACGCTCTACCCGGTGGCGTGTGCGCCGCAGGCGTGGGCAGCCGGGTCGGCGTTTTTGGCGCTCCAGGCAGCCCTGGGTATCGAGGTGGATGCCCGGCGTGGGGTCGTCGAGCTCAGGAGCCCCACCCTGCCCGATACGGTGGGGAGCATTCGACTCGAGCGTCTGCGCTGCGGCTCTGCCGAAGTCGATCTGACGTTCACTCGCT
>JBNKGC010000247.1:0-7939 GCA_050289625.1 Polyangiaceae bacterium | reverse complement strand
CTCCGGCGCCTCCCACTTGGTCGGCGGCGGTGCTCGCGGCCTCGTCACTCCTCGGCCTTCGGCCTCGCGTGCCTCGGGTTCGTCCTTTCGATGCAGACCTCCAGGGGTATGCCTTGCCTCACCCCACTGTCCCGCTGCGCTCCGGCGGCTCGCAAGGCGACTCGCTCACCCGCGGTGCTGCGGCGGCCTCGTCACTCCTCGGCCTCCCCAGCCCGCAAAACTCACCTCCGTCGAAGCAGCTTCCGTCGTCGCGACAGAAATGGCGTGAATCGAGCCACCGAGCGGGAACGGCTCCGACACCCGAATCAGCGCCAAGTCGCTGTCGCGAGTGACCGCGTCGAAGTCCGGGTGGACGTGAAGGTCTTCGTCATCGACCGAGCGGGCAACCTCGGCCGCACTGGCAGCGCGGAGAGCCCACGGAGGTGAATCCGTCGAAGACGTCCGGGGAACGGCCCGGGCCGGACAAGGCGGTGCGGCAAACGCTGCGCCACGCCCGGAGCCCATGCGCGCGGAAAGCTAGCTTAGGGCGTTTGACAGGCGGGGTTCGGCAGACAGAGCCGGCAGTCGGTGAGGCCATCCTGACCAGGCAGACAAATTCCGAGTTCGATGTCTTCACCACTCGCTGCCGAGCACTGTCCGGTACTCGGATCGATGACCCCTTCGGGGAAGGCCACCAGGCAGCCGTCGCACACCTCGATGGGATAAAAGAACTCGTTGCTCTCGACTTCCTGGTTGCCGAGCGTCTCACCGAAGACCTTGACCGCAGAAACGTATTCCCCCGGAGGCAGATCGAGCCCGGGCGGGATGAGCACCACGGTCGTGCCTCCGAAGCCAGGGTCGGCGCCCGAGTTCGGATCGATCGTACCCGCGGCGTTCGTGGTGTAGCTCACGATGTCGCCTCCCGCTGCGGTCCGCAGGCGCACCTCGGCTCCGCGCAGGGAAATGCGGTTCGTTTCGGTCTTCAGAAGCTCGTCGTCGCCCTGCGGAACGAGCTGGTTGCCGACGAGAATGCCAGCGACGTAGCGATCAGTCGCTGCCTTGTCCATGAGTCCGCGCGAAAGACGAAGCGAGCCTGCGTCGAACGTGAAGACGCATTCCGAGTCGGGCGCGAGCGCATCGACGATGTATACGGAGCTGTTGTTGTCCTCACAGCCCCAGAGACTCAGGGCGAGAGCCGTGAAGCCGAGCAGCGTGGACTGCGCGCGGAAAGGAAAAGGACGCATGGTTGGACCTCGGTCGGAGCGACGATGACTGCGGGATGAAATAGTATCGGGCGCCCCTCGGGCGCGCCAATTTCCAGCAGCTCACTTCCGTCGGGCACATCGCCCTACCCGCACGAACTTGCGCGGGCCCCAGGCTCCCCAGAAAGCCCGAGCCCACACTGAGCCTGGAAAACCAGAACGGCATTTGCGGACTTGCGCGACACGGGCAGACCCTTCAGCCCTCGCTCCAAGGGAATCGACGCGGGGGGGAGCGCGGAGCTGGGGGCCCCTACTTAGCGAAGTAGGAGAAGCGCTGACCTCGACTTACTGAACAGGAACCCTCACCCTTCGCCGGCTTGGCACGATGCTAGAGCGACAAACGGTTTACCGTTTGTCGCGACCAAACAAGCAACCAGAGCGCCGATTCGTGCAGCGCGCCGAAGCCGAGCAGACGAAAACCGCCCGCCCGACAAGAGGTGGGGGCGGTTTTTGCCAGCGTCCGGAAGGCAAACTGATCGGTGCTCTAGCCCCGGCCTCGACGGCACCGACATCCGCAAACGGGACGCTCGAGCGCCCAACGGAATCGAGTTGCAGCCGAAGGCCCTCACCCCCGCTTTTTAAGCACGAACACGCCGGTCAATCGGCGAGCTGGGGCGTCCAGCGAACGAGATCGTCGAGGGACACGTTCCGCGTGACGACGTCTCCTACGCCACGCGCCACCACGAAGCGGATCTGGCTGCCCGCTCGCTTCTTGTCGTGACCGAGGAGGGCCGACGCCTCCTCGAGGGCCGGCCGCTCCAAGCGACGCGGCAACCCGAGGACCTCGAGCAAGGACAATGTGCGCTTCGTGAGCTCGGTCGGCGTCTCCCCGAGCCGCTCGCCCAAGCGAAGCGCCGCCACCAAGCCAAGACTCACGGCCTCCCCGTGCGTGAGCTCGGTGTAGCCGCCGCGGGATTCCAGCGCGTGCCCGATCGTATGCCCCAGGTTGAGAACGGCGCGAAGGCC
The DNA here is from genome assembly GCA_050289625.1 of Polyangiaceae bacterium. Taxonomy (GTDB): domain Bacteria; phylum Myxococcota_A; class Polyangia; order Polyangiales; family Polyangiaceae; genus NIC37A-2. Next base: position 5,732 of record JBNKGC010000247.1, on the reverse strand, counting down.
GCCCTCGCGCTCGTCCCGAGCCACCACTGCGGCCTTCACCCGCACGCAGCGCTCGACGACTTCCGACACGATCTCCGGATCTCGCTCGAGCACCGCTTCGCTGCGCTCCTCGAGCAAAGAAAACAAAGTTTCATCACCGATCAGCCCGGTCTTGACCACCTCAGAGAGGGCGCCGCGGTAAGCTCGGTCACTCTCCGTGCGGAGCGTGGTGACGTCGCAGAGCACACTGGACGGCTGCCAGAACGCACCCACGGAGTTCTTCGCCGACCGGAAGTCGACTGCCGTCTTGCCGCCGACCGAAGCGTCGACCATCGAAAGCAGAGTCGTCGGCAGTCCGACCCACCGCACGCCCCGCATCCAACTGGCGGCTGCGAACCCGGTCATGTCCGTGACCACTCCCCCGCCCAGGCCGACCAGGACGCTGCGACGATCGATGCTGCCCTCGAAGGCCGCTTCGAGAATTCGAGTGAGGCCAGGCAGGTTCTTGTGCTCCTCGCCCGGAGTGAGCTCGACGCTGCTCGTGGGAACCCCGAGACCTTCGAGAGCTTCGCGAATCGGCGCTCCGTGCAGCGAACCCACGGTCGTGTCGGTGACGAGAAGTGTCGCCGATGCGGAACCGACGACTCGAGGGAGCCGCTCCGCTGCCAGCCCCTCGCCGATCTCCACGACGTACGAGGCGCGCCCCGCCGGCACGGCGACGGCATCACGGCTCCAGTTCTCGATCACTTGCTCGACGAGCTCTTCAGGGCTCGCGTGTTCGGCATCGAGGCGAGCATGCGCCTCTGCATAGGCCCCTTGCCTCTGCTCGAGGAGGGAACGGATCGACTCGAGGCTGACGCGTGCTCCCAGCAGGGGGCGCTCGGTGTCCTCGCGCACCCGACGACCGATTTCCTCTGGAGAAGCCTCGAGAGTGATGACGACCGCGTTTTCGAGCGCGCGAAGCCGCAAATCGCGGTCGAGCAGCGTTCCTCCGCCCAAGCTGACGACCGGCGCCGCCTCGAAACGCTCACGGTAGTCGGACAAGAGCGCTTCCAGCACACGGCGCTCGTGCGCGCGAAATGCGGGTTCGCCGTCCTCTGAGAAGATGCGAGCGACCGATTTCTTCGTCTGCGCTTCGATGGTCTGGTCCAAATCGACCAGGGGCCTCCCGCTGCGGGTCGCCACGAGCCGGGACACGGTCGATTTGCCCGTACCCATGAAGCCAGAAATCAAGAGCGGCCGCTTCATCGCTCGGGTGGTACACGGGGCAACGGTTCCTGTCGACCGGCTCCGTCCGGGCCCACAACCGCCCCCCTCCCCGGCTCGGAGCACCCGCGCTCCTTTCGTTTCGCCTATGTCGCCCTCCCCAGGCTCCGTTCCCCCCGCCTCGCCGTTCTCCCTTCGCGCGGCCGAACTCCGCATCCAGGTTCGTGTCAAGCCGCGCGCGTCGAAGAGTCGCATCGTCGGAGTCCGGGAAGGTGCCCTGCACGTCGCGATCGCTGCGCCCCCAGTGGACGGAGCCGCCAATCTGGAGCTGGTCAAGACCCTCGCTCAAAGCCTCGGCGTCGCGAAGAGCCGAGTTCGGCTCGTCAGCGGACAGTCCGGTCGCGACAAGGTCGTTGCCGTCGAAGGCCTCGACGAAGCCGAGGCCCGGGCAGCGCTCGATCTAGACTGACCTCGAACGACTGCCCCGAACGACTACCTCGCTGCCCGGAACGACTACCTCGATCGTGGAGCGACGACGCACACCCACTTTTTGTGCGAGCATGGAGAGGTCCGGTCGCTATAAAGTCCCCGAAAGCCCCCGATGACTCGCATTCGGTTTGACAAGTACGAAGCCCTCGGCAACGACTTCGTCGTCCTCTCCCACGACGATCCCGACTCATACTCGGTCGAACGAGCCCAGACCCTTTGCGATCGCCATTTCGGGATCGGTGCCGACGGCGTGCTTTTGGTGAGCCCTCCAACAGCTCCGGCAGCACGCACGCGCATGACGGTGTACAACGCGGACGGATCGCGTCCCGAGATGTGCGGTAATGGGCTCCGCTGCGTGGTCCTGCACGTGGCGCGAACCTGTGAGGAGAGCTCGGGCGAGTTCTCCGTCCAGACCGACGCCGGAATTCTGTCATGCCGCGTCGACCGGGAAGGCAGCCAAGGGCGAGTCTTCACACGGCTGGGACGAGGTCGCTTGGAGGAGGGCCTCACCGCGACCTCGGCGGGCCGCGAATGGCAGTTCGCGCGCGTGTCGATGGGCAACCCCCATGCGATCTGGTTTGGTGATCCGGTGGAGCTCGATCGGATCGACGTCGTCGGACCCGAGGTTTCCGCTCACATCCCGGGCGGCTCCAACGTGGAGTTCGCCACCCAGCGCGGCCCCCGAGAGCTGGATTTGGTGGTTTGGGAGCGAGGAGTCGGCCGCACCCTCGCGTGCGGTACCGGAGCAGCCGCCACAGCCGTCGCAGCCGTCACTGCCGGACACTGCCCTTCGGACGAGCCGCTTACGGTGCGCCTGCCCGGTGGCCCGCTCGAGATCACTGTCGCTAGGGAGACTCTCGCTGTCGACTTGTGCGGCCCCGCGCGATGGGTGTTCAGCGGGGAGACCGAGGTGCCGTGATCGAAGACCACGACACCCTTCATGTCATCGCGATCGTGCGGGACGCGACAACCGTCCGCCTGATTGAGCGCACCCTGGGCGCGCAGCACGACGAGCTCAGCATCGCCACTGATCTCGCCGAGGGATTGGCCCGGGCCGCATCGGAAGCGCCCGATCTGCTGCTGGTGGACGTCGCCATGGGCGACAGCGCCGGCCTCGCCGTGGTGCACCACGTACGAGCCGTGGCCCCGGACGTGGCCATTTACGCGCTGGCGCGCCATGAAGACTTGGAGCTCGGAACGCAGGCGGTCGCCCTGGGCGGCAACGGCGTGCTCATGCTACCGCTCTCGGGCGACGAGCTGTTGAGTGCTCTGTCAGCGGTGCGCACCCGGCGCGCCGAACGCCGGCTGCGAATGAGCCTCGAGCGCGAGGTCGTCTCCGCGCGCCTGGCCACCCGCCTCCTCGACGGCCTCGAAGCCTCGAGCGAGTGCGCCACCCGGCGTGAGGCTGCGCGCCGCGTGCTCGACGTGTTCATGGCGGAAACGGGGGCCTCTGCCGGTGCCGTTTTTCTTCGCGCCTCCGACACGACCCAGGAGGTCATACTGATCGAGAAGCGGGGCGACGTGGGTCACGACCTTCCCAATTTCTGCGACGACATGGCGCTGATGGGCTTTGCCGACGCAGCGGGCCTTCAACTCGTTCGCCTCGCCAGCCGCGCATCCCAGCAGGGCAACGTCCTCCTGCAGCTGCCTGCTCCCGTCGGACCCGACGAGCTGCGGGCCATGGAGCGCGCCGGAGCGCACGCGTCGACTTCGATCGCTCTGGCGGCAGAGCGCGAAGAAGCCGGCCGGGGCACGATGAAGGACCCCGAGTCGAGCGCCTACACCTTTGCGTACTTCGTTGACGTGGCGGGGCGCGAAATCGACAAGGCCCGGCGCCACGGACGCCGCTTCGCTCTCGCGACCCTGACCGTGGGAGAAGAAACCGACGCCTCCCATTCGATTGAGGCGGCCGAACGCATTCTGGCAGCCGTGCGCGATACGGACATCCTGGCCCGGGTGGACACACACGAGTTTCACCTGCTTCTTCCCGAGACCGGTGGAATCGGAGCCCACACCTGTCGCCGCCGTATCATTCGCGAACTGAAGCGCCTCCACGGAGGACCAATTCGAGGTCTCACGATCGGCGTGTCCACCTATCCTCACGACGGCAGCGATCTCTCGCAGCTACTCCGCGTGGCCGGGCATCGAGCGGAAGCATCCCGCCGGTCGGCCGTCTTCGAGCTGGGGCTCGAGAAGATGCCACTCGACGAGGTGCTGGACACCTTGCTCTGGACCTCGGATCCCCCACCCCTCGTGGAAGCACCGCGCGCAGTCGCGCTGCCCCGGGCGGACATCGTGGCGATGACGACTGCCGCAGTCGGTGAGGCACGGCGCAGCGGCGCAGCATGGGTGGTCGCCAACGAGCACTCCGGCGTGAACCTCGGGAGCGCCGTCCGGGCCGCCCTAGGTCCCCCGAACCCGGCCTTGCGCTTCGACGGGGTGGATCTCGGGACCGTGCAGGGGAACGACGACCTCGAAGTCGTGAGCCTGATCGCCGAGCATGCCGCCTACACACTGATCGGACGGGCCGACGGCGAGGTAGTGCGCGCGGTGCACTCCGCGGACCCGCTCTTCGCCGATTTCATCGTGGAGCGCCTCGGAGAGGCCGCCGGAACGAGGCTCTGGGACTGATGACGCTGAGCGTGCTGATCGTCGAACCCGACGTCGAAGTCCTCGGTGACCTGGCCTCGCGCCTGCGCGCGCTCGGACTCGAGGTGTCCATCGCTGACGACGAGCGGTTGGCCGTAGAACGCGCCCGAAGGCGCCGACCGGACGCGATCGTCATCGAGAAGAACCTCGCCGAAGGAAGTAGCTTGGTGACTGCCCTCCAAGCGGACCGTCAGCTCAGCTCCGTGCCGCGCATCCTGATCGCCGATGGACCCACCAGCGACGAAACCGTCGATCGCCGGGACGCTGCTGGCCTCGCCAAACGCTTGTATGCCGCCATGCCCCGTTCGCGCGCGAGCGCCGCGCGCGAAGGCGACTTTCGGGGCGACCTGACTCAGGTGAGCGTGGTCGATCTGCTGCAGCTCCTCAGCATGAATCGCCGCAGCGGTGCTCTGAGCGTCTCCACCAGCCGGGGTGCCGGCGAAGTGCGCCTCGGGGACGGCGAAATCCTCGACGCGGTGTACCAGCGCCACGAAGGGGAGAAGGCTCTCTTTCGCCTCCTGTCGGAAACGGATGGCAGCTTCGCGTTCTCCAGCGGGGAGGCGAACCCGCTGCGCCGAATCACCACGCCGACCAGCGCTCTGCTCATGGAGGGCATGCGCCAGGCCGACGAGGTTCGGGCCCTTCGCACCAAGCTCGGCGACGGTGGTTTCGATCTGGTGACGGCGGGGCAGATCCCCGATGACCTCTCGGAGGTCGAAGCGCGAGTCGTCGAAACCCTGGAGTCGCCGCGCTCCCTCGAGGAGGTGCTCGACGAAACGAGCGACGGCGATCTGGCGGTGTTGGGCGCCGTCGCAAGCCTGCTTCGCAGAAATCTCCTGCGCCGCGTGGACAGCGGTTCGCGACGAGCCGAGCTCGGCGACCCCGATCGGCTCCAGGTTCTCGCCGCTCTCGTCAAACGGCTCACGCGCGACGGATTCAGCGGCGGAGCCCGCTTGGTGTTCGCCGGAGAGCCGCGTCGCCTAGCCGCTCTGGGACACGCGGTGGGACGAATCGCCCAGGCCTCCGTTCCGGCAGGGGCCGCGCCGACCACTCCCGTGCCGCACGTGCTGGCGGTGCTGCAGCTGCCCGAGGGGGCTGAGCTCGAGCTCTTCGGGCTACCCCTCGTGGACGCGTTCGGCGCCCTGTGGGGACTGTCACTCCCAGGCAGCGCAGCCGTCGTTCTGCTGAGTGGCGCGCAGTCGGCGCTGCTCGACGAAGTCGCCGGGCTCCTCGGCACCCCGGTCATCGATGCCGAGGCGCTGGTCGGCGAGCTCGACGAGGCGAGCAGCCTCCAGGCGGCCGCCCTCGTCCAGAGCGCCCTGCAGTACCTCGCTGATCGGTAAGGGGGGCGGACCCGCCCCCCTCGTCGGCCGAAGTGAATTCGGCCTCCTCACCCCACTGTCCCGGGG
>JBNKGC010000246.1:0-7977 GCA_050289625.1 Polyangiaceae bacterium | reverse complement strand
ACCCCCTTGGGGGTGCGCGACGCTCGAAGCGCCATTTCGCGCCGGGATCTAGATCTAGTTACCGTTTGCGGAAGGCGTGTCTGCTGGGGATGCGACTCGCGGCGCAGCCGATGGCTCCGCCTTCTTCTTCTGATCGAGGTACTTGTCGTAGCCCTGCATCAGAGCTCGATAGATCCAGTGGCCGATGCGCTGTGCTCCCACTCCCGTGGGATGAGTCATGTCGGCCTGTCCCAAGCCTCGCCTCACCCAGCGGGGCATCGAGCCCCAACCACCCATCGCGCCATAAGTGTCGAAGTAAGCGCAGCCGACCTGCTCCGCCGCCCGGCGCTGTTCTTCGACGATGAGCTGGATGATGCGCATGCTGCTCGTAACGCCGTCCTTCCGACGCGCCCGATCCATGGCCCCGATGATCAGACAGGAGGACTCCGGCAGTGCGCGCTTGCCCTGCTCCAGGACGACCTTCATCGTGCGCAGGTACTCGTCCATCGGATAGGCATACCCGTCGCCGCTTTCGTTCGCCCCGAACTGGTAGACGAGGAGGTTCGGCTGTCGCCACTTCAGCTCCTCGGCCCAGTGTTCGTCGTCTTGCTGGTCTAGGAAGCGAATTCGCGCGCCCTGCACTCCGAGTGCGTCGAGCACCACACCCGGCCCCTCGCGTTCCAGAACGACGCCAAATGCCCGCGTTTCGGGGCCTGACGTGACCAGTTCGAGCAAGTGCTCGCCGTCGGGAACCTCGATCGTGTGCTGCGCGCCGGTCTTCTTGGGACCGTTCGTGTCGATCTCACCGAAGGGCTCGCCGTCGAGATTGACCTTCAAGTGCCCGCCTCCGGGTTGCTCCAGGTAGGACACGATGAAGCGAGAGACCTTTCTTCCGTACTGACCTTTCTCGGCCGTGCCGACGCGAGAGCGAACCCCCGCAGATGCTTGAAACGAAACCCCGCCCAGTCCGTACAGACCGTCCGCGGTCATCGGTCCCACGATTCGACTCACCTTCCAACCGCGAGTCGCGAATCGGAAAACGTCGTTGTGGAAGTACGCGGGCCAGGCGTTGGCGATGAGCACGAAGCCGTGCCCCGCGTCGCCGAAGGTGTCTTGGAGCTCGCGGCGAAGGGTCCCGGAGACGTAGTCGCTCACGATGATGGAGTCGCCGAAGTGTGCGATGCGGGTGATCGCCCCTTTCTCCTTGGCCTGGGTCTTGGCGAGGGACTCGTAAAACCCGTCCAGAGCGTGTCCCGTCGGGTCGAGCAGAGGCACTGGCGGTTCCTCGGCCGCGATCGAGGGGAGCTCGAGCGCTGCATCGCGAGCTGCGATCGGCCCGTGCGCCTGCACGGCTTGCTCTCCGGCGACCGGGGTCTCGAGGCCGGGTAAACTGTGGCTGTCCGACGTCAGCTCAGCCTCGCCCACCCGCAAGTCCGCCGGGGCGTCAGGGGCGCGCGCAGCCTGGACCGGTTCGGGGATGAGGCGATCCGGTTGGCTGAAGATCTTCAGCCGTGCGGCGCCCGGTACCAGCTCGGCTGCCAACCCCAGCGCCAGGAGGACACCGACCGCCCAAACGGGACGAGAGAGCAACGCACGCTTCGGGTGCTGGACGAGGTCGCCTTGCACGTGGACGTGGTTCGGCGAGGTGGGCGATGAATCGGTCCCCATGGAGGAATCAGGCAGAAAGGCGAAGGACCCCGCCGCCGCGTTCACCTCGTGAGGCGGGCTGCTTTCGGGGGCGAAGTCACTGGCTGCATGTCACATCGCCCAGCTGTCGGCAAAGCGCTCGCAGCAGCTTTTGCTCGGTGGCGGAGGCGAGCCCTTGATCGGCCTTCTTCTGCAGGAGGGCCTTCGCCTTGGCGACCTTCGCGGGATCACCACTCGTCGCCAGCTCCACTGGACTGGGTCCGAAGGGGTTGGCCCGAACGAGAGGCGACTCGGGTCCGGTACCCGGTTCTTCCTTGAGTTGGACCTTCGCTGGTGGCGGACGGCTCGCCTCGGCTCGATGCGCGGAAGGCGCTGGCGCCGCCGGCTGCAACGAACCGACATCGACGGCTTCGGGAGCCAGCTCCTCGATAGCCGCGGTCGCCATCGCACGTCGCTCGGCGTCCACCGTGGGGGCTGCTGCGACTTCGCTCAGGATTTCACGTCGTTTCGTCTTGTCGAGTTCGTCGAGAGCCGCTTGGAGCATGGCGTCCGCCCACTCGCTCTCGACCGACCGAAAGTCCTTCGATTTCGCGACGGGGTGCGAGCGCGGGATCTCCGAGAGGGCGTCGTGCGCTCCGAAGACGTCGCCGTCTTCTAGGAGCGCCGTAGCCTGACTGAGTGCGCGCGCTTCCTTCGATTCGGCTGGCGACGCGGGAGCCTCCTGCAGCGCGTGTTCGGTGACGATCGGTCCGCCCGCGTCGGGTTTCGAGAGGCCGACGATTGCAGCCGCACCGACCACGAGGGTCGCACCGGCTGCAATCACCATCTTCTTGCTTCCCTTCGAGGCCGCCTCGGGGGGAAGGGTCTGACTCGGACCCGTCAGAGCCGCGAGCTTCTGCGAATCGGTCGTGCCCGCGATGAAGATCTGTCCTCGCTGAATGAACTTGAGGACGACGTCGCCCAGCTCGATCACGTCGCGCGCATCCAGGAGGGCTCGATCCAGCTCGACGCCGTTGATGCGGACGCCGTTGGCGCTGCCCTTGTCGACGATTTCGTACCGTCCTTCGCCGACCCTTCGGATTTCGGCGTGGACTCGGCTGACTGACGCGTGGTTGATGCACAAATCGCATTCCTCCCCGCGTCCGATCATCGTTCGCTCGACGTTGATGGGAAATTCCGATCCCTGGTCAGGTCCGATCAGCATCACCAGCCGGTCGGGTTGTGTCGTCAGGGTTTCCCGGTTCGGGAGCTCCGGGATGGTCGAGATGCGCCGGTGCCCTTGTTCCCGGGTGTCCAGATCCTCGTCGATCAACTCCACCCGATAGTCACCGAGTTGGACGAGGTCCCCATGCGCCAGTTCCTGGCGCCCCGCGACGCGGACGCCATTGACGTAGGCGCCGTTGTAGCTGTGGTTGTCTTCCAAGAACCACGCGTGCTCCGCGTGCACGATGCGTGCGTGGTGCCGAGAGATGTTCCTCTCCGTCAGGCGGATCGAGTTATCCTCGGCGCGACCGATCGAGTAGACGTCGCGAACAAGATTCACGACCGTCTTTTGGCCTTGATCGTCCTCGATGCTGAGCTTCCACATCGGTCGGTCCGCTCGATTGCTACCTGGAAACCCACCCAAAGAAGCGACCCGTCACGGCGTCCAGGGTGGAGGAGCTTTCGAACTTCGGAGAGGTATCATGCCGGCTTCCGCCGGACCAGATGCACCCGGCTTCCAAGCTCGCTGAAATAGGAAGTCATGAACTCGGGGTCGGGCCCTCCGGATTCGAATGTTTCGGTGACTTGGGTGGACTCGATTCGTGAGAAGAACAGTCGCGACCTCCCGATCGGGGTCACACCACAGGCTGGTCCCTGTGTAGCCGAGGTGACCGAACGTATTCGGTCCTGCCACACTTCCTGCACTTGAATTTACGCCCGATTTTCCGTCGAAGCCCATGCGGAGGGTTCCCCCGGCGCGCGGGCTCGTCAGTTCATGGGCAGCTGCTGCGCTCAGCCACTTCGAGCGGCCCTTCAATGCGTCGAGCACAGCCACTCCCAGGCCAAGAACGGCCGACGCGGTACCGAACAGCCCCGCGTGCCCCGAGGTGCCTTGGCCGGAGAGGGCCCAGGCATTGTCGTCGTGGACGACACCCAAGAGCACACCACCCCGCCACGGCACCACTTCCGTCGGCGCGACCTGAGCTCGAAAACTCGGAAATTGCCCGCGCCACTGTCGGCTGGAGCCCACCGGGAGGTCGAGGGGAGTCCCGGCTTCGCGCCGAATCACCTGGTCGAGGGCGGTGCCCGCCACTCGCTCGACGGCATGTCCGACTAGGATGTAGCCGAGATCGCTGTAAACGGCCGTGCCGGCTTCTTGAGGGCCGCGGGCGCTCGCGGCCTTATGTAAGGCCGCCTCCTTCGAGACGGGCCGCCCCTGGAGGAGAGGACGAAAGAGGCGCAAATGAGGAACGAGGCCCGCTCGGTGGGATAAATGGTCTTCCAGGGACTGCTCTCCCCCATGGGTGCCCTCCACTTCTGGAAGATAGGTCTCGAGCTTCGCCTTCAGATCGAGCTCCCCGGCCGCCTCGAGCCGGGCGCAACAGGTCGCAAGAAAGGGTTTCGTGACCGAGGCCAAGTCGAAGGGGGTATCCGCATGGGTTTTCGCTCTGGAATCATGCGGGCGCAGCTGGCCGGCGGCGGCAGCGGCGCCAAACCACCGATCCTCGTGCCGCACGGCGACGGCCACGCTGGCTGCTTGGGCTACGCGTGCATCGACTACTTCGGTAACGAGCATCTCGGCGAGGTCGGAAACGTCGGAACTCATCGGGGACCCATCATGCCTCGACCGGGGCCAGATCGAAGTGATTTTGGGGCTCCGGCTCGGCGATTCAACCGGGTCGGGAGTATGAGACGCACTTGGTGGCAGGGGCCCCCACTTGTTTCCTGGGCATTTTTGACCGGTTCACGATGCGGCGGCTATGCTTCGGTCGACCCGGTATCCCGCGTTGGACGCCGCGGTGCCGGATCGATTCGACATGGCTGAATTTACCTGGGAAGCGCGTGCCCGCGGTGGCGAAGTCCGCAGAGGCACCATGGAGGCGGACAACGAGGCCGCCGTTCAAGCCAAGCTTCGCCAGCAGCAGCTCAATCCGGTCAAGGTCAAGAAGAAGTCGAAGCTTGCCGACATCTCGTTTGGCAGCGGCGTCAGCACCAAGGAGCTCGTCACGTTCACGCGTTTGTTCGCGACGATGATCGACGCGGGTCTGCCCATCGTGCAGTGCCTCGACATCCTCGCGAACCAGCAGGCGAACAAGACTTTCAAGTCGGCGCTGGAGGACATCAAGAGCCACGTCGAACAGGGGTCGACATTCAGCGAGGCACTCCGCCGTCATCCGAAGATCTTCGATGAGCTGTTCGTGAACCTCGTTCAAGCTGGTGAGGTTGGCGGTATCCTGGACTCCATCATGAACCGCCTCTCGGTTTACATCGAGAAGCGCGCAAAATTGGTGTCGCAGGTCAAGGGTGCCCTCACCTATCCAACCATCGTCGTGATCATCGCCGGGGCGGTGATGGCCATCTTGATGACCTTCGTGATCCCCGCTTTCGAGACGATGTTCAAGGATTTCGGAGGCGGCAAGGAGTCTCTCCCGTGGATCACGCGGGTGATGATGGCCCTCTCCAACGGGTTCGTCACCTACCTGCCGCTTATCGTCCTCGTGTTCCTCGGTGCCGGATTCGGCATCTCCTACGTCTACCGGCAGCCGAAGGGGAAGCGGTTCTTTCACCAGACTTTGCTCAACCTCCCGGTGATGGGGAACGTGATGCGCAAGATCGCTGTGGCGCGCTTCACGCGAACTCTCGGCACCCTCCTCCAGTCGGGTGTTCCCATCCTGGACGCGCTGGACATCTGCGCTCGGACCGCCGGCAACGTGATCATCGAAAACGGAGTGCGCTCCGTACGCCAAGCGGTCAGTGAAGGCCAAAACATGGCCGAGCCGCTCACGAAGGCCCAGGTCTTTCCGGAAATGGTCGTGCAGATGATCTCCGTCGGCGAACAGACGGGTGCCCTCGACCAGATGCTCAACAAGATTGCCGACTTCTACGAAGAGGAGACGGACGTCGCCGTCGCCGCACTCACGAGCTCGCTCGAGCCGATCATGATGGTCGGCGTCGGCGGGATGGTAGGCGTGGTGCTCGTGGCGATGTACCTGCCGATCTTCTCTCTCGCCGGCAACATTCAAGGCTGAGCTTTGGCCATGCCGGTTGCGGTGGAGAACGTCGACGCACCGCTTTCGAGGCGACTCGCTGTCGTCTCGGTAGGGCGCCTCGTGCTGATCAGCGTTTCGCTGGGGCTCGTGGCGTTCATGTATCTGCGACGAGCCGACCCCGAACAGGGAAGCTTTACGGTGCAGGTGGCCCTGTGGACCGCCGTCGTCGGTGGCGCGCTGACGGCCCTCTATGGCGTGCTGGTGCGGCGGGGGCGGCGACTCCCAGAGCTCGCCGCGGTGCAGTTGGTCGTGGACCAGATGCTGTGGAGTGTTCTGGTCTATCTCACCGGCGGAGCCTCCAGCGGGGCGACCTCTCTTTACGGCATCACTTGCGTGGCGGGTGGGCTCCTCCTCGGGCTACCCGGCGCGGCGACAGCCGCGCTCGCAGCGGGTGTGTTCTTCAGCTTGGTGGTGCTCCTGCTCCAAGCCGGCGGACTTCCCATTCCTCCCGACCAATCGGCGCGGGTCTACGAGCTGACCGCCAGCGAGACCGCCTACTATTTGGTCGTCAACTTCTTGGTGCTCGTCGTGGTGACGCTCTTGGTGGGCTACCTCTCGGAGCGTCTGCGTCACGCCGGCGGAAAACTCGAAGAAGCCAGGCTACGGGCCGACCAGGCCGAGCGCATGGCGAGCATGGGCCGGCTCGCTGCGGGTCTGGCCCACGAGATCCGCAATCCCCTGAGCTCGATCTCCGGTTCGATCCAGCTTCTCAAGGCTGGGCAGAGTCTGGGCGGCGAAGACCGCGAGCTCTGCGACATCGTCCTGCGCGAAGCGGGTCGCTTGAACGATCTCGTGAGCGACATGCTCGACCTGGCGCGGCCTCGAAAGCCGCAGCTGGCCGAAGTCGATCTCAGCCGTGTTGCGCAGGAGGTCGTGCAGCTCGCGTCGAAGTCCGGTCGGGCCGCGTCCGACGTCTCGGTGAAGTACGTGGGGCCCGACAGCGTCATCGTACGAGCTGACGGCCAACAGCTCAGGCAGCTGATTTGGAACCTGGTACGGAACGGGGTCCAAGCGAGTAGTGCGGGTGAGGAGGTGCGGGTCGTCGTCCGCTGTGACGAGCACGTCTCTCTCGCCATCGAGGACGACGGGGTGGGAATCGATCGAGAGACGCTCGATCGGTTGTTCGACGCTTTCTTCACGACTCGCAGCAAGGGAACCGGGGTCGGCCTCGCGGTCGTGAAGCGAATCGCAGACGAGCACAGGTTCGCGATTTCTGTGGACACGGAGCGACAGCGGGGGGCGACTTTCCGACTCGACTTGGGTCCCCCGTTGGAGCATCCTTCCCTCCGGATGCAGGCGCGTTGGGGCGCTTGAGAGCTACTCGGCTCCGGGCATCGGCGTTCTTCCCGAGGTGATTTTCGACCGGTTTTCCGGCGGGAGTTTCGGGTAAGGAAGCTTCGAGCCCCCTCCTGCGTAACAATTCCGTCGGGACCCCTCCAGAGGTCCATCGGAGGCTCGGAGAAGAGCCGAATCGAACCGAAAGGTTGCTGATGAAAAGCTTGATTTCCCGTTTTCTGACCACCGCCCTCGTGCTCCTGTCCCTGTGCCTGAGTGGTACGGCCTGGGCGGAGTCGGCGGAGGCCTTCGTCAAGGCGCGTCAGGCGGAGCTCACCGAGATCTTGCGCAAGGGCGACACCCCGGACACGAAGCGCCAGATCGGGGCGGTGTTCGACGGAATGCTCGACTACGACAAGCTCGCCCGGGAGTCGCTGGCCGGTGAATGGGATGGTCTGAACGAGGCCCAGCGCACCGAATTCCAGGGGCTCCTCAAGCAGCTGGTCCAGCGAGCCTACAAGAAGAACCTTCGCAAGACGCTCGACTACGCCGTTACCTTCAAGGGTGAGGATGACGCGAAGGACGGCGCCCTGGTGCAGACGGTCGCGCGTCACAAGACCGACAAGCGTAAAGAGCCCATCAGCGTCGACTACGTGCTTCACAAGGTCGAAGGGAAGTGGCGCGTGTACGACATCGTGACCGAGGGTTCGAGTCTGGTGCGCAACTACCAGAACCAGTTCCGTAGGATCATCAATAAGAAGGGGTTTTCTGAGCTCATCGCGCGCATGAGGAAGAAGGTCGAGGAAGACTGAGTCCTCGTCCC
>JBNKGC010000245.1:0-7980 GCA_050289625.1 Polyangiaceae bacterium | reverse complement strand
GGGGTCATTCGAAGAACAAGCAGTCGTGACAAGCAAAGCGGCAGAGCCGACAAACAGCAGAATTCTCATCTCGAAAAACGGCTTAGCCGGCTCGCCAAGGAGTGCAAACGCTTCCAAGCTGCAAAGCTTGCGGCCTCGTTCAACCCGAGAAAATCATCACAGTCAGAGTGCCAATGTCCCTGGCGGGCTGAAAGGACGCCTCCGCAGACCTGAAGCAAGAACGCGGCAGTATCGAGTCGATGGACGATTGCTCTTTCAAATGTGAAAGACCGGTTGAAGCTCGAGCTGCGAGTTTCGCTCGTTCTAGTTCCCCGCGAAAAAATCGCCGGGAACTCATCGGGGAGGGTGGGCGCGCACCCGCGCGCACCACGCCTCGGCAGATCCTCAGGCGATCGATCCTCAGAGCGAGAGGTCGAAGGTATGGACGCCAGGCGCGGGGACGACCGTTCCGAAGATCATGCCTGCGGTGCTGAGGAAGTCGGCATTGACCACGACTTCCTCCTGCCGGAGGAAGTCCACGTGATCCAGCTTCCAGCGCGGCCGCTGAACACCCCCGATTACCCACCAAGACCGCACCCCCGCCTTCCGCGCTGCGCCGGCAGCGCGCCGAAGTCCCCGAGGCGCGGCACGCCCGAACGCGGTGCCGTCACCCAGCAGGCGGCGTCCCGAACGCGAGCTCCAGCTGACCCCAGGGGGCGAAGGCACTTGCCTCCGGCGGAGGCCCCCTCGGCTCGAGTCCGTGGGCTGTCATGACGCGATGGATGTCACGTCGGTGATGCCACCGGTGTGCGCCGTGCTAACGCTGACGCGGACTGCCCTTGTGCGTCGACGGACGCCGCCTGCCTGAAGCCGGGCGACGAGGAACTCGCCAAGAACAACCCCTGCAACGGGATCGCCCAGACCGGTGAGTACGCCGGCATGTGTGAAGCCAACTGCAACTACTGAGCCGGCGCGTGCTCCTGCTCGTGGGCGGACCGGGCCGCGCTCGATCAGTTGCAGGCTGCGGGTTCCAGCCCGAAGTTCGTGAGGGCGAGCATGTAGCTTGACGCTTCCCTCTTGCGCTTGGCGTGGAATACCTTCACCGTGAAGGGCGCTCCGTCGACGAGGCCGAGGGTCGCCGCCGTTGCGGCGGTGAGCTCGACGATCCCCTCGGTGGGCTCGTGCACTCCCCCCAGATCGAGGACCAAGGTGCCGTTGATGAAGACCCAGATATCATCATCGCCCAGCATCTCTAGTCGGGGCGGTGTTGAAGCGCGGTAGGTGCCCTGGAAGGCGAGCTCGGTCGTAAAGTAGAAGTTGTGGAGCCGAGCGTTTGGGACGACGGCACTCTCGGCAGGCCAGCTCTCGTATCCGTACGCTGAGGGAATGACCGCGGCGTAGTAGGTCGTGTCGAGCGCGTTCGGCAGATCATCTGCGGGGAAGAAGACGGGGTTGCCGTCGAATTCGAGGAGCTCCCCCGTACAGTACACGGTCTCGTCGAAGCTGCAGGGCGCACAGGGATTGACGGTGCATTCCTCGGCGGTGAGGGCCACGAAGGCCTCGTTGGTGAGCGCGGTCCACCGTTCGCCATTGGCGCCGTAGCGGTTGACCAGGCGCCCCGAGCCGTCGTCCCAGAGCAAGAGCACCGCGCTGCTTGCGTTGGTACCCGGCGTGTCGCGGTACCAAGTGGCGAAGCTATCGGGGCTGCTGACGCAGGCTCCGTCGCCGGGCGCAGCAAGCACGGGCTTCTGCTCCGCATCGAGCGCTCCTTGAACGATATCGATTTGGGGTGTGCCGCAGGCAACGGCGAAGTCGCTATGGTCGTCGGTGAAATCGCGCACCGTCATTGGCAGTGGTACTGAACCGCAGGGGCCGCTGGGGGAGCCCGCTCCGCCGCCTGTCGCATTGCCCCCACCTACGGCTGCGGTTCCGCCCGCACCGGCGGTTCCTCCGGTGCCACCGGAGGACGGATTGGGAAGCACGGGCGCCACGCAGTCGTGGTCGACGCAGGTGGCCAGCGCATCGCAATGGGCGTCGGTGATGCAGACGACGCAGAGGCCTGCGTCGGGATCGCAGAGGCGACCGTCGAGAACGCACTGCTGGTCGGAATCGCAAGCCACCGTGCAGCGATTGCCGAAACAGGTCTCGTCGCCAGCACATTCGGCATCGCTCACGCACTCCACGCAGCGGCCGGCGTCGTTGCAGACCATGGGGAAGTCACAGTCCCTCGAATCGCCGCAGGCAAAGGGCAAGAGGCAGGTGTCCCCGACACAGATCTCGGAGTCGGGGCAGTCGTCATCGGTCGTGCAGACGTGGCCCGAGGAGCCCGGGCCGGTGCCGCCCGATCCCGCAGTGCTGGAGGTGTCGCCGCGGCACGAGGTGACCCCCGCAACGGGCAAGAAGAACGCCCAGGCCACGAGGGCGAGGCGAGTGAGTGGGCGCAAGGAGGAGGAAGGATCTGCAGGGAGAACTGGTCCACGCATTGGAGAACCCCTAGGGTCGGATGGCGGTCGGCGCGGTCGTGGTCGGCGCTGCCGTGGTCGGCGCTGCCGTGGGCTCACGCATAAGAATCACCGGCATAGGGCATCAGGGCTGAATGCGCCATTCGCTCGTCGCTGGCGTCATGGTCCGGGGGGGCAGCACGTTGTCGTCGTGCCGCGTTCGCGCACGCTCTCTCGTCGTTCCGGTCAGGGCTGCACCTTGTCCAGGGGCGTTCCGGACCTCGGCGGCCAGGCGTCGGGGGACGACCCGAGTGCGGAGGCGGGCATTGGGCGCGAGCAGTGGTTCGTGTAAACGGCCGCTCGGTACGGTGGGGTCTGGCGCGACCCGCATGCTGAAGAATCCGGCGGCTTGCCGCGCTTCGCCACGAAGGAAGTCCCGGACGGAGCCTCCCTGCGCGGGGGCTCCGCCCCACGGGAGTGCCCCAGGTACCAACGAGAGGCGCTCCCATGCTCAATCAATGGAGCCGCTACTCCTGGCCCCCATCGACGATGGTCCAGCCGTGGTAGTCGATCAGCATCTGGCGTTCATCGGCGACGCTTTCGCTGTAGAGCGAGTTGCCGCCATCGAAGTGCACGCCGCCCTGAACGTCCTGAGCCGACCATGCTTGGAGCAAGAGGCTGTAGTTGCTGGTGGACAGCTTTACGTTGTCGAACATGATGTTCATGTAGCTCACGCTGGTGACATCCCAATCCGACAGGTCTTGGTCGAAGGCGGTGGCTTCCTGAAACATGCCTCGCATGTCCATGACGTGAGACACATCCCAGTTGCCAATATCCTGGTTGAAGCTCGTGGCGTAGTTAAACATGTCCGACATGTCCTCGACCCGAGCCGTGTCCCAGCCTCCGATGTCCTGGTTGAAGGCCACCGCCGCCGCGAACATCAGCTTCATATTGGTGACTTGGGAAGTGTTCCAATCGCCGATGTCCTGATTGAAACTACTGGCCTCGCTGAACATGGACCTGAAGTTTTGGACCTTCGATGTGTCCCACTTCCCGATGTCTTGGTCGAAGGTGAGCGCTCGTTGAAAGGCGCCACCCATGTCGACCACGTTCGACGTGTCCCAGTCGCTGATGTCCTGATTGAACGCCTCGGCTCCACCAAAGATGCCTTGCATCTGGGTGACGTTCGAGGTGTCCCAATCGCCGATGTCCTGGTTGAAGTTCCGGGCCGAGTCGAACAACCCACTCATGTTCTCCACCTTCGAGGTGTCCCAGCCTCCGATGTACTGATTGAAGAGTCGAGCATGTTGGAACATTTCTCCCATGTCGGTGACCGAGGAGACGTCCCAATCCCCCAGATCCGCGTTGAAAATGTACGTGGCCCGGAACATGCGGTAGGCGTCCTCCAGGTTCGAGACATCCCAACCCCCGATCTCCCGGTCGAAGCTGCTCATCCCCTCAAACATGGCACTCGCAACAACGAGGCTACCGGTGTCCCACCCGGTGATGTCGGCGTTGAAGAACACCGCACCGAGGAACATCGCAGTCGCGTCCGTGACATGGGAGACGTCCCAACTGCTCAGGTCACCGCGGAACGAGCTGGCTCCGGCAAAGGCCCAGGACATGTCGGTGATGGTGGACGTGTCCCAAGTCGCGAGAGAGGGGGCCGCGTTCAGGCTCTTACAACCTCGAAACACCATGCTGAGACTCGTGGTCTGTCCCAAGCCGGGAGCGTCCTCGGCCGAGATCTGGAGGTTCTCGGCTCCGGCGAATTGTCCCTCCGTATCCCCGAGGACCAGGGGGCCAAAACGCTGGATCTCCAGGAGCTTCTCCTCGTCTGCCGTGCTCGTCGGGCCGGGGTAGGGATCCTCCTCCGTACGAGGATAGGGATGGTGGACGATCGGATTGAACTGCCAACCTTCGATCGTGCCCGCGATCGTCACGGTGTAGGTCCCGGGGGAAGAGTACGTGTGCAGGGCATCCGGGTCGTCGGGGCTGGTGACCTCGGTCTCCTTCCCGTCGCCCCAATCGACGACAAAATCGTAGGTCCCTGACGAGACCAGGGGCAGGCGGACTTGGTCATCGTCGGAAGCTCCGGGATTGTCCGTCTTCCACACCGACACGAAAGCACTGTCGCACTCCCCGGTCGGGGCCCACGCGCCATCGAGGCAACTCTGTTCGACCTCGCCATTTCCGTTGGGTCCGCAGGCGACCGTGCGGGTGTCGTCGCCCTCGCAGGGCTGCTCAGCGGCGCCTCCGGTTCCGGTCTGTCCGCCGGCGCCCCCAGTTGCGGTCTGTCCGCCTAAGCCACCACCGCCCGAGCCGGGGTCACCTCCCAGCCCGGAATCACCGGCAGCCCCCGGGCTGTCCGGGCCGCTGCTGGCGTCGTCGTTTTCGCAGGCTTGGATCAGCGGGATCAGCAGGGAGACGGACAGGACCGGGTGCCCGTCGCCTCACCGACATCCCTCCTCGCTGCAGACTCAATTGATGCTCCACCAATGGATGCGCCCGTCGCCCTCGCCTTCCAAGTAACTCCAGCTCGAACCGTTGAAGGCCATGGTGTGATGCCAGCCATTGGGATTGACCGCGAGAAGGTCATCGCTGCCATCGCCATTGAAATCACCCGGCGTGTACTTGTCGTTGCGACCGATCTCCCACCAATAGATCGTACCGCTGCCGTCGCCTTCGACGAACTGCCAGCTCGAGCCATCGAAGCCTATGGTGTGGTGCCAGCCGTTCGGGTTGACGGCGAGTAGCTCGGCGCGTCCATCGCCGTTGAAGTCGGCACTGACGTACTTGTCGTCGGCGTTGATGCTCCACCAGTAAATCTTACCGCTGCCGTCGCCTTCGACGAATTGCCAGCTCGAGCCATCGAAACGCATGGTTTGGTGCCAGCCGTTCGGGTTGACCGCCAAGAGTTCGTCTCCTAGAGCTCCGTCGAAGTTGCCCGAGATGTACTTGTCCGTGAGTGGAATGGTCGAAGGGTCCGGCGGAATGCTGGAAGGCAACTTGACTTTTTCCTTACCTTCGATCTTGACCCAATCGCCGCCGTTCCAGGCGAAGACCTTGACGCTGTATGTGGCACCGAGCTCCAACGATTTGTTTTTATGGCTAGCGATCACGTAGGTGCCGCCGGTGGAGAGGCCCCCGGGTGGATAGTAGGCAGCCTCGTTCACCGCGCATATGTCGAGCGGAAGAACGCCGGGCACCTTGCGCCAGCAGACGCGATACCTGTCGACATTCAACTCGTTATTGGTCCAGTTCACCGTGATCGACTTGTTTCCATGACTATCGACCTTAGGCAGAAGATCGATAGTTCCAGTTGCGGTAGCCGCGAAAACATTGGGCGAAACGAGCAAGGCAGCCACACCGAACGAGTTCAGGACCAGGTTCCGGTAATTCATTATTCTTCCTCTTAAATAAGACAGAGCCCCAGGGGCGGCGACCCAAAGCGCCCCGACGCGATCGCCAGTCCCGCCCTGTCACGTTGTACATGTGGCCCTGAGCTAGCAGAGCAGGCCCCGAGGAGGGAGTGACCGAAAGGTCACCCCTTGCGGATTTCACGCCATCGTGATCACCGAATGCGCGGCATCGTGATCACCCGTTTCGCCATCGAGATCAGGCGTCTCGGGGATCGTGATCAGCTGTTACTAAATGGCAGCAGGGGCTGTCGCACCGCCCAATCGGTCGGGCGCTGGGCATCAGCGCTGGGGTGGTCGGCTCGACCATGAGTCGCGCGAAGCACGCGGAGCTGAACCTCGAGCAGCCGGCGCAGCTGGACGACGGCGCATTGGAACGGCGGCTCTACGGGTTGCCCGCCGCGCAGGCCAACCGCTCGAACCTGCCGGCCCCGGAGTACATCGAGCGGGAGCTGCGGCGACCCGGCGTGACACTCGAACTGCTGCACGTGGAGTACCTGCGGGAGCACCCCGATGGTGTGCGCTACACGACGTTCTGCAATCACTACCGCGAGTGGCGAAAGCGGCAGTCGCCGCGCATGCCGCAGACGCACCGCGCGGGTGAGAAGCTCTTCGTTGACTATTCGGGTCCGCGACCACGTAGCCGGCACACTCATCGCCCCCTAGCCCGATCGGCCCTGTCCTGGTCCGTCAACTGCAAGGGGGAACACGAGCGGATCCCGGTCAGGGTTCTCCGCGCCCGCGCCTGCGGCGTCTCGGTCGGTGATCGTGCGTCCGCCAGCTGCGTCTTCACTCGAGACGTCGGGCTCTGCCGGTGCGCGCATATTTCCGCTGGAAGCGGTTGCTTCGCGCGGAAGATGGCGCATCAAGTGCCTCGTGCTCAGACGTCGGTTCCCTTCTCTGGGAGCATATTCTCTACGAATTTGCTGCACGGACGACGGTGTGTCCGTCGGCTCGAGGCGGGTCGTCCTCAGCGGAGCAAGCTCCGTGTCCGCGCATCGTCGTCCCAACGGATAGCGCCGTCAGGTTAACTCGGCCCCGCGATTCACCGTTGTGGGACTAGAGCTGCCGGCAAGGCAACGGAGGACGAAACATGCAAATCCGAAGCATCGTGGTGGGGGGACTCGCCTGCGCCGCCACCACCCTGAGTACTCCGGCGCGAGCGCAGGATTACCAGGGGTCCGAGAAGGCGCCGCCCCACGAAATTCCAGTCGCCAAGGGGGCCGTCGAGGGGAACTGGGCTCTGTCGGCCGAGCGCATCATGGCGATCACGTTCAACCACCGCGACGACGTGGGAGACGAGTTCAACTTGGCCATCCTGGCCAACCCGAATCCCCTCGGGTCGGTGTACCAGATCCCCCGATTCGGCCTCGACTACTTCATCGTCAGCGGGGTCTCGATCGGTGGCAGCGTCTACTTCATGTTCAATACTGCTTCGAATGCGCCTGACAGCACGGCCGTCGGGGTGGTGCCCCGGGTGGGTTACATGCTCGATCTGGCCCGGAACTTTGCGATCTGGCCGCGGGCAGGCATCACGTACTCACACTTCTCGGCGGCCGAAGCGTCGGACGATCAGCTCGGGTTCAACCTCGAGGCCTTGTTCGTCGGACGCGTGACCGACTCGTTTCGCGTCACCGCTGGTCCGACGCTCGACATTGGACTCACAGGGGGCTCCGAAACCGTGGTTGGCCTGAATTTCGGGATGATGGGCATGTTCAATTGATACCTTGGGCGGGCCGGCTGAGGAGGGACTGACCGACGCGGCGGAAGGTGTTTGCCGTTTCAGGACGCTCAAGCTCGAGTGGTCCTGATCGCGCCCGCGGCTGGGCTCTACTACGCAGATCTCGGCGCACTCACGCTGACCGAGAGGACGCCCGACGAGCGGCCATGACCCGATGGATGTCGCGCCGCGCTTGGCAGACTTCGAGCCACTTCATGCGTCCCCCGCAATCGGGACAGGTGGTGACGTCCACCAGGAACACGTGGCGCAGGAGAAACGCCCACGGGTGCCTCAGCGGCTTCTGCTCATCCTCGCCGAACATCCCGAGCTGGTCAGCGTCGCCGAGCTCGGCCGGGGAGGCGTCGGCGAGGGACCTCGGCTCGTGGCTCGGCACGATCTGAGACCGCAGGCGCGCGTTCGG
>JBNKGC010000244.1:0-8016 GCA_050289625.1 Polyangiaceae bacterium | reverse complement strand
GATCCTTGCGCACTTCGTCGAGCGGCCGGTCCCAGAGCTCCTCCCAACGAACGCCGATCAGGGGTTTCGACTGTGCTCCCAAATTTCAGCCCTTGATCACCGAGTCGACCATGTCTTGGAACCCGTGAGGCATTCGAATGGTCATGAAGAGGAACCCGATCGAGAGCAAAATGCCCGACAGCGGAAGGTTCATTTGCTTGAGGTAGACGGTGGCGATCTCCATCTCGCCGAAGCCATCGGGCGGGATCCCGAGCACGGTGTGCCAGACGTCATGCGTCTCACGCGCCCTCATGCGCAGATAGCCCACGTCGTCGATGCCGCCGCGCTCGAACTGCTTCTGAAGCTCGTCCGGGTAGAAGACCACGGGGATCTGGAAGTGCTTCATGAATTTGGCATGTGCGTGCGCGAGGGTTCCCTCCGGCAGCTTGGAGAGCGCGTCCAAATCGTGCGGACCGGAAATGTATCGGTCCCGGATGTTCGCCGCCGTGTCCGGATCCGAGCGAACCTTGTCCATGACCAGGCGGAAGCCGGGAAGATCGATCAAGTCCCGAAGGCGGAACATCGGCCGGATGTCGGCGGGGTTGAGCACCTGTCGGAAAACGACGTACGCGATGTTCGCATACGTCGGCATCAGCTTCATCGTGTTCTTCGCGACCGCGAGTTTCATGGCTCGTCGCTTATGCCAAGCGACCTTCGCAGTTGACAATGAGTCAAACTGCCTCCCTTGCTGTGCCGAACCACGCCTCACACACGAAAGCATCAACCTCGCCCGTCCCGACAGCGATCGTTCGCTTGCGGCGACCGGGCACAGGCAACGGTGATCGCCTGCAAGCGGTCCTCGCTGTAGTCATCGCGCTCAGTAGGGGATGACCTCACCTTCCTTGTAAAAATTTCCGCTCGCCTTCCAGTCGAGGAGGGCCATCTTCAGCGCCGCCTGTGCCGATTCGCTCGGGTGACCGGGCGCCTTATCGCCCCCGAGATCTTCACCCAACCGGGATCGAACGCGTTTACGGAAACTCGACCAGCGAGCTCGGTGGCCCGGAGCATGGTGAGACCGTTCAGGGCCCACTTGCTCAAGCGGTAGGCAGCGATGTCGGGTTCGACCATGGCGTCGAGGGAGCCGGCAACCGAGCTCACGTTGATGACCCGTGGTTCGTGGCCTTTTTCGAGCAAGGGCAGAAGGGCGCGAGTCAGACGAAACGGCACCATCAGGTTCACGTGTGAGCCGAGTCAGCCTCCGCAGCAAGCAAAGTGCGTGCAAGACCCAGAAGAATGGTCAAGACGAGACGGGGCACCCTTCGCACCCTTCGATCCCAAAGCAACACACTCCCCAAGGGCGCTTTCTGGAAGCCTCCGACATCGACGCGGATGCCATCGGGATCCAGGGGAAGATTCACCCGAAGCAGACGTACATGGCGGAGGTGAGCGGAGTCGAGGTCGAGGTCGAGCGCTATTTGTACTAGGACCGCTGGATCTTCACTGACTTCTTCGAAAGTAGCCTAGCGTCATCATGCGTACCCGTTCCATCGTCCTCTGTCTGCTGTCCTCAACCCTTCTCATCTCAGCCTGTTCGAGTAGCGGCTCGGGCAAAGGTGATACTTCTCCAGCCACGGGTGGAACTGCGGGAGAAGGTGGTGCCACCTCCACCGCCACCGGCGGCTCCAATCAGGGAGACGGCGGAACCACTTCTGTCCTTGCTACCGACAAGGAACTGACGGCCTTCTCCTTCACAGCTGCAGACAACGCCGCGCTCGACGCTGACGCCATCGGGAGCATCGAGGGTACCCTCGTCACTGTGGTAGTTCCCTATGGTACCGGCTTGACCAGTCTCGTGGCTACCTTCGAGAGCTCTGGTGAAACCGTCGCAATTGAGAATGAGCAGGTCAGTGGCACAACCGCCAACGATTTCAGGGCCGATGTGAACTACACGGTCACCGCCGAAGACAGTAGTGCCACTGAGTACACTGTTCGTGTTCTTCAAAGTGTCGACCGCCCCAAGCTCGAGGAACTCATTTCCAGTGACGAAGACGTGACCCGGCTCGACGTCTCGTCAATCACTGACCTGGGCGAGTTGTTCGTGGGCAATGCTACCTTCAACCAGGACATCTCTGGATGGGATGTCTCCAATGTTGCGAACACGCTCGGGATGTTCAACGGAGCAACGAGCTTCAACCAGGATATATCTGGGTGGGATGTGTCCAATGTTACGGACATGAGCTGGATGTTCTCCTTCGCAACTGCTTTCAACCAGGACATCTCTTCATGGGACGTATCCAATGTCACGAACATGGACCGCATGTTCCAGGGTGCCAGTGTCTTCAACCAGGATGTCGGCTCATGGGACGTGTCCAGTGTTGGGAGTATGAATCACATGTTCAATGGTGCGAGTGTCTTCAACCAAGACATCTCCTCCTGGAGCGATCACGTCGCCGAAACAATCGCTCATTCGAACTTCAGTGCTGACCCTTGCCCGCTCGAAACGGCCTACCACCCGTACGCGAGCTGGAACTGAGCAATAGACCTAAGCAAGGCACCATCGAAGTGCTCCACCCCCTCGTAGTCCGTGTTGCCGGAATGCGACATGCCAAACGTGTTCGCATCGCCTTCGCCCTTGAGCAGGCGCACGGTGGTGCCTCCGCTCGCCCCGAGCGCTCCAGTATCGAAGGGTTGAAGGTGTGTCGAGCGGTGGGGGCACCGGCGGGCGCTTCATACCGAGCAAAGACTGGCTTGGGAAAGGCGCCGTTCAGTCTTACGCGCTGGAGCGGCTCATCGAGTAGATGGGGGTTGGCCCTGACCTCCTGGGCCAATCGTTCTCGATCTCCGGCAAAGTCTTCATGCGCTGGGGGAGTTGCTTCGCCGCCTCTCCCTCCGTCATCATCCACGCCCCCTGCGGTGATAGCCCCACGTCTTCGTTGTTCTCGAAGGTGATGTGGTCGAAGAACGGCTGCACCGGACCCGATCCGGTGCCCGAAAACACGGGTGGCCCCACCCACGTCACCGTCGACCACGAGGGCTGCGGAAACCACCCGGTGCGCTGGGCCACCTTCGCGGGCGGTCACATCTGGGATGCCGCCGACAACGGACAACCGACCTGGGTCCCCGGCGAGGTGTGGGAGTTCATTTCTCAGTTCTGAGGGTAGGACGCTCTGCGTAGGGTTTCGCGGGAAAACTTTCCGTCAAGCTCGCACAACGGAGACGGTGACGAGAGCCCGCGCTGCGGCGCGATGCGCGTGCCTATCGCGATGCACGCGCACATCCAGGACCGCTGACGGCGCATACGCTGCAAGAAGCATCGCGAAACCAACGAGGTAAGAAGTGCGCATCGTCCTGGTCATCTCGTTTTGGAAAGTCGCCGAACTGCAGCGTGGTCCGACGCTCCGAAACTCGATACTTCGCGAACTTTGCGTCCCGTGCTCTTCGTTGGCACGGCGTGCTCCGATGGCTCAGGGCAGGCCTAGAGTTGAGCATGCACGGCCAGTCGTTTTTCCGAACTATAGACTTCGGCAGGATCTCCAAGCGTCGTCGTCCAATCGACAGTCACAATCGTGCTCTCGGCCGCAGTGCTTCGGACGAACGAGACGCGTGTTCCGTCAATCGAGTGTGCCGGGCAGGAAAAGTTCTCGCCTTCGGCCGCGTCGATCGTGAGGAGAAGCTGAGCCTCAGGCTGGCTCAGGTCAATGAAGGCGAGGTGCTTGCCCATCGTCGTGGAGTAGTTGAGAACGAAGTGATGCTCCGGACCGTACTCGAACTCCGAAGCACAGAGGCTAATGCCGTTCGAGAACTCCACGTTTCCGTCGAGCGCACGCAGGGGGGGTGCCCCCTGCTCGGTGAGTTGGATGATTCGTGGAACCCCCGACCTCTCCTGGCCGTTGCCTCGAAAGAAGAGCAATGCCCAGGTTTCTCCGTCGTCTTCTTGAACGAGGAGCGAACGGGCGGCGAGCTGCTGAAGATCGCTCAAGTCGATTGCCCGACGCGCCGTCCACGCCCGAACAAGCAAGCGCCAAAAACCCCACCACAGTGCCTGAAAGCATTCCCCGAAAGCCCATCATTCGATCCTAGTCAGAACAGCGCATCGACGGGCCTTGGCCTCCCTAGCCGCCGCCGAGTCAGTAGGAAGACGCAAGCATTGACGCCGCAGCCCGGATACACCGGCGGCGAGTTCTGGACCGGTCAGAGCTTGCTCCGACTTCAGGTCCGATGCGAAAATGGGCTCCACGCCACAGCAGGCAACCCCACGACTGCTCGCCCCTTCGTAGATCGTCTCTTCCAATACCCATCATGCAGAGCTCACATCGCCCGCTCGCCTCGTTACCCGTCGCCCTTGCAGTGGGCGTAGTCTCGCTGTCCGCTTCGTTCGCCCCAGCCTGCTCATCCACGGTGACCGGCTCTGGCTCGCTCGACGAGGGCATGGGAGGAGCCAGCGGGGCTGACAATCACGTCGGAGGTTCGGGGCCTAGCGCCGCCGGCGCTCCAGGCGCCGACGGTGGTTCCGGTGGGGGCTCGTCGTCTGGTGGTGGCGGGGGTTCCGACACGTGCTCGCCAGCTGCGCGCACGGCGTGCCTCTCAGGGGACGTCGTCTCGTTCGATTCGTGCGACACCCTGGAGAGGGTGGTCGAGACTTGCACGGGCAACTCGCTGTGCGTCACCGAGTCGCCCACGTCCGCCAGCTGTCAGTGCAAGAACCACTGGACGGGCGCCGCCTGCAACGTGTGCGACGGCGGCTGGGACGCGAACGAGGACTGTGCGGTTTGCCGCCCTGGATACGCTATCAAGGCGCAGGATACCTGCTCATGCGTTCGCTACGTAGACGCGGGTGCTTCAGGTGCGGGCGACGGACTCACTTGGGCAACGGCTCACCCAACGCTTCAAGGGGGCATTCTGGCAGCCTATGCAGCGACGACCGCTGGCGGAGGCACGGAAGCCAGCTGTGAGGTATGGGTTCGCGCTGGCAATTACGCACCAACTCAGGGCACCGGCGCGACGGCCACCTTCGTCCTGAAACCCGGCATTCCGATCTACGGAGGTTTCTCGACGAGGGACACGACTTGGCCCGACCGCGATTGGGCCAACAACAAGACCATCCTCGATGGCAATGGTTCTGGCCACGTCGTCACCGCGGCGGAGGGCGCCGACGTCGACGGCTTCGTCGTTACCGGAGGCAGGGCCTTCACGACCGAACTCGACGACGGCTACGAGGGCGGAGGCCTGATCGCCCATGGCGTCGCAGCGACCATCCGCAACACGGCATTTCAGGAAAATACCGCCAAGGCATCGGGTGGCGCGGCCTACATCGACGCTGCGAGTGACCTTACCTTCGAAGATTGCGTCTTCTCGGCAAACGAGAGCGATGGCTCGGGCGGAGCTCTCTACCTCGCCAAGGGGGCGCGTGCCACCATCCGGCGGAGCCGGTTCCTCGACAATGAATCGACTTACCAGATGGCCGCCGAAGGGGGAGCCATCATGGCGGAAGCCGATAATCAGCTCACGGTTACGGAGACGGAGTTTCTGAGCAACGTCGCTGACCGAGCGGGCGGAGCCATCGTGGCACGAGGCGCCAGCAACCTGAAGCTCGGGCAGTGCCGCTTCCACAAGAACCACACGACGTTCGACTCTCAGGGCGGCGCCGTGCTTCAGCAGGGAGGCACCCTCGAGATCGCGCGCTCGGTCTTCACGAGCAATCATGCCGACCATGGCGCGGGTGCTCAGGGCGGTGCCCTCCACCTGAGTTCATCGACGACCGCCACTCTGGTGAACAGCGCGTTCAGGGGGAACTATCCTGGCGGAAGCGCGCCCGGTCTGGGCGGTGCCGTGTACACTTTCGGCGGCGCTCTCGACATCTCTCACTGCACCTTCTACGCGAACGGTATCGACGGACCACCAACGACCGGCGGCGCGATTTACCTGAATGGCACCAAGTTGACGCTGACGAGCAGCATCGTCTGGGGAAACTCTACCGACGGGATCGCCTCCTCGGGCGGCACGCGCTCGGAGACGTTCAGCAACCTCCAGGACGGCGCCGGCAACCCTCTGAACGACAACATCAGCGCCGATCCAATGTTTGTGGGAGGATCGCCTTTCGACCTGTCGCTCCAGGCGCTGTCACCCTCCCTCGACAAGGCCGCGCTCACTACTGATGCGCCCGCGGACGATCTCCTCGGCCAACCCCGCCCCGTTGGCGCGGGTTATGATCAGGGTGCATACGAGCGCCAGTAGAACTGCCGAGCGACCTCGCGGATTCCCGAGCCGCGCCGGAAGCCCCCATCGCCGATATCTTCAGCGAGCAGCCGGTCGTCAGGCTCGCGTTTAGCTAGATCCCGGCGAAAAACGCCTAACAGCGCGAGAACAAAGGGGAAAACCGGGGTCGAGTGGATGGAAATAGGAAGACCGGGTCACCGGTTCTTAGGGGAAGAGACCAATCCACCCGAAAGAAACGGTACCCGGTGCGCAAGAATCTACTGGATCAACTCCCCCTGACGCCAGCCACAGTCGACCATGCTCGGGCAGCCGAGTTGGCCGCGATCAGCGACCTGCTCGACACTATACCGGAGGCCGTTTCGCTGGTGCACGAGGACCTGTGCTGGCGAGGCGGCCGTCGGGTGAACCCGTCGAAGGGGCGTGATGGGATGTCCGCAGAGCATGTTCTGCGGGTTGCAATCCTGAAGCAGCACACCGGGCTGAGCTACGACGCTCTTGCCTTCGGCCTGGTTGACTCGAGCACGTACCGTTCGTTCTGCCGGCTCGGCTTCGCGACGAGGGCGCTGAAGAAGTCCACGCTCCAGAAGAACGTCAAGCGTGTGAAGCCGACGACGTGGGAGGCGATCAACAAGCTCGTGGTGGGTAAGGCCCAAGAGCTCGGAGTCGAAAACGGCAAGAAGGTGCGCACTGACTGCACGGTGGTGGAGTCCAACATTCACCACCCCACTGACTCGACACTCCTGGGCGACTGTGTCCGCGTGCTGACTCGGCTCATGAAGCGAGCGAGGAAGGCCTTCGGTTTCCGAGCCACCAGCCACCGACTGCGCGCGAAGAGGCGCGTCCTTGGCATCAGCAACGCAAAGACTATGAAGGCGCGAATCCCTCTCTACCGGGACTTGATAACCGTCACCGAAAAGACACTCCAGAACGCTGAGAAGGTCGCCGAGCAGCTTGCTCAGGTCGAGTGCAGCTCGGTTGCGGACATCGTCGAAGCGCAGGCGATTGCAGCTGAAATTCAGCACTTCATTCCCCTGGTAAACCAGGCGCTGTCCCAGACTGAACGGCGCGTTCTTCGTGGAGAGTCCGTCCCTGCAAGCGAAAAGATCGTCTCCATCTTCGAACCTCACACAGACATCATCATCAAGGGAGCACGAGACGTCGAGTACGGGCACAAGATCTGCCTGACAACGGGAAGCTCATCCCTGGTGACCGACGTCGTTGTGGAAGAGGGCAACCCCGCAGATTCGACCTTGGCAACTCGTTCAATTGAGCGCCACCGAGATCTCTTCGGCGCACCACCGAGACAGGCGAGTTTCGATGGTGGATTTGCGGCACAGGAGAACCTCTCCGCCATCAAGAGGCTTGGCGTGGAGGACGTCGTCTTTCACAAGCGATGCGGCATCGCAGTCGAGGACATGACGAGCAGCAAAGGCAAGTACAAGAAGCTGCGAGCATTCCGCGCGGGGATCGAAGGAACAATTTCGTTCCTCAAGCGCGTCTTCGGCTTGGAAAGATGCCTATGGCGAACCTGGGAGTCCTTCCGAGCGTACGTCCACGCAAGCGTCCTGGCGTGCAACCTGTTGGTCGTCGCGCGCCACCTGGTCGCTGCGCAGGGCTGAGCCCCTTTCCCCCCAGCGAAATCTCCGCACGCCTGCGGGCGCGCCTGGCAAAGGTGTGCCGTCAGGACGAGCCGAGCGCTCTCGGTGCCGTCCAACGCGCTCCAGCCCCCTTGCAGGCTGTCCGCCGTGCGGTCGACGAGCCGTGCTCTCTCTCGTACGATCCGAAAAATCAGGCGTTTTTCGCCGGGATCTAGCTAGATCC
>JBNKGC010000243.1:0-8094 GCA_050289625.1 Polyangiaceae bacterium | reverse complement strand
CTGCGGCGGACGTGCGTCTCGGGGCTGCGGAGCAGGACGCTCGGGCACAGGTCGGCGCGGCGGTTGGTGTCTTGGGGACGGGTTCACCCGACGACGACGTGGAGTGCGACCGGGATCGCCATCGCCGCTACCCTGGGTGAGGGCTGGATTGCACGTTTATGTTTCCCAGCCTCTCGAGACCACGGAGCGCGTCGAGATGCAGATCAGCGGCGTGGACCAACTTCATCGGATTGAGGGCGTCCATACCACGGGCTGGAGCCCTGAGAACCGGGGGAGGCGCTGTCCGAGACAGACAATGTCCGATGAACCGGCTCGCCGCCGGAGTCGTCCCCTCGCAACGTCACGGCCAGGTGCCAAGAAGCCCCCGACCGGAAAGCCACGGCCCGAGGCTGCCCCGCGTTCAGTGATCGGGGTCGTCGCAGATGTTCGGACCGAAGAGGCTCAACGTACCGGGGCTAGTTTCTGCGCCCTCGTACCAGCTCACCGCGAAGCCATTGCCGTTGCCAGCGGCCTGCGAGACGTATCCCGCCCCCGTAATGTCGAGCGACTGTTGCGCGAGGCCGAGCGACGTCGAGCAATCTTCGTAGACCTGCGAGAAACGCATTCCGGTATCGCCGCGACCGGAGGGATCGTAAGCGTGAGCGATCACCCATCCGTTGGGAACTTTCACGATGCCAATCGGGTCGATTCCATCCGTGTGCGGGGCCGCGACGCCTTGGCATTCCCACCCTTGCGCGTTGACGGAAGCGAAGTCGACACGACTTTCGGGATAGTTCCGAAATGCGTAGGCAAGCGATGATGCCGGCGCGCTGAAGGTCGCCCCAAACTGTGCCGTCGGGCCGAAGACTTCGTGGGCAATGGCGTCAGCGGAGCCGCTGCCGAACGCCGACCACTTGTGCTCCCACTGCCCCGTGCTCGTGTACCAGCCAGCCAAAATGCCGTCGGTCGTCGCGAAGCCGGGTGTCGTGCCCGCGAGTGGCACCTCGATCTCGGTGGAGACCACCGCGTCGTCGACCAGCCTCGTCACCACGGTATCGCCGAGGTAGGCGAGGCGGTACATGATGAACCATTCTCCAGCGACGGTCGAGAACACCTGCAACCCCTGGGGACTGGTCGCACTCGTGTCGATTGTGACCACCGGACCCGCCGCAGCGGTCCCCGTTGCTGCCAGCCTGCGAAAGCGGAGGATGGCATTGTCAGCACCCTGCCCGTAGATCCTCGCGACTCCAAACTCCCCATCACCGAAAGCCACGCTGGTAGCGGACGACGTGGCGCTCGTCGACGCGCTGCCCCTCATGACCATAGGCACCGTTTCGGTGAAGGATCCGTCCGTTTTGACGATTCCGAAGCTCAGGTCGTAGACAGCCCCCCCGGTCGTGTTGACGGTGGTTTGCCAGGCGACGCCGTACCCTTCAGCCACCGGAGACCAACTGAGTGCGGCAATCGGTGCAGGGGTTTGCACCCGGCGGGTGAAGGGCAAAAGCCCTTCGTCGATCTCGAGCAGGCCGTCGCAGTCGTTGTCGAGCCCATCGCACACTTCGCCGGCGCCGGGGTGCACGGTGGCGAGTGAGTCATCGCAGTCGTCTCCTGGATCGACCTCGCACAAAGCCGAAGTGGCTCCGTCGTCGTCCTTGTCGGCCCCCTGAACCACGCAACCGTTTCCAGATTCGACGCAGGCGCAGTTGTCGGCGTCGAAGTCACCGCACTCCGAACCGCCGCGAACGCATACGCCATCCTCACAGGTCGGTGCTTTCTCGCAAGTGTCCGCTTCCGGACAGTCTGCCGGAGTGACGCAGTCAGGCGCGGGCTCGGTGCTTTCGCCGCCAGTACCGCCCATGGCGCCACCGCCTCCGGAGCCGCCCGTTGCAGAGCCACCCGTTGCAGAACCACCCGTTGCGGCACCGCCGGTCGCCCCGCCACCCGTCGCGGCGCCTCCCATCGCGGCACCTCCCGTTGCTGCGCCCTTCTCCGCGGGGATGTTGATGTTGTTCTCTTTGCAGCCCCACACGAACAGAGCGACCGCAGAAGCACATCCTCCGCACCAAGCGCGGGAAAAGCATCTCATGCGGCATCCATAGACGTGAACGCGTCCAGTGTCAGCACAGCTGAGCCACCGGTGCGGCAGTTCGTGCATAAGGTCAAGAAATCCCTAGCGTGAGTCCCCTCGGTGATGCCCCGCGGACGGAGGCGTCACTGGCACACGTCGAGGGACTGGATACGCGCCAGCCTCACCGACTCGAACACGCCTCGGGTGCGTACGCTCTCGGCATCGACATTTTCGGCGAACAGGCCCACCGTCACCGAACCGGTGAGGTCGGGCACGTTGCTGCAGGTCGAATCGTAACCTGCGGACCAACGGCTCTGGCCGGTATCGGCGTTCGCGGCGCAAACGACGCACGACCGGCCGAAAAGCCGCCGGACGAGGACCTGTTGCAAGCGACCGCCTCGCCCGCAAACCGTTTGAATATCAATAGAATCGGCAACCCAGGGTACGGAAAGACACGAACCCATCGTGACGCGTCACGCCAACGGATACATCATGGCTCAGTTCCGGACGGCACCCTCCCCCCGAGGTACGCCACGACACTCACCGACGAAGCGCAAAGATCAGCGAGACCCGCCATGTCGTCAATCGAGACGCCCCTGGAAATCCTGCAGTCCATCGAGCCGCTCATGCCCCTGCACCAGACGGCGCTCTGGGTCACTCTGATCGCCGGAACGCTCATCTGGCTGAGGAGCGATCTGCGAAGGCTTCTCACTGCGGTCATCACGCAGATCGAGAAAGGCGCTGGCTTCAAGGCGGGTCCCGTCGAGCTCGGCACCAGCGCCCGAGAGATCGAGGCTAACCGAGATGCCCGCGCGTTCGAGAAGAAGACGACCCGGGAGAAGCTCAAGACCGTTCTGCGCGAGGAGGGAACGAGTCCCGAGGCGATTGAGCGTGCGCTTCACGCGGTTCAGGACGCGACGGACGAGCTCGCCCTACACGTCGAGTTTCCGGACGGCCTCACGAAGTCCTATCCTTTGGGAGAAGTCGCCGTTTTTCAGACCCTGGCTGACAGCGTCTACTACGACCTGGGGCAGCTCGTGGAGCCCTACAGCTACGGAACGATGTGGTTTCTGGAGGACGCGGCGACTTCCACGCGATACCAGCACCTGCGTGAAGTGCGGGGCGTCGGACCAGGAGAGCCCTTGCGCGACTCGCGAACTCTCGAGCAGATGGGCATTCGGGCCGGATCGAAGCTTCGTGTTGCCCTCCAGGGGCGCATGCCGACGTCGAAGACTCGTCCTACTTCCCCACCAGCGGGTGAGGCACTCGATGAGCTGCGCTCTGCCTCGTGAGCGCCGTGGCCTGACCGCCGTCGAAAAGAACTCGCGCAGCTAGAGACGCGTCGGTCGCCGGCCAGCAAGCTGCCGATCGTGGTTTTTGCCGGCCTCCAGCAGGGCAAACCGATCGACAGCGAGCATCGCTTGCGATGATCGAAGAAGACAAACGCTGCACGTGGTCCGGTCAGACGGGCAACCAGCGCAACTGATGCTCGCGGGAGCATGAACATCTGCGTGTTGCTCCTCGACTCCACGAATCGTCGGAAGAGTCATCCAATCGTTAGAAAGAAGTGACGACCTCTTCTTGGGACGCCGTGTTACAGCGAGCATCGCTTGCGATGATCGAACTGAACGAGAGCGGACCGCGCGGAGGCTCGGCCTCGCGCGGGCCGTTTTGACCCGCCGTGAGCCAGAACGGCTGGGGGGTCAATCGACGCAAGTAGTTCTCTCCGTAGCCAACACCGCAACATACTGGAGACCCCCAATGCGCCGATTTTCCATGCTTTCCCGCCGCGCCACGGCGCCCGCGCTTCTTCTCGCCGCTGCCTTGTGCGCCCTCGCCGTCACCCCGGCCCAAGCCCTCGACGGAGGGACCCCACGGATCAGTACCGACAACGGCTGGAAGGCCTTCGAGGTGATCACGCAAGACGATGATCCTTCGGGGGATGGTTTCAGCTACTCGATGCCGGGCACGTTCGATGGTGCCGGCGCCTATCTCGTCGACTCGTCCACGTTGCGAGTCCAGGTGAACCACGAGACCAACGACGCCTCGATCAGCGAAGTCGATCTGGATCTCGCCAACCTGGATGCAGCGATCGGCAACGTGATCAACAGCGGCAGTACGGGCGGCGTGAATTTCGTCGTCTCGGCCCGGCAAGCTTACGGCCGCTGGAGCAGCGATGGTGGTCAGAGCTTCATCAACACCTCGAGTGCCTCGAACACGAGCTTTTCCAGGTTCTGCTCTGGTCAGGCCTACGCGCCGGACACGTTCGGTCCGGGGCGCGGCTTCGTCGACCAGCTCTTCATCACCGGCGAAGAAGCGAGCGGCGGTCGACTCTTCGCCCTGGATAGCGTCGGTCGCGACCTCTACCAGCTGAGCGGTACCGTCGGCGGCGCACCGGGGGGCATCGGAGGCATCCTTCGACAGCTGGGAAAACGCCGCGTTGCTCGACACGGGGGAAACCGGGCACGTCGCCCTTCTGCTTTCTCCCGACGGTGGCTCGTCCAGTCTGAAGCTCTACGTCGGAGAGAAGGGTAAGGATGCGAACGGCAATGCCTCGAGCAGCTTCCTTGCTCGGAATGGCCTGGCCTACGGTAGCTGGTACTACCTCAACGCGTCGCTGCCGGGCCTCGGCAGCACGAACCTCGGAACCTTCGACACCAGCTCCGCCGGAGCTCTGTCGTCCACCAAGCTGGAAGACATCGACACGAGCCCGAGCAATCCCACGCGCGCGGTGCTCGGTGACCAAGACTCCGGTGTCTTCACCTTCGACTTCGCGCTTGCGTTCTCGGGCGGCTTCGACGCGGGCGCGTCCACCTTTGCCGTCACGAAAATCTCGAACACGGGCGGCGGCAGCGGAAGCGTGGACAGCCCGGACAACGTGGACTGGACCGCCGCCACGATACTCGGCGGCACCTCCTATCCCGATGGTTTGATCTTCGTGAACGAGGACAACAGCAGCGGTGAGATCTGGCAGATGAACCCCGACGGCACCGGCAAGGTGCGTGTCGGTGCCACCACGGTCGGTGCGGAATCGACCGGCATCTTCGACCTCTCGGAGCTGGTCGGGTATCCACCCGGCAGCATCGTGCTCACGAACAACCAGGGCTCTCCAGCCTCGATGACCGTGCTCATCCACCCGGACACGGCTCAAGGCTCCGTGAGCTGCGGCGATGGCGTGGTCGAAGGCAGCGAACAGTGTGAGGCCGGAGTCCCCCTGGCCGATACCTGCGTGAGCCTCGGTTTCGACAGCGGCACCCTCGCCTGCAACG
This sequence comes from Polyangiaceae bacterium, assembly GCA_050289625.1. GTDB lineage: Bacteria > Myxococcota_A > Polyangia > Polyangiales > Polyangiaceae > NIC37A-2. Next base: position 2,778 of record JBNKGC010000243.1, on the reverse strand, counting down.
TCGGCACCTGCCTCTACGACACCAGCGCCTGCGTCACAGCGAGCTGCGGAGCGAACAAGGCTGCTTGCACGGAAGACGCCGACTGTTGCTCGAACAACTGCAAGCACGGCTCCTGCAAGGGAAACTGAGGCGTCTTCGCCGAACGCCGCGGTGAGCCGGTGCCCTCGCTCGGGGCTGCCTGACCACGGCTGCCGGACACTCTGCTCGATGGTGTTCATGCGTCTCGCGACCCCGCGAGACAACTACAGCGGAAACCACTTGCGTTCATTGAGCCTCCGCCGATTGGGCCTACCGGAGGTGAGAGCCCAATCGACGGAAGGAGGCCACTCGTCCGCAAATCCTGCTTTCGTTTCGATCATCGCAAGCGATTCTCACCGTAGGCTCGGAGCAGCTTCACACTTCGCGGAAGAAATAGAAAAAGGCCGGTAGCGATACCGGCCTTTTTCTTCGGCGTCGAAACGCCTTGCTGTCCGTCCGCCTCAGGCGTGGATTTCGGTCAGCTGACCGCCGCCCGCACCGAAGTTCGTGGTCGGAACTCCCGCCGCGGTCACCAGCGAAGCAAGGAGCTGCGCGTTGGTCTTCCGTGGGGAGAAGTTCATGTACTCCCCCTGCTTGAGGAAGCCACCGGCGTTCCCAGCCACGACGATCGGCAGGTTGGTGAAGGTGTGGCCTCGCCCATCGTCGATGGAGTTGGTCAGCATGATGAACGAGTGGTCGAACAACCCGTAATTTGCGAACGACTGGAGCACCTTGGCGAACGTCTTCATGCGGATAATGTCGATTTCCGCGTGGGCCGCTGCCGCGAAGGCATCGTTGCCGCTCGACGCATCGCTGTTCGTCTGGTGGCTGATCTTGTGGAAGGTGTTGTAGTTACCTGTCGCGTTCGTCTGGTAGACGGTGCCGTCCGTGCCGTCACCCCACTTAAGAGCCGCCGTTCGGTTCGATCCGCAAGCGAAGGTGAGTGCCACCGTCTCCGCATGAAGGGCGACCAAGTCCTCGATCATGTGCGAGTTGCGGTCGAACTGAATACCGTTGCGGAAAGCATCGAGCGACGACATGGTGGCCGGCGAGATGTTGCAGCCGTAGAAGTTGCCGTTGCCGTCGTTGATCTCGTTGAGCACGTTGCCCGTGTTCATTAAGTTCATCTCGAGCTGACGGATGCCCTCCATGTGATTGGTGAGGCGTCGCTTGTCCTCCATGCTGAGCTGCGGGCGCGCCAGGAGGTAGTTGAACTCGTCAATCACCACGTCGTTGACGCTCTTCTTGCGCAGCAACAGATCATCCACCGCATCCGGATCGGTGCTGGTGCCGCCATCGGTACCGCCCATCGGATCGTCCGTCGAGCCGACCCCCGTGAGCCGCTTGTACGTCTCGTAGGGGTTGAGCTGAGCCGGACGGGCCGGGTGCCGGCCGAAGAGAACGACATGCGCTCGGCGATGAAGGCGCCACGCTGAGTTCCCGAGTAGAGAGTGAGCGGGTCGACGTTCGCCGGGTTGAGCGCGTTGGAGATCACGACGTCCGCCGAAGGACCGCCAGCGGTCGAGCTGTTGCCGCCGCTGGCCGGCTTGGCACCGGTGATCGCCTGCACGCATCCCTGGGCATGACCGCAGTCGCCCGGGTTGCCGCCCGGAGCACTGACACCCCGCAAGACCAACAGGTTCGACGCAAAGTCCGCGATCGGCTCGAGCGCCTTGCCCGCGAGCGTGCTGGTCGTAATTGGTCCGGTGGCGCTGGGCCAGAACTTGTCCTGGATCACCCCGTTCTGCGCCATGATGAAGAAACTAAAAATCGGATTGGCGTCCTGGGCCCATGCCGACAGACTCTGAAGCCCCTCCAAGAACGGGAGGCCCACAGCGATCCCACCGGCCCCTCGCAAGAACGCCCGGCGATTGATCTGATGTCGCTTCAATTTCCTGGTAATCATTACATTGCTCCTGGTCGGGCGGGGAAGGCGTCGCTCTTCACCAGAGCTCGCAAGATTTCTTTGATCGATCCGGTGTCAGGGTGCTGACGGCAGTCAGCTGGTCGATGAGCGCCAGATCAGACTCGACGATGTCGCGCTGCAAGGCGTAGCCCATCAGGTTCTTGGCAAAGCAGCTGTGCGCTTCGGTGCTCTCCGCCATGATGCTCATCAGCTCGGGGGCGCCCGTGAACTCCACCATGCCCTGGTCGCCGCTCGGGTACGCGGACGCGGTGTCGACGGGGTGACCCTTGTCGACGTCGCGGAAGCGACCCAGTCCGTCGAAGTTCTCGAAGGCGAAACCCAGCGGATTGATGTAGCCGCCGTGGCGGCCTTCTCCGCAGGTACCGAAGCCGGTGTGCTCCTCGATACGCTCGCGTCCTTCTTGCGTGCGCGCTGGGAGGAGGGCGAATCGGTCCGGCACTGGGCCGACGAGCTGGGGCTGAGCGAGCACACGGCGCAGTACTGGCTAGCGCAGTGGGGCTCACGCCCCAGTCGTGAGACGGCGCTGCGCATGGTGGAGGTGATTGATGAGCAGCCGTTGGAGACGGTGACGGTGCACGGTCCCGCGGGGACGCGCGTGGAGGGACTGACGCTCGGCGAAGTTGCCGAGCTGTGGCGGAGGATGCAGTGATCGGCGCGCTCAGGGGCGTGAGCGTGCATGCGTACGCAGAGCCGTGCGACATGCGCAAGTCGTTCAACACGCTGCAGGCGCTCGTCGAGGCGGAGATGAAGCGGGACCTCGCCACGGGTGACCTGTTCGTGTTCGTGAGTCGCGATCGCAAGCGCGCCAAGGTGCTGTACTTCGACGGGACGGG
>JBNKGC010000242.1:0-8178 GCA_050289625.1 Polyangiaceae bacterium | reverse complement strand
GACGAGGGGGGCGGGGCCGCCCCCCTGCAAAAACAAGTCCGCCCCCCTAACTAAACTAGACCTGCTCGATCGTCACGAGTCCCATCGCCAGGCGCCGCAGCGCCTCGAGGCTCCGGCGCTGCCAGTGGTGCGCTGGATCGGTCACGAAGAGGATGGGCGCGCCGTCTGCCTCCTTCGAGCGGGCGATGAAGGTCACGAAGGCCTTGAAGCAGCTGGAGTTCATGAACTCGAGTTCGCGAAAGTCGAAGATGACTCGGCTGGCCGCGAGCCGCTGCATCTCGTCGAATGCGCGCTCGAGGTATTGGTTCAGCGGTTCGGTCGCGTCCATGTCGCCGTTGCCTCGGAAGGCGAGTTTCAACTTCGAGTCGTCGAAACTGGCGTCGATGGCGAACGTGTCACCCGACAGCGAATTCATGGCTAGCTCGCTCATGATGCCTCCGAAGTCGCTGAGCCCCGCACGCAGATGGTGAGGCGACCGCGAGCGATGCGATGTGAGACTTCCATTTCTCCCTCAGCCACGATGCGGGCCAGCCCGAGGCCCGAGCCTTCCCGACGTCGAGCACTTGCCTTGATGGTTCGATCGTAGAACGCAACCGGGTCCGACGCTTCTTGAATCTCGACGAGGCGGCGATGGACCTCCTCGAGTCGATCGGGCTCCGCCTCGTTCTCCGTGGCGATGCGGACGACCTGGCAATCACCCTCACGTCGGACCTCCACGCGGATTTCACAGAGGCCGCCCGACGAGTACTTCACCAGGTTTTCGAGCAGCTCGTGGGAGACCATCCCCACCCGCGACACGGTGTCGGCGTCCGCGATCAGCTCGCGGCAAAACTGCCGGACCATGGTGGCCGCTCGATTGACGAAAGCGCGGCGCGGCGGGAATCGCAGCTGGATTCTCGGTGACGTGGCTGACAGGTGGACCATTCAGGGACCTTTCTTGTCGGCCGCGGTCTTGAACCGCTCCGCGAAGTCCCCACCTCCCTGAATCAACCCACTTCCCTCGTTCCCGGTCCCTTCGGCTTCAGCCTTGGGCGCGGCCGGGCGCGTGCTCTCGGTCTTCGCCGCCCGTTCGTCGATGCGATACGGCGGCAGCGACGCACCGATCACCGAGGACTCGGCCGTGGCCTTCTCGACCGTCACCTGGGCGCCCACAGCCTTCTCCTCGGAATTGGAGGTCGCGAAGATCACTCCGCCCATCAGTGCGGCCAGGCCGGCAACGGCGAGCAGCACCTTGAGACCTGATCTGCTCCGGAACGCCGCGTGAGGATCGCCGATCGAAAGCTCGACGCTCGGGGCCGCCTCCAGCGGCACCGGCGGGACCGGCGCCGAGGCAGGCACGGGTGCAGGAGCCGAAATGGCTCCGGCCGTGAAGGGATTGGAAGACGCCTCGGACAGAGCACCTCCGAGAAACGGATTCGGTGCGGGCGGTGGCGCCGGGGCGATTCCTGCTGGCGCACCGGGCTCTGCCTGAGGCCTCGATCCCGGTGACGGAGGCGCGGGCGGACGGCGGGGAGGGCCCGGTGGTCCCGCTTGGTCCGGCGGAGCCGGTTTCACCGCGGGTTCGGAGGGGAGGACCGGCGCGCTGGTCACAACCGCCGCGCTCGGGCGCTCGGGCTCATTTTCGTCGAATGGCGAACTCGCGGGGCCTGCTTCGAACGGCGAAGGCACCTCCGGCTCCGCCACGGCTTCAGGTTGCGACCCGAGGACATCCGCCGGCGTAAGGGGCGGAGGTTCGGCTGCGGGGGGTGGTGGCGTCGGAGCGTGTGACGCAGCGAAGGGGTCGGTTGGGCGATCCGACGAAAGCTCCTCCGAAGGCGCGATCCCGAGCACCGTCGGTTGCTTGGCTCGAACGCGCGCCGGTGGGTTCGATGCCTCGGGCATCGCTTCCGGTGAAGCTGGAATGGGCGACAACTGACGCTTGGCGACTGGCGCCTCGAGTGAGGTGCGCACGTCGCGTGAAGGTGGAGAATCGCGGCCGTCGATCTTCACGGGACTTCCACACCGCTTGCACTTGATCGTGACCACCTTGCCGGCCACCCTGCGGTCGAACAGCTCCTGAGAAATCGTTAGGCCATGACCACAGTGGGAACATGCGAGGGAGCGAGGCATCGGCGCCTAGCGTACACGCCCGTCGAGCCCAAGGCCGCTATTTTTGTGCGCCCTTGGGAGGACTCGGGGGACGCCGGGCGATCTCGCGTCAAGAGGTCTTTTTCGCGACTCCACGGGGTTGGCCTGTCGTTAGGACTAGGTGTGGCCTCGTGCAGCGCCGCCTCCTCAGCGGCCGAACCCATGGAACCGCGCAAAGAGGCTGTGGCTGTCGCACGGCCCCCCGCGGTCGCGCCTTACCGCGACCCCGCCCCCGAAGGCTTCGACGGCGTCACCATGGGCACCACTCGCTTCAATCGCAATGGACTGTTCTTGCACGGAGCGATCGGCGCGACGTATCTGGCGATTTTCCGAAGCAGTGAAACGACGGCGAGCGATCCTTTCGGAACGTCTGCGTTCACCGGCACCTCGAACATCGAGACCTTCCCGGTCCAGGTGGAAGTTGCCGTTGGTGGCGGATTGAAGAGGGACCTCGCGCTCGCCCTGATTCTGCGCCTCGCGAGGGCGTCGAGCGCGAACCTGCGCACGGCGGACGGACCTCGAAAGCTGGAAGATGGCCTCTCGACTAGCTTTCTCGGGCTAGGCATTTTCAGCCACATGGGACCCGACTCGGGGGTGATGCTCGGTGCTGCCGCCGGCTTCGAGGCATGGCGAAGTCGAGCCTCGGAAACCGACGAGGGTGAGCCCGAGGAAATCGGCGGCAACGGCATCGCCGTCTCGTTCAGTGGCGGGTACGACTGGTGGCTCGGACCGGAGCTCTCAGCGGGGTTCGCCGGCAACGTCGACATCGGCGTGACCACAGGTAGCAGCGCGGTCCAGATCGAACGGCTGGAGCTGCGCGCGGACGAATCCGACTTCTTGTTCAAGGCGGGACTGCGGGCTTTCGTCACCTACTTTTGATTTTGAGTGCCAAGAGCAAAGCGATGACGGGTTACGTCGAGGGACGGGTTCTGCGCTGGAAGAAGTGGGATACGGGGCTCGCCACCTTGGTAGTCGAGGCACCGGTCGATCCCTTTCAGCCCGGGCAGTTCTTCCAGCTCGCCCTCGATCGGGAAGGCGAACTCGTGCGCCGCTCGTACTCGGTAGCCTCCGCACCGGGTGCACAGCTCGAGTTCTACCTGACCAAGGTGGAGGGCGGAGCACTTTCACCCGCATTGTTCGCCCTTCGCGAAGGCGACACGGTGCTCGTCGATCGGACGGCGCGAGGTTTTTTCACCCTGGAGTATGTCCCGAAAGTCCGGCGCCTGTGGCTCGTCGCGACCGGAACGGGGCTCGGTCCCTACATCGCGATGCTCCGAACCGAAGCCACGTTCGAACACGCCGAGGAAATCGTCGTGGTGCACGGAGTGCGCAGCCACGCACAACTCGGGTATCGCGCCGAGCTCGAAGAGCTCGCCGCGGAGAGGGCTCTCCGTGACGTGCCCGGGGTCAGTCGTGAGGAGCCACGCGAGGGTGTCCTCGGCGGTCGCATCACCGCTGCCCTGTCGAGCGGCGCTCTGGAGCGCGCCGCCGGGCGCACCTTGAATCCCGCCGACAGCCACGTGCTCCTGTGCGGAAATCCAGCGATGATCAAAGACATGATGACGAGCCTCGGCGAGCGCGGACTCGAGCGCCATCGGGTCCGCAAACCCGGGCATATCACGGTCGAGAAGTACTGGTAGGTGGCGAGCACGCCCGGACGATGACCGGATGCACCGCCGTACTCCGGCGGTTCGCGGCGCTCACGCACCTGCGGCGGTGGGATGCGAGCGCTCGTGCTGACCGGAAGTGGAGCCGCCGTCGTCGGGCCCCTCGGTTTCGGAATTCTGCTCCGAACCAGACCGATGCCACGCCTCCGCGGCCTCCCCCGTCGAGGGCTGGGCTTGCAGAGCTGACCCACGGCCTTTGAGCAGGGCGCGCACCCCTTCGACGACCTCCTCGCGCCCGAGTGGACGGCAGACGACTTCGGCATTTGCGTCCAGTTCGGGCGCCGACCATTGCCCCTGAGCGAGAAAGAGGACCGGCAAGTCGGGACGCCGACTCCTGAGCTCGGTCACAATCCGTGGGACCATGGGTTCGCGCCCCGCGTCGGCGACCACGAGATCGATGGTGCGACGTTCGGACTCCCACATCGAAAGCGCCGACTCCTCACTCGCGGCTTCGTCGACTTGATAGCCCGCATCCTCCAAGAAGCGACGCAACAGCGCCCGCGACCTCTCGTCCCGTTCGAACAACAGAACGGTTCCGGTGTCGAGAAATGGCGCCGACGAGCGGCGGCGCGGACTCGAAGCCCAACCCGTCATCGTACTGCCGACGGCGTGCACGAGGTCTCTTCCCATTCGACCGCGATAGTGGCGGAGATAGCTGACCATGAAGACGCGACAGCGCATGCGCTCCAGGTGGGACAAAGGTGCGCGCTCGATGGCTCTCAGGTATTCGCCGAACACACGCCACTCGGGCAGGGGATTGCGATCCCGGTAGTAGGCGTTGAACCAAGCCGCTCGCTCCCTCTGGGAAACGAGTCGTCGCACCGATCGTCCTCGATGCTCCCGCGAGTAGAACCAGCGCTCGGGGATTTGGTGGAACCGACCGCGAAATGCGAGCTCAGCCAAGAGAACGCGATCACCCACGGGATAGCAGCCCATGCGTCCCGTCCCCTCGAGCGCCGAGCGCCGGATCAACCCGAAGACTTCGTAGCAATCGTTCGGCACGAACAAGAGCTCGTGAAAACGGTGGACCGGATTCGGTGAATCGGTGGCCAGGCCGTACGCTCGATCCCCCACGAAGCGCCCAGCGTCGTCGATGACCCTCACCCGACAGTGGCACAAAGACACACTGGGGTCGCGCTCGAGCAACTCGACCGCCTGCCCCAGGAGTTCCGGGTGCACTTCGTCGTCGTGGGCAGCCCAACGAAAATAGCGCCCGCGAGCGAGAGCGAGGGCTCGATTGAAGTTGGGCCCCGCACCTCGGTCGTGCACGAAGCTGATGTACCGCACCCGGTCGTCCCTCTGCGCAAAATCACTGCAGATTTGTGGCGTTCGGTCGGTGGAGCCGCTGTCGCAGAGGATGATCTCGAGGTCCGTGTACGTCTGACCGAGAAGCGATTCGAGCGCATTTTCGAGGAAATTCTCTCCGTTGTGGACGGGCAGTCCAATGCTGACGGTAGGGATTTTCGACCGCATGTTTGCGCATGGATGGAGCGGCATCCTCGGGGTGACCCAGAGGCGTGTGTGTCGACGTGGGACTCCGTCAACACGGGGCGACCCCGGCAGGGACTGTCCCTGCGCAGGCGTCGCGGGGGGCCGTATCCGGGTTCGACGCTGCCGGTCTGCCTCGAGTTCTTCATCGGAGAGTCACCTCGCCCATGACCGCTTCCCTCCCTCCCTCGTCGAGCTCAACTCCTGGCACCGTCGGCCCGCGAGCGCTCATGCGCAACACCGTGAGCGGGTACGTCGCGCACGTGGTCGAAGCTGCGAGTGTCCTCTGCCTCGTACCCTTTCTGCTCGGTCAACTCGGGGCGGGTCGCTACGGCCTCTGGTCCTTGCTCGTCGCGGTGGTCGCATTCTACGCGATCTTGGACATGGGTCTCGGTGTCTCCGTGTCGAAGTACGTGGCCGACGCGCGGGGACGGGCGGACGCGCTTCGGGAGCGTGGGGTCGTGTGCACCCTGTTCTGGATCTACGTGGCCCAAATGCTGCTCTTGCTGCTGGCTACGGCGGTGCTCGCGGAGTGCCTCGGGCCCCTCTTCCACCTGAATGAGGAGGACGCGTCTATTGCCCGCGGAACCCTCTGGATACTCGGGGGCGGGCAAGCCCTGGCCGTGCCGCTTTCGATGTTTCGCGGCGTTCTGATGGGGAACCAGCGCCTCTGGGTTGCCGACGCCTATCGAGCCGCATGTCATCTCGCCTATCTCGCGGCGGCGCTGGTGTGCATCACGCGCTGGCCCAGTCTCACGACACTCGCGGCACTCACGACGGGGCGGGTCATCGTCCAGGGCGTCTTGACGGCGATCCACGCGCTTTCGGCCTTTCAAAACATCAGCCTGAGGCCCCGATTCTTCGACGGACGACTGATCGGCGAGATCGTGGGGTTTTCCGCGTCATACGCGCTCATCACCATCGCGACCCTGTGCACGGCCCGGGTGGACGCTTTCATCATCAACGGCTACTCGACCTTGGAAATGGTCGCGGTGTACGCGGTCGCGATGCGAGTCGCGGTCCACGCCCAGCAACTCTGCTCGCAGATCTCACGAGCTCTGACGCCCGCTGTCGCCGAGCTGCATGCTGCAGGCCGTTCGGATCGCCTCCGCGACCTCGCCCTGGAGGGCACCAAAATCAGCGTCGCCGTGTCGACACCTCTGCTTCTGGCCTGCGGCCTGATGGCAGATCCGCTCATCGTCGCGTGGGTGGGCGAGGACATGCGTCCGACGGTTCCGGTCCTCAGGCTCCTGCTCCTCTGGACCTTCTCGAGCGTCGTCCACGGGCAAGCGGCTGCGCATCTCGGAATGCGCGGTCGCCAAAACTACCTCTCGTGGGTTCTCGTCCTGATTCAGGTAGCGAACGTCGCGGTGTCGCTGCTTTTCGTGCGCCAGTGGGGAGCCGTCGGAGTGGCCTTGGCCACGGTGATCGCCATCGTCCCGCTGCACGTCGTCTTTCTGCAGGGAGGGATGGCGCGCCTCTCCGGCATCCCGCGACTTTCCTTCTACTCCCAGACCGTTCGCCCGGCGCTCGTTCCATCGCTCGCGCTCGCCCTGACAATCGAGCTGTATCAGCGAGCTTTCGGCATCGAAGGGTTGGTCGAGGTCGCGACCGTGGGCCTTCTGTCCACGATTGCGTTCGCAGCCGCCTATGTGGCGTTCGGTCTCACCTCGGCGCAGCGCAGCACCCTATTCCGGTGGGCGCGTGCGCGGATACCCGGGACGCGCCGCCAGCGACCTCCCGCCGAACCCAGCCCGTCGAAACCCACGCCTTCAATCCCCGCTCCGTCGATGCGACCCTGACCGGAGAGAGCGCCCCAGGCCTGACCGGAGAGAGCGCCCCAGGTTGCTCCTCGGCGCATGACTCCGCGGCATGCAATGGGTCCGCGCCGACTCTTCGTGTACCACATCGAACGACCACGAACCCAACGCTCGCAAGGTCGCGCCCCACCGTCTTGGTTTGGCGCGCCGTGCGCACTATGAAATGGCATGCGCTTCGCTACACACACCTTTCGCGCTTCGCGCGGCCGCATGCTCTGCACGTTTATCGCCCTCGGTTTCAGCTTCCTGTTTTCGACTCAGGCGTCCGCCCAACCCAACATCGGACTCGAGCTCCGCTTGCGAGCCAGCGCGGGTGGCGATTCACTCGCCACGGTCGAATACGAAGACGGCACCGAGTCGGACCTTCAGATGGGCACGTACGTGGCCCCCACGTTGGGTGTGCTCGTGACACCCTTGGCTCGTGGTCCCCACGCCCTCGACCTCACCGGAAGCGTCGCCTGGGGAACGTGGAGCACCGGACCGGAGAACACGGAGGATCGCCTGATCCTCACGCGATTTCCCCTCGAACTCCTCGCGGCGTATCGCTACGTGTTCGGCGAAGGGTACGCACTGCGCGGCGGCGGGGGACTCACGTATCACCTCGGAACCGGGATCTCCGGTAGTGGCGCACTCGAAGGCTTCGAGGTGGACGTGGACGATGGCCTCGGCTTCGTCGGCGAACTCGGATTCGTCTTCGCCGACATCGTGGAGCTTTCGCTGCGATACACCAAACTGAGTCACGACATCGATGGAGAAACCTTCGATGCCTCTTCGTTCGGTGTGTCGCTCGCCGTGGTGTTCCCGCTCGAGGGTCCCGCTCTCGGCGCGCTCCCCGAATAGCCGTCGAAGGAGTCGACGTTTGGCGCGGAAGTTACCTTCGACGCAGATCGCGTTGTGATTCAATCGCCCGGCCGGTGATCGCTCACGGGTCGTTCACGGAACGACAATTCACTCGCGGGTGGCGCAGCGCTGGGGAGTACCCTACGGTGACTGCGCCATTTTCGTGCGCATCGCGCACACGACATAGGAGGTTGGGGATGGCTTCAAAGATGGTTACGAATCGACAGAAGGGGGCG
>JBNKGC010000241.1:0-8240 GCA_050289625.1 Polyangiaceae bacterium | reverse complement strand
TGGGGAGCGCTTCGAAAGTTCTGGTGGAAAGCGATAACGGCTTTTGCGACGTGAACGTCGGTGCGTCAGCGACGACTTCCGAGGTGCGTTGCGACAGCGAAACGACCGTAACTGTCAGAGCTGCGCTGCCGGGAAGCGGGCCCCACGCTTATGTGTCGACGTTCGGCGGGCTCAAGGTCGATTTCTCAGCGGTCTCGTCTCCGTTCACAGTCCGTGCGAGGACCCTCGACGCAGGTGAGGTGCTCATCGGAAACGCCGAAAGCGCTGGTTGTACCGTGAAGGACGAGGGAGACGCGCTGAAGACGATCAGCTGCTACGGCGCGACGGAAGACGACCCCTACTATTACGCCGATGCCGAGGGAACGAGCCTGTCGGACGTCGAGCTCTTCTTCTGAGGGGCCCCGTTCGCCCCCTCCTCCGAGCGGAGGATGGTTCTCCGAAAAGAAGAAGGCGCCCCCTTGGGGGGCGCCTTCTTCGTCCATGCGAGGTCGTGCGCGCGGCTCACTTGCTGGCTGGGTCGGGAGCGGCCGCGTCGACGGTCGCCGCCTCGCCGGACGAGCTCTCGCCTTCGGCCGTCGTTTCCGCCGCCTCCACTTCGGCCACAGGTGCATCTGCGGCAGCTTGCCCCGCCCGGGGCACCGGGATCTTCAGTTTCCCGCCCCCTTGCCGGAGCAGCACGCTTACGGCCTTTTCGAAGATGGCCCGCAAGAACGGCACCTCATGCGGGGGATCGGTGATGAGCCCGCAGCTTTCGATGGCCTTCATCGTCGCGACCACCCTGAGCGCCGACTGCTCGCCCTCGCGGGCGAGCACGCTGAGGGTGCTGTCCTTCATGGCCTCGACCATGCGCTCCCGCACCTGGGGAGCGAAGTAGCGGTCCGTTGCCTCCCGAATCGCGACCTTCAGTTTCTCGCCCATCGCTTCGTTCGAAACCTCCTCACCGGGCGTGAGGGTTTTGCCGACTTCAACCAACATTTCGTCGACGGCTTGTTTCGGGGGAAGCCAGGTGCCGAACTCGGGCATGCGGTGAAGCTCTGCGGAGCTCTTTGCGAGCTCCCGAGCATCCTCGTCGCTAAGCGCGAGGCCTTCGCCTTCGAAGGGATGTTCCGGCGGTTCCGAAGGCGCCCCGCCCAAGAGCTCCGCGGCGCTGTCGAGGCCGAGCGGCAAGGGCAATCCGCGTTCGGCGTTCTTGCCGCGAGCCGCCGCGATGCGACTCCGCGCCCAATCGAGAGGGACGGGGAACGGCTTCAGGTGCTCACCCACGAGCCGCCTTACTTCACCTTCGAGAGCGGACGGGGCGAACTCGCCGTTGCGGACGTTCAAGAGGCCGATGGAATCGTTCAGGTAAACGAACACGACTCGTCCACGTCGGGCTTTGGGAAAGCGCCCGATCACCACGAGGGTGTTGAGCGCGCCATCGGGCGGTGTCATCCAGGCTTCCACGCGCGCCTCGGTCGGTGACCCACCGACCCGAGCCACCCGAGCCCTCTCCGGGATGGGCACCCCGCGCGATTTGAGGACACCGAGCGCGCGACGCGCGGCTTTCCTGGCCTTTCCACTCCCGTCTTCCGCGACCCGCGCCACCGCGGCGGCATTTCGTTCTGCTACCCAGCTTTGAATCAGCGCTTCCGCGCCGTCCCCTGCTTCGGTGACCTTTTGAAGCGCCTCTTCGGCGCTGATCGATGCATCGGTCTTGCTCATGCTTGCTCCAGTCCATGCGGTCGAACGAGTGCAGGGTTCGATCCGCATCGAATGCGGGTCGGGCCTTCAGCTGGACCCGCCCAAATTGCGGCGGCCCTCGATGGCGCGCCCCAAAGTGATCTGATCGGCGAACTCGAGGTCGCCGCCGTGAGGAACACCGCTCGCGATGCGACTCACGGAAATGCCGCGACCCGTGAGCTCCCGAGCCAGGAAGAGCGCGGTGGCCTCCCCATCGACGGAGGGCGGTGTTGCGATGATTACCTCCGCGACCCCGTCTTCTTGGAGGCGGGTCTGCAGCCTTTCCAGGGGCAGCTCGTCCGGTCCGATTCCGTCGAGGGGAGAGAGCAGGCGACCCAGCACGAAGTAGCGCCCCCGCATCACCCCGCTGCGTTCGATGGCGAGAAGGTCTTGGACGCGTGCGACGACGCACAAGAGCGACCCGTCCCGGCGGTGATCGCGGCACACGGTGCAACGGGCTTGTCCGGCGTCGTCGATCTCCGCGATGTTTCCGCAGAGATCACAGGGGCGGATGCGCTCGGTGAGCGCTGCGAGTTCGCGGCTCAGCTCGGTCGAGAGACCCTCGTCGCTCATCAAGGTGAGCGCGAAACGTTGAGCGGTCTTTTCACCGACCCCGGGTAGGCGAGACAATAGTTGGACGACGCGGCGCAGAGGTTCCGGGAACACGACTCATCCCTCCGCAATCTTGACGTCTTTTACTCGCCCGCCAAATACCTGCAGGGCGTCGAGCACGCGGGGGTGAGATTTGACCTTGGCTACCGCTCGCTGGTGCGCGAGCTCCCGCTCACGAATGCGTTTGGCACTCAGGGTGCGGTGCGGTGCGGCTTCGGGGCAGTCTTCGACGATGTGGAGCTCGAGTGCCTCACCCAGGAGCCGACGCCCGGCGGTCTCGATCTTGGTGACGGAGTCTTTTGCGGTCACGCTCTTCGCGAAGACGCTGCCTCGCTCGTAACCGAGCTCGAGACGTTCTGCGCTTACTTGTAGAGGAACGGCTTGTTCCAGGACCGCAGCCAGCTGGGGATCGACCTCTCGGAGCGCCTCGACCACGGGGCGAAGGGCGTCGAGCAAGGCCTCCTCCTCGGGCGTGGGCACGAGCACGGGTTTCGTCCGCTCGCGCGGCGCAGCGCTGGTTCCTGAGGTTTCCGGGGTCTCGGGGCGGGCGGGTGAAGAAGGCCTCTCCGGCGGCTCGGGACGAGGTGGGGGCTTCGACTGCGGTGAGGGGGCCGCTTCGCTCGTGGCGGGGAAACGAGTCTCCTCGAGCGTAGCTGGGAGGGGGGAGGGATCGCTCGTTCGAGGAGCAGGCTCTGCTGGGGGGTCTTCTTGCCTTTCCCCCGGCGACCGCTCTTGGCGTCGTGCGGGGCTGTGACTTTCACGGCCTGCGGAGCTCTGCGGGGTAGCAGGCGGCCCGCTCCGGAATTCCCGAGGCCGGGCTGGTGGAGGTTCACGGCGCTTTTCGGGTCGCGCTGCACCGGCGCCGGTCAAGCGTCGCTCGAGTTGGCTCAGGCGCCGCACCAGGTCGTCGATTGGCAAAAGGGGGGGACGGCGCGAAAGTCGCACGAGGAGCATCTCGAGGGCCGCCCGAGGGTGGGAGCTGCGCACGACGTCGTCGTAGCCCTTCGAAAATCCTTGGTGGAGCCGCAAGAGGTCGTCGACGTCGGTACCGCGCGCGAGGGAGATCACGTCCTTCCTCTCGTCGTCGGCGAGGTCGAGGAGGGGTTCGGGGTCCGGGCAAACTTTCGAGACGACGAGATCGCGGAGCAGACCGAGGATGTCGCGCGTGACGTGAGCGATGTCGAACCCCTGGTCTGCCAGGCTCTTCACGGTGGCGAGGCATACGGGAGCATTGCCTTCGAGAAGTCCGCGAGCGACTTCATGCAGGGCCGTCCTGCTCGCCACGCCCAGCACCCGCGCCACGTCCTCTCCTGCCAAGGTATCGCCGCTGAAGGCGATCACCTGATCGAGCAGGCTCATGGCGTCGCGCATGCTTCCGGCGGCTTCTCGCGCGAGCGTTCCGACCGAAGCGTCGTCGGCGGTGATGTTCTCCTTTTCGAGGACGAAGCGCAGCCGATCGGCGATGGCCCGCGTCGGAATGAGCTTGAAGTCGAAGCGTTGGACGCGGCTCAGAATCGTGATCGGAACCTTGTGAACCTCGGTCGTCGCGAAGATGAACTTCACGTGGGGGGGCGGTTCTTCCAGCGTCTTCAGGAAGGCGTTCCATGCCGCATCGGACAGCATGTGCACCTCGTCGACGATCACGATCTTGTAGCGGTCGCGGGCAGGTCGGTAGGGGAGGGAGTCCTGCAGCTTGCGGACCTCGTTCACCCCGTTGTGGCTGGCACCGTCGATTTCCCGCACGTCGACGTCGGTGCCTGCTGCGATCTCGAGGCACGCCGCACACTTGAGGCACGGCGAGACCGTGGGTCCCGGATCGGCATCGCCGTCCTTGCGTGTGCTCGGATCCCCCATGCAATTGAGGGCTTTTGCGAGGATGCGAGCGCTCGTCGTCTTGCCCACACCCC
Organism: Polyangiaceae bacterium; assembly: GCA_050289625.1. Lineage (GTDB taxonomy): Bacteria > Myxococcota_A > Polyangia > Polyangiales > Polyangiaceae > NIC37A-2. Next base: position 4,002 of record JBNKGC010000241.1, on the reverse strand, counting down.
GCACTCCAGTGAACAGAAATGCATGGGCGACACGACCGGACTCGATTGCGTTGCCGAGCGTCCGGGCGACGTGGTCCTGGCCGACGAGATCCTCGAAGTGCATCGGGCGCCACTTGCGCGCCAAAACCACGTAACTCATCGCGACTGAGCTAGCAGATCGAGGACTTCGTCTCTAGCTCTCCACGCTTCCCCCTCCGACCGCCCTCGGGTACCGTCCAGTCCGTGCGACGCCGACTGATGCTCCTCGGTTCGACGGTGGTCATGGGGGCCTGCTTGGGCTGCCAAAAGGCGTACTCGCCCCCGGACCCCGGACCCTCGGCAGCGTCTCCCCCGCCCACTTCGTCCGAACCGGCTCACCTTGGGCCCGACGACGCCGTCGCCGAGCCGCCCAGCATCGGTCCGAGGTCGGCCTCCCGCGGCGCGCAAAAGAAGCCCGCCGACGTCTCCCTGCTGGCGACCGTGCCTCCGCGCACGGTGGCGGAAGGGATCGCCATCGCTAGCCCCACCCCCGGTGAAGTCGTCTCCAGCAAAATCGTCGCGAAGCGGCGAGTAACCCTTTCTGGGGAATTCGGCGGTGAGCTGCAGGTGGCTCTCGATGGGCACTTTCCGCGCAAGGTGCGAGGCCGTGACATCGCTCTCGGGGAGCTCGTCTTGGAAGACGAGGAGATCGCGCCGGGGCTGCACCGACTCGCGGCCCTCGCGACGCGGAAGGATGGAACCCGGGCGGTTGCCCTGGCTTGGTTTCAGGTTACCGATGGTAACGAGGGGAAGGGCGCAGAGGAGGCGCCTCCGTGGGGCGTGCTTCTCTTGTCGCCCCACGGCACCTTCAACGGAGATGCTGCGGCCGATGGCGTGACCATTGATGCTTGGTCGCCCGATCCGAAAGACCAGTTGACCGTCGAGCTGACTGGCGTGGGGGTTCATGTCCGAAAAGTGGGCCCTGCGACACCGCTCCGGGTTCTGGGCCTGCCTAGCGGGGACTTTCGCGTTCGCGTGAAGCTGGCAACCGCGGGGGGACCCTGGGCCGAGGTCACTCGCGTGATCACGGTCAATCGCGATGCCCCGGTTGCGACTGCTTCGGAGAAGCCTTGACGCCTAACTTCCTGAGTGGAGCTTTGGCCGCCTGGGCCGTCGCCTACACAGGAGTCGGCGGGTTCTTCTTGCTCGCCTACCGGTGGGCGCGCCGGGAAACCGAGTACTTGGTTTTTGGACTCGTGTCGCTGTTCATGGGGATGGCGAGCGGGGGAGTCAGTGCGATCTTCCTCTACTCGGGCTCTGTGTGGAGTGTTGTAGGAAGTCGGGTCGCCGTGACCGGCGCTACTCTGGCAGCGGCATGTCACCTCCACTTCGCCATGGAGTACGCCGGGGTCGGCCGGGGTCGCCGGCTGCTTTGGGTCTCCTACGGAGCGGCAGCCGCGGTCACAATCGCCGCGTGGACCGTGGGCTGGGGTCAAGGTGGCTTCGAGTCGCCGCCCCCCTTCTTCCTCCAGCGGCACCCCGCTCTCGGAATTGCGTTTTCGACCACCTCGTGTGCGAACGTCCTGGGGAGCCTGCTGCTGCTCTTGAGGGGTTACCGCGCAAGCAACAGGGAAACCCTGGTGATTCTCGCTGCTTTCGCCGTCGTTGGTTGCGCGGTGGCCCACGATCTCGTCGCCTTGAACGTGGTTGGTCGAGGAGCGGAAGATCTGATCGGGCCTCACGTCCTCTGGGTGTACGTGATGGCGATGGTTGCCGCTCTGTTCCATCGCTATCGCGGTACGGAAGGGCGGCTTCGGGAAACGGCCTTCAGCTTGCGCGAACGCACCGAGCAACTCCGCCGCTCTCACGCCGAGCTCGAAAAGATGCACGACGAGCTCGTCAAGAAGGAGCAGCTCGCGGCGGTGGGCGAGCTGGCCGCGTCGATCGCTCACGAAGTTCGCAATCCACTCGCCGTGATCGTCAATGCGAACGCGGGCCTTCGACGAAAGAACTTGCCTGCTGAGGATCGGAATACGCTGCTTTCGATCATCGACGAGGAAACGGAGCGGCTCAATCGCCTCGTCGCCGAGCTCTTGCGGTTTGCTCGGCCCGTATCCGCACAGCGCTCCTCAGTGTCCCTGCTCGAGCTTTGCCAGCAGGTCCAAAGAGGCCGTCCGCCCGGCCACGAGGTCGTCATCTCGATCCCCGACGACACTCGCCTCAACACCATCTACGTCGACCCGGGGCTCCTGCGCCTGGTCCTCGACAACCTCGTGGACAATGCCTGCCAGGCGATGAAGGCAGGCGGTTCCGTGCTCATTGACGTGCACGCCAGCGCCCTCGCCGGTGGGCAGCCCGCGGTCGACATCGACGTGTCGGACACCGGACACGGAATGGAGCCGAGCGTTTTGCACCGCGCGAAGAGCCCGTTCTTCACGACGCGCCCCAGCGGGACGGGTCTCGGATTGCCCATCGTGGAGCGAATCGTCGAAGCACACGGGGGGGAGTTCAGTCTGCGTAGCGAAGCGGGCGAGGGGACGACCGCCACCCTGCGCATCCCCCTTGGTGTGACAACCACGTCGGGAGTAGCGTCCACTCGCCGACCGACCGTGGGCGTGGAGCCGATGAGCCCGGTCGCCACGAGCACCAATGACGGAGAGCAGCATGCGGGCTGACGAGCGGGCCCAACTCGTCGAAACTGACAAGAAGTACCTTTGGCATCCCTACACACCCATGGAGGCGTACCGGGCGCATACCGAGCCCCTCGTCATCGATCGAGCGCGCGGCTCACACCTCTTCGACGTGGACGGCCGCTCGTACATTGACGGCAACGCCTCCTGGTGGACCGCCTTGCTCGGCCACAACCACCCACGGCTCGTGGGAGCGCTTCGCAGCCAGGCCGACAGGCTCTGTCACACTTCCCTGGCCGGAGTGACCCACGAACCGGCGGTCCGCTTCGCCGAGGAGCTGGTCGGTGTCGCTCCGGGGGGACTCGAACACGTGTTCTTCAGCGACAACGGCTCCACGGCAGTCGAATCGGCCATCAAGCTGTGCGCCCAGTACTGGGAGCAGGATGGGCGTCCCGAGCGGTGTCACTTTCTGTCGCTCGAAGACGCCTTTCACGGGGAGACCCTCGGCGTGACGGCCCTCGGTGGGGTCGAAGCATTCCGGCGTCCGTTCTCCCGACTCACCATGCCGGTGACTCATCTGCCGAGTCCGGCGGTCGACCTCCGGCGGGCAATCGACGCCCTCGAAGCGGCTCTGACTCGCGACGCGGCCCGCATTGCGGCATTGGTCGTCGAACCGTTGGCTCAGGGAGCGGGTGGCATGCGCCTCTACGACCCGGAGTACCTCCGGGTCGCGCGTGAGCTCACGCGGAAGCACGACGTTTTCCTCGTCGTCGACGAAGTCTTCACCGGCTACGGGAGGACCGGTCGCTTCTGGGCGTGTGACCACGCTGGCATCGAGCCGGACGTGCTTTGTTCCGCCAAGGGATTGAGCGGCGGGCTTCTCCCGTTCGCCGCGACGCTCACGACCGAGCGCCTTTTCCGAGGCTTCTTCGGCGACGCCGGCCGAGCCTTCTACTACGGGCACACCTATTGCGGGAATCCCCTGGGCGCGGCCGTCGCGCGCGAGGTGCTGGCGGTCTATCGTGACGAGCGAATCGTCGAGCGTGCTCAGGCGAAGGCCGAACGAATCGAGCAAACCTTCCGCAGGTTGGGGGACCTTCCCGGCGTGCGGAACGCCCGGTCGCTCGGGATGATTGGGGCGCTCGATCTGGAAGGGGGAACCGGCTACCTCGAGCGCGGTGGCTGGCACGTGTACCAGCGCGCGCTTCAGCGGGGGGCCTACGTGCGACCCCTCGGTAACGTGGTTTACCTCACGCCCGCCCTGAACATTCCGGATGAGGATCTCGAGGCTCTCCTGGAAATCGTTTCCGAATCGGTCCAGGAGGTCACGGCCTCCGGCGCGAGGTGAGCGACCCAGGGCCGCCCCCTAAGTCACAACAGACCTCACAGCTCGGAACCACCCGAGGCAAGCGAG
>JBNKGC010000240.1:0-8264 GCA_050289625.1 Polyangiaceae bacterium | reverse complement strand
AATCGGCGCTCCCTTTGCTTGTTTGGTCGCGACAAAACGGTAGACCGTTTGTCGCTCTAGGCATTGAGCAGGGTTTCGACGTCTTCTTGAACCGGCGCGCGCCCCTCGATGAAGTCACTCACGCGTGGGTCGACACTTTGGCGGAACTCCTCCGTACTGCCATGGCAGATCACTTTTCCGCCATAGACCATCGCCATGCTGTCACTGATCGCAAACGCGCTCTTCATGTCGTGGGTCACGACGATGCTCGTGATGTTCAGCTTCTCCTGCAGCCCCAAGATCATGTGGTTTACCCGGGCCGTGTTGATCGGATCGAGCCCCGTGGTCGGCTCGTCGTAGAGCACCACCTCCGGCCGGACCGCAATCGCGCGGGCGAGGCCTACGCGCTTACGCATGCCTCCCGAAAGATCCGCCGGACGCATGTCTTCGATCCCGGGGAGACCCACGAGACCGAGCGCCCACTCGACGCGGTCAGCGACCTCCTTGGTCGACATCTGGTCGTGATAGTGTTCCTCGAGACCGTAGGCGACGTTTTCACCGACACTCAGCGAATCGAACAGAGCCCCGCTCTGGAAGAGCATCGCAATACGCTGACGAACTCGAGACAGTTGGTCCTCGTTCATCGTGGTGACCTCGTCGCCATCGAACACGATGGACCCCGAATCGGCTGGCAAGAGACCGATCAGCATCTTCAGCATGACGCTCTTGCCCACACCCGAGCCACCCACCACCGTCAGCACCTCCCCACGGCGTACCCGGAGATCGAGTCCACGGTAGATGACCTTAGGACCGAAGGCCTTCTTCACGCTTTCGTAGATGATGAGGTCGCCGTCGCTCATGTCCCCTCCGAAGAATGCCTCAGCCGGCTTCGGCCGCCACTGCGCTCTCCTCGATCGAGGTCACTGCACGAACCGTCACCTCCACCGCGTCTCCTCCGCGATAGGTGTCCGGCCGCAGCGTCCCCTCCACCACGACGGTCTCGCCGAGGTCGGCCGCGCGGTGTCCCAGGTTCGGCCCGAAGCCACCGACGCGGCGTCCCCCGGCCAGTTCGAGCTCGAGCTTCAGATGCCCGCCGCGCACCTCGCGGGCTGAAATCAAGCGGCCTCGGAGCGCGAGAACCGGTGCAGGGTTTTTCTCTCCGCAGGGCTCGAGCTTGTAGAAGTCACGCAGCACCTCACAAGGTTCGTCTTCTGGTGCGAGATAGAGAAGCTCACGATCGTTCGTCTTCGTGTCGAATGCGAGATGGGTGCAGGCGTCTTCGAAGGCGCTCCTGAATTCGCCGAGCCGCTCGATGCGAATCTCCAACCCTGCGGCGGCCTGGTGCCCCCCGAAGCGCTCGAGCACTCCGCTTGCTTGCTCGAGGGCATCGAACAAGCGGGCTCCAGGCGGTCCCCGAAGCGACCCACGACCGATCCCCCCGTCGAAGCCAATCACCACCACGGGCTTTCCGAGATCGTCCGCCAAGCGGCCCGCCACGATCCCCACGATGCCGTGATTCCAACCCTCGCGACCGAGCACCAGCGCAGGTCGATTCGACCATCCCTCGCGCTCCACTTCCGCACGAGCCTCGTCGACCATCGTCGCCTGGATTTCACGCCGCGTCTGACAAAGTTGCTCGACCTCGGCGGCCAAGCCGCGCGCGCGGTCGGGGTCCTTCTCGCGCAGCAAACGGAGCGCCACGTCCGGTGGCCCCAAACGCCCGGGGGCATTGAGTCGTGGCGCAATGCGGAACGCAACGTCTTCGGCGGTCACAGGCCGCGCCGCGTCCAACTTGCACAGCTCGAAGAGCGCGCGCACCCCCGGCCGTCGCCCCTCGCGCAGGGCGGACAGCCCAGCGCGAACGAGCGCACGGTTGTCTCCGTCCAGGGGCGCGACGTCCGCAATCGAGCCGATCGCCACCAAGTCGAGCCAGCGACGCACGTCGAGCTCCACGCCGAGTTCCGTGCGAAGAGCTGCCGCGATGGACAACACGAGACCGCAGGACGCCAATCCCTTGTACGGGAAGCCACACTCGGGGCGATGCGGATTCAAAAAGGCGAGGGCCGGAAGCGGTCGGTCGGGAACCAGGTGGTGGTCGATGACGATCACCTCGATCCCCGCTTTCGTGGCTTTCTCCAGGGTGACGTGATCCGACGAGCCGCAGTCGCACGTGACCAGGAGGTTTGGCGCGCGAGCAAGGATTCGCTCGAGCGCCGCGTTGGACACGCCGTAGCCGCCATCGAAGCGACTCGCGAGGAGAGGCGTCACCCGCCCGCCGAGCTCCTCGATGACGTCGCAGAGAATCGCCGTGGAGGTGATGCCATCGCAGTCGTAGTCCCCAAACACCACGATCGACTCCTGGCCACGAATCGCCGTTGCTATGCGCGCGGCGGCTGCCGCACGGTCGACCATGGCATCGGGCCGCGTGAGATCTCGCAGCTTGGGATCTAGAAAGCGCGCCGTGCGCTCCGCCTCGTCGTACCCGGAGCGCAGCAGGTGCTCTGCGCATGTCACGGTGACGCCGAGGGACCGAGCCAGGGCACGCACCCTGTCGCGTGAGCTAGTCGAGCCGCTCGAACCGCTTCTCACGGCAGACGCGGGAGCCTGAGAGGGAGCGGAGCGGGACACGAGGGTTGTTCGAACACGCCGTCCCAAGCCCTGTCAACGCGCTCAGGGCACAGCGACCAGGCACACCCGCGACGTGAGCAATTGTCTTCAGCGGTTGCGGCTTTGCCGCGACGAACAAGGCCCGTCCGCCCCGCAACCAAGCCCCAACGACCGGAACAAACCGAGCCACGCGAAGGCGAAGCCTGAGGAGTGACGAGGCCGCGAGCACCGCCGGGGAGCGAGCCCCCTCGCGACCCGCCGGAGCGCAGCGGGACTGTGGGGTGAGGAGCGCGAATTCACTTCGCGCGACGAGGGGGGGCGGGGCCGCCCCCCTAGCAAAAACAGCCTACGCGATGCCCTTCTTCCGCGCACCCACGTGCGAGAAGAACTTGCGGTCGAGCCACTCGGTAAGCGGCAGCGCGATGTAAATCGACGAGTAGGTTCCGAGCACCAACCCGATGATCAGGGTGAGGGCAAAGTCCTTCAGAGTGCCCGTTCCCCAGATGAAGAAGCAGACCAAGCTGAAAATCGTCGTACCGCTCGTCAGGACCGTGCGGCTCAGCATCTCCGAGAGGCTCACGTTGATGAGCTTCAGGAAGCTCGACCCGCGAAGCTTGCCAAGGTTTTCGCGCACACGGTCGTAGACGACCACGGTGTCGTTCACCGAGTAGCCGATGATCGTGAGGACAGCGGCAACCGTGGTCAGGTTGAGCTCTTTCTGCAGCAAGATCAGGACGCCGACGGTGACCATCGAGTCATGCACGAGGGCCAGCACGCCACCGGGAGCGAATCGCAAGTCGAAGCGAAGCGCCACGTAGGCCATGATGAACACCAGCGCGATGACGATGCTCTTGATGGCCGCATCCCGGAGCTGAGCGCCCGCCTTGGGGCCGATCCACTCCGAGCGGAGCGCTTGTGCGGGCACCTTGTCCGCACCGAGGCCGTCCCGAAGCGCGCCCATGAGCTGGTCGCCCTTGCTCATGATCTGGATCTCGACCTTGTTGTCGCGAACGTTCTGCAAGGTCGGATTGTTCTCCCCCGGCCGCAGCTTGATCCCGCCGACGGCCTGCATGCGCTCGCGAACGAACGGAAGGTCGGGGGGCTCCTCGTAGCGCACGCTGATCTTGTCACCACCGGGGCTGAACTTGACCTCCGTAGCCACGTGACCGGCGCAATCGGCGCCGAGCTGATCCCCGAAGCAGAGCTTTTGCTCGATCTCCCGCTGCTTCTCCTCGGAAATCGTGCTGACTTCCTCGACCCGGATCATGTAGCGATTCGGGTTCTGGTCGTCCTCGACCTTGATCACGTCCGGATGGGAGAACCCGGCATCGGTGATGACCTTGCGGATCTCGGTACCGGTGACGGGACCCGTGAAGGCCACTTCCACTTCGGTGCCACCGAGAAAATCCGTACCCAGCTTCGGCCCAGGCCGAAACAATAGGACGATGGAGGTGAGTACCATCAGGAAGCTGACGCCTACGAACAGGCGTCGGTTCTTCATGAAGTCGTAAACTTTGCCAACCGGGAATAGCTGCATGACTCAGCCCAGGCCGAAGCTCGCCTTCTTACCGAAGCCCCTGACCCACAGGTCGAAAAGGACACGGCTGACGACGACGCCAGAGAAAATGCTGCACAGGACGCCCACCATCAATGTGACGGCAAACCCTTTGATAGGACCCGTGCCGTACTGCGCGAGCACGATACCGGAGATCAGGGTGGTGAGCTGGCCGTCGATGATGGCGCTCAGCGCCTTGCTGTAACCGAGCTCGACGGCGGTTCGTGGGCTCTTGCCGTCTCGCAATTCTTCGCGAATGCGCTCGTTGATGAGGACGTTCGCGTCCACGCTCATGCCCAAGGTGAGCGCCAGACCGGCGATTCCAGGCAGCGTCATCGAAGCGCCGAAGGACGCCAGGATGGCCAACTGCAGGAACAAGTTCATCGAGACCGAGATGTCCGCGATGATGCCCGCGCGTCGGTAGTAGAGAATCATGAAGAGCAGCACGACGACTGCTCCGGCTACCGCACCTTCCACGCCGAGCCGAATCGATTCACTTCCGAGAGATGGACCGATGCGCTGTTCGTTCGAAGGCGAGATCGGCGCGGGAAGCGCGCCAGACCGAAGCACGAGCTCGAGATTCTTCGCATCCCGGAGCTGCACCTCGGGGTCGCGAGACCCCATGGTGATTTGAGCGTGCCCTCCCGCAATCCGGTCGAGGATCTCCGGCGCGCTCTCCACCCGACCATCGAGGATGATGGCAAAGCGGCGCTTGATGTTGGCGCCCGTGATCCGGTCGAAAATCTTTCCGCCCTGATCGGTAAACGCGAGACCGACGTTCCAACCCCCGAAGCTCGTGGCTCCTTGGTTGGGCTGAGCGCCAGCGTCCCGGATCATGTCGCCGGTGATTTCGGCGCGGCTCTTCAGTATGAAGGTCCGCCAGCCCACTTCCTCTTCCTTGAGGGTGGCCTCGTCCACCACCTGACGGACGACCTCGAAGCCCACCTCGCGGTCTAGTGGCACCGGCAGCGTGGCGACCCATTCTCGGAACCGCTGGAGCGCCTGCTGGCTCGTCTCCTCCGCTTGAGTCGCGAGGTACCCGTAGGTGACCGCGCGCGTCTGTCGTTCGCCGTTCGCGTCGAGACCGACCGGCACGTTGCCCTCGACCCGGAACTCGAAGCCCTCGGGCAGACTCTCCTCCGGAGTGGAGCGCTGAAGGTCCGCGAAGAAGTTGGAATCGTCGTCGAGGAGCTTGAACTCGAGCCGCGCCGTCTGGCTGATGATGTCGCGGATCGTCTGGAAGCTCTTCTCGTCCTCACCCGGGACCTCGACGATGATGTCTTCGTCGCGGGTGGACACTGCAGCTTCCCGAAGGCCGAGCTCGTCGACGCGCCGCAGAATGATATCTTTTGCCTGGTCGACCGCCCGCTCGCGAATCGCCGTCTCGGCTGCCTCACGAATCGAAAACTGGAAGGTGCGGTCGTTCACGACCTTCACCTCGAGATCAGGCTTGAACTGATCGCGGAAACGCGCGTCGATGAGGCCTGGATCGCTTCCTTCCTTCACCGTGACGTCGATGCGGTCGGGTTCTGTACGCGAAGCGACGAAATCCACCTTCTCGCGCATTTTGGCGACGGTCTCGTCGCTCGGCGGCGTATCCCCTTCGTGACCGGCGTAGAGCTTCGAGAGCTCCGTGCGCATGTCTTCGTAGTAGCGATCACGCTTGTCCTTGATCGCCTCCCCGACGTCCACGGTGTAGACCAGCCGGAGGCCTCCCCGAAGATCCAGCCCGGCCACGAGCCGTGCGCCCACGCGCTCTTTGACCCACTGCGGGCAGGGAATGCGCCCCTCGCTCATCGAAGAGACCGAAGGCCACAAGGATATTCCGCAGAACAGCGCCACCGCGGCCACGAAGCCGAAGCGTGCGCGCCAGCCGACGTCGATGACTGGTAGGGTGAGGAACAGCGTCCAGACGGCAAGCACCCCCAGCGCGAACATCGGCCAGAAGTTGTCACCGTAGGCGGCCCACGCCGCACCAGCCGCTGCAATCGCGCCTCCCCAAAGTGGCGTGCGCCTCTGGCGTTGCGCCAGACCGCCCAGAGCCATCAAGAAGGCGAGTGCGCCAAACGAATAAACGAAGTACGTGCCAACCACCGCGATGCCTCGCGCGTCATTTCTTCTCGAGCTGCTGAGCAGTCTCGACGTTGTCTTTGCCCAGGAGTGCGGTCTTCAAGATCTCGACCTTCACACCAGGCGAAAGCTCCACCTTGGCGAATCGGTCACCGACCTCGAGCAACTTGCCCCGGAGTCCAGCCTGAGTGAGTACCCAGTCGCCCTTCTTGAGCTCGGCGAGCGCCTTTTGTTGCCGCTTCTGCTGCGATCGCGACGACCAGAACATCATGACGATGAGCGGCACGAACAGCAGAAGAGGTAGAAGCATTCCCTCCCAGCCGGGCGCTTGTTGCGGCGCGGCAGGTGCGGGGGCGGCTTCGGTACTTGTCGTAGGGGGCGACGGCGCCGACTCCCCTGGCGACGGGCCGAGTTGTTGCAGGGCTAACGCCAACTGGTCCTCCGTGCTCTGAACCCGCAGGAGGCGGGCGTCGAGGTGGGCGGGCCTCATACCCAGAATATCCAGCCACAGCAAGGGATGCCGCTCACCAAGCGAAGCCCTCCTTGACAGCCCCATATGCCGACGCTACTTGAATGCGCCCTGCCGGCGGAACGGCCCAGCCGGCAGACCCCCAAGATGTTCACGGTCCAATTGCCATTTTGACTTTCCAGGGACGCTATCCTTCTCGGCAGCTCCCGTCCCAACCCACCTCGCGGTTGACGGAAGCTCCCCGGTTGCCGAAGCTCTCCCGGGCTCAAGCTCAACCGGAAGTCACATGCAACTGACCCAAAGGCGCGTAGCTCAGTGGTAGAGCACTACCTTGACACGGTAGGGGTCGGCAGTTCAATCCTGCCCGCGCCTACAACCTCGGGCCGTTCATTCAGCTCCGCCGGCTTCACAGAGCTGCGGGGCGAGCTTCCGACCCCGCGAGGCTCCGCCCTCTGCGGGGCGCTCGGACGGCGGAACGAACCATTGGCCTCGCCCGCTGGTCTGGCGACTTCGATGCTCATGATGGCTGTGTCGTGAAGCACGCCGCGGGGGCCCGCCTGAAGCCACATCGCGCGGGCGAAAGCTCGGACGCGAAGGCGTCGTATGGCTTCATGGCACTGCGCAGTGGACACCCGCTACAGCTTCGTCGAGGTCCGGCCGGGCTCGGCCCGAGGGGGTCGGCCCTGAACCTGCTGGGCACTTTACGTTTCTGGAGACCGCGAGCGGTTCGTGGGCTCCTCAATTGCGAACTCGTCAGGGGCTAGCGCCCCGAGAAAGGAAGAGAGAAGACCTTCGATGGCAATGCGTCGGCGTTTCCGGGGAGAACCCCGCGGCCCGCAAATCCGCATCAACCACCGCATCCGCGTGCCCGAGGTGCGCGTCGTGGCGGAGGACGGATCGAACCTGGGGGTTCTGTCGACCCAGGACGCCCTACGCCGCGCTCGAGAGGTCGGGCTCGATCTCGTCGAGATCAACCCGAAAGGCTCTCCTCCCGTTTGCAAGATCCTCGACTTCGGCAAGTACAAGTACGAGGAAAGCCGCAAGAAGAGGGAGGCGAAGCGAAAGCAGACCGTGGTCGAGGTGAAGGAGGTCAAGCTCCGTCCGAAGACCGACGACCACGATCTGGAGGTGAAGGTCCGCAATTCGCGTCGGTTCCTCGAGCAGGGCAACAAGGTCAAGGTTGTCTGCCGCTTCCGTGGCCGCGAGATCACGCACCCGGAGCGTGCACGAATGCAGCTCGACTACATCGTGGATAACACGGGAGATCTGGCCAACGTCGAGCTCCGCCCCACCATGGAGGGGCGGACCATGGCTATCGTGCTCGCTCCCAAACCGGGACTCCTCCAAAAGATCGCCCAAGAGAAGGTGAACCGCGAGGCGGAGCGCGCAAAGGAGAAGGAGGAGGAGCGCCTTCGAGACGAGGAAGCCCGCGAGGCTCGGCGCCTGCGCCAGGAGGCAGCCGAAGCGGCCAAAGCAGCCTCGACTGTGTCGCTGGTGGCTGAAGGGCAGGACGACGGTGACTTCGACGACGAGGCTCGTCGCTACCACGTGTTCGCGCAGTACGCGATGCACCAGCAGCTGACC
>JBNKGC010000239.1:0-8308 GCA_050289625.1 Polyangiaceae bacterium | reverse complement strand
GGCGAGGTGGCAGGGCCGCGTGGCGGAAGCGGGTTTTCCAGGCGGGAGATCAACCGGGTCTTGTGCCCGGTGAGCCAGCCTGGTTACACCAGCCCACCCGACTCGATTTCACGCGGGTGGGCAAAAATTGGAGAGCGCCACGATGACCCAGAACCCGACGATTCTGTACACCGAGACCGACGAAGCCCCTGCACTGGCAACCTACTCTTTGTTGCCGATCATCCAGGCGTTCACGGCCCCGGCCGGAGTTCGGGTGGAGACACGCGACATTTCGCTCGCTGGGCGCTTGCTGGCCAGTTTTCCCGACCGCCTGAGCGAGGGCCAGCGCGTCGCCGACGCGCTTTCCGAGCTCGGTGGGATCGCGAAGACACCCGAGGCCAACATCATCAAGCTCCCCAACATCAGCGCATCGATCCCGCAGATGAAGGCTGCCATCGCCGAGCTCCAAGCTGCAGGGTACGCGCTTCCGAACTATCCGGACGATCCGAAGACCGACGAGGAGCGAGACATCAGGGCTCGCTACGACAAGGTGAAGGGGAGCGCTGTGAACCCGGTCTTGCGCGAGGGCAACTCGGATCGGCGAGCTCCGAAGGCCGTCAAGGAGTACGCAAGGAAGAACCCGCATTCGATGGGGGCGTGGTCGAAGGACTCGAAGTCGCACGTCTCGACGATGGGGAGCGGTGATTTCCGGTCGAACGAAAAGTCGCTGACCCTGTCGGGTGCCACCACGGTGAGCATCAAGCACGTTGCCCCCGATGGAACGACGACACCACTCAAGGAGGGGCTCGCACTGCAACCGGGCGAGGTGATCGACGCGACGGTCATGAGCAAGAAAGCGCTGCTCGCCTTCTTGGAGGCTCAGGTGGCCGAGGCGAAGGCCCAAGGGGTGCTCTTTTCCCTGCACATGAAGGCCACAATGATGAAGGTCTCCGACCCGATCATTTTTGGGCACGCGGTGCGGACCTTCTTCAAGAGTGTGTTCGACAAGCACGGAGCGACCTTCGACGAGCTCGGGATCAATCCGAACGACGGCCTCGCCACGTTGCTCTCCAGGCTCGAAGGGCTCCCCGAAGACAAGCGCTCCGAGATCCTCGCGGAGATCGACGCCGCTTACGCCAACGGACCGGCTCTAGCGATGGTCAATTCGGACAAGGGGATCACCAACCTGCACGTGCCCAGTGACGTCATCGTCGATGCATCGATGCCGGCGATGATCCGCACCTCCGGCCGCATGTGGAATGCGGAAGGCAAGCCGCAGGACACCAAGGCGGTGATTCCGGACAGCAGCTACGCGGGCGTGTATTCGGAAGTTGTCGACTTCTGCCGCGAAAACGGGGCTTTCGATCCGACCACCATGGGGAGCGTGTCGAACGTGGGTCTGATGGCGCAGAAGGCCGAAGAATACGGCTCGCACGACAAGACCTTCGAGATTGCCTCGCCCGGTAAGGTTCAGGTGGTCGACGCTGCGGGCAAGGTGCTCCTGGAGCACGAGGTCGAGGCCGGTGACATCTGGCGGATGTGCCAGACGAAGGATGCTCCCATCCGCGATTGGGTGAAGCTCGCCGTGCGACGTGCTCGCGCCACGAACGTCCCGGCCGTTTTCTGGTTGGACGAGACGCGAGCGCACGACGCCGAACTGATCAAAAAGGTGAAGACGTACATCGACGACGAGGACACCACTGGTCTCGAGATCGTGATTCTGCCGCCTGAGCGAGCGACCCGTTTCAGCCTGGACCGGATCAAGGCCGGTCAGGACACGATCTCGGTGACGGGCAACGTGCTCCGCGACTACCTGACCGATCTGTTCCCGATCCTCGAGGTTGGCACGAGCGCCAAGATGCTCTCGATCGTGCCGCTGATGAGCGGTGGCGGTCTCTTCGAGACTGGGGCCGGCGGTTCCGCCCCGAAGCACGTGCAGCAGTTCAACGAAGAAGGGCACCTGCGCTGGGATTCACTCGGTGAGTTCCTGGCTTTGGTGGCGTCTCTGGAGCACCTGGCCGATCGGTACGACCTACCCAAGGTTCGGGTGCTCGCCGCGGCCCTCGACGCAGCGAATACCAAGTTTCTCCTGGAGAACAAGTCTCCATCGCGGAAGGTCGGCGAGCTCGACAACCGGGGGAGCCACTTCTACTTGGCTTTGTACTGGGCCGAGGCCCTCGCTGCGCAAAAGCAAGATGCGGAGCTGGCCGCGCGGTTCGCGAAGGTGGCTGAAGCACTCGCGAAGAACGAGAAGAAGATCGTCGACGAGCTCAACTCCGCCCAGGGTACTCCGGTCGACATCGGCGGCTACTACGCTCCGAAGCACGAGGTGGCGTCGAAGGCGATGCGGCCGAGCCCGACGTTGAACGCGATCATCGCGAGCGTCTGAGCGTCGCCGCGAGAATTTCGGGTGCCGCTTGCGGCACCCGAAATTCGTCGCGAGAGTACGTCCATGCTTCGACTCGTTGGTGCAAACCTGAACTATTCGTCCTGGACGGCGCGCGCTTGGCTCGCGCTGAAAAGGGCCGGCGCTGATTTTCGTTTGCACGACGTCGGCCTGAAGACGAAGGACGGGTGGAAGGAGCGGATTTTCCAGTTTTCGGGTGCCGGAAAGGTGCCCGTCCTCGTCGACGAAAGCCTCAGCGTTCACGAGTCCCTCGCGATCTGCGAGTACCTCGCTGAGAAATATCCAGAAGCGAAGCTCTGGCCGAGCGACCCGGCGCTTCGGGCCCGCGGCCGAGCCATCTCCTGCGAGATGCTGAGCGGCTTCTTCGCGATCCGAAATCAGATGCCGATGAACGTTCGCGGGCGGGCCGAGAAAACACCGACGGGTGCCGAGCTCGAAACCGAACTCGCAAGGGTCTTCGATGTCTGGGAGGCGTCGATGGCGACTTCTTCTGGCGACTTTCTGCTCGGAGACTTCTCCATCGCCGATTGCATGTACATGCCTTTGGTGGCGCGTTTTCGCACCTATGGGGTGAAGCTTCCTGCGAGTGCCGAGAAGTACAGCGCCGCGATCTGGTCCTTGCCCCTGGTGCAGGAGCTCGAGGCACTCGGAGCAGCTGCGCCGGCGATTCCAGAGTACGACGCGTTCCTTTCGTGAGCGACGGCGCTGTCGCGTGGGCGACCACGAGTAGTCGCATCGTATGGGAGGCGAACTTCAGCTCACGCCCTTTTTCGGTTCTGCGTCGAGGGGCGAGGCCTTCTCGTGGCCGCCTTGGCGAACCGGTGCCGCTATCGTTCGCGCCAGTCGCTGCTGGCGAAGTGGCGTTTCAGGTGCTCGACCAAACGGCGGACGCGAAGCGGAAGGCCTCGCGGTCGCGCGACGACGGCGTAGATCCCGATCTCGGCTTTTCGCTGGCCCTCCAGGACCAACTCGGCCCGACCCAGAGCCACGTCGCGCGCCACCATGAAGTAGGGAAGAACGGCAAGACCAAGCCCGGCGAGCATCGCTTCACGCAGAGCGGTGCCGTCGTTCGTCGAAAACGAGCCGCGCCCGAGTGAGACCGGCTTCCGGTCGGCTCCTCGGAAGCGCCACTCGGCCGCAGTGTTCACCAGAGAGTAGTGGAGCCGCTCGTGATGAACGAGATCCTCGCTTCGCAGAGGACGACCGCGCGTCTTTAGGTAGGCGGGTGCTCCGGCGACGACGAGCCGATCACTCGCTAGCTTCTTCGCCACGAACGAAGCGTCGCCAAGTCGAGTCACGCGCACGACCAGATCGAACTCACCAGCTACGGCATCGACGAATCGGTCATCGGTTTCGAGAACGATCTCCAGGCCCGGATGCATGGCTAGGAAGCTGGCGATTGCCGGTGTCAGAAACATCTGCGCGAAAGTGACCGGGGCGCTGATGCGGATCAGACCGTGCACACTCGAGCCCGCGGCGCTCACGGATTGTTCTGCGTCTCGAGCAGCGGTGAGCACTCTCTCGCAGTGCTCGTAGAAACGAGCGCCGTCGGAGGTGACCTCCAGTGCCCTCGTCGAGCGCCGAAGGAGTTGGACGCCGAGGCGTTGTTCGAGGAGAGCTATCCTCCTGCTCACTGCCGATTTTGCGATACCCGTGCGGCGAGCCGCCTCCGAGAAGGAGCGAGCGTCCACCACTCGCGCAAAGAGCGCCAGGTCGACGATTTGTTCGAGGTCGAATGCCACGGCGAAAGGCTACGCCGTAGTGTTCCTTCGGCCAAGGTGCTGTTCTCCTGGGGAGAACAGTGTGTCCTCGACGAGACGCCTACCGGGGAAAGAGCCTGCCCGTTACATCACCGGTGCATGATGAATCTACCCAAGGAGTGGCAATGAACGCGAACCATCTGACTCGACGATTGCTTTCAACGGACACCTCGAACACGTGCCTCCTGATGCAGCGTGTGGTGCTCGGCGCGGTGATGTTTCCGCACGGCGCACAGAAGATGCTCGGTTGGTACGGTGGATACGGCTTCGGTGGAACGATGGGGTTCTTCACGGACACGATGCACCTTCCCGCGCCGCTGGCCTTTCTCGTGATCGTAGGCGAGTTCTTCGGAGCTTGCCTTCTCGTTCTCGGGCTCGGCACTCGTATCGCGGCATTTGGTATCAGTGCCATCATGCTTGGAGCCATTCTGACCAGCCACGCACAGTTCGGCTTCTTCATGAACTGGTTCGGGGTACAGCAAGGAGAGGGCTACGAGTTTCACCTTTTGGTGCTGGCGCTCAGCATCCCCGCGATGCTCTGGGGCGGAGGAAGCCTCGCCCTCGATTCGCGACTCTCGAAAGTTGCAGATGCAGCTGCGACCACGGAATCGACGGCGAGGAGTGCAGCATGAAGACGCTCTCTCTGAGCAAGCTTCGGGCTCTTCTGAGCAACGGAGCGAACGTGACATTGCTCGAAGCCCTGCCGGAGAAGTACTACCGGCAGGGTCACCTCCCCGGGGCACGTCACTTCCCGAGTGACCAAACACCCGAGTGTATGGCCGCGGACTTGCCGGATCGCGAGGCGACAATCGTCGTCTACTGTGCCAGCGACACGTGCAGGAACTCCCACCATGTGGCCGAAGTGCTGGAGGAGGAGGGATACACGAACGTTTCCGTCTTCGTCGGTGGCAAGAAGGAATGGGTGGAGGCTGGCCTGGCTCTGATGCTGTGACAGCCGGGTCGAGGGCGCGTCTCGCAGTGAAGTGCGCCCCCACCGCCGGTACCTTAGCGGACCAGGACGCCCGCCGATCTTGAGTTTTAATTTCGTTTTCCCTGCGCTCCGGTGCTCGCGAAAGCCTTGCCAAAACTCAAGCTTGACGGGCGCGCTCGCGCTTAAGGTGTCGGAAATGGGTGCGCCCCGCCTTCATTTCGTCCGCGGAGCCGCGGGTGAGTCGCCCGAACGGCCGGTCGGCCAGCTTTCCCGTTCGCGTGCCTGAACCGCCTTCAATCGCATTCTAGAAAGACAAGAGCCGATGAGGGACCCTGCCGCCAGCGAGGTGCTTTGCTGAAGAAATCATAAGAGCTCTTTCTTTTGCATTTGCGCCCGCCTTCCGACTCATTATGAAGGTGTGGGCCCGAATCTTTGCGGGGCTCTTGGGATTCGGAGCAGCTCACATGAAGCGAACATGTATCTCGTTCTTTGTATTCACCTTGCTTAGCTTGCCAGCCTGGACTGGTTGCGGAGGCACCAACGGGTCGGGCCCGGTCGGCGGCGGGGGCACGGGGTGTGAAACCGGCGAAGAAGGATGCGCCTGCTTCGGGAACGACACCTGCAACGACGACCTTTCGTGCCTGAGTGATGTCTGCGTCGACACCGGAAGTGGTTCCGGTAGTGCAAGCTCTTCCGGTGGCAGCGACGGGTCGGGTGGCTCGGCCGGCGATGGCTCGGGCGGCGATGGCTCGGGTGGCGATGGCTCGGGTGGTGATGGCTCGGGTGGTGATGGCTCGGGTGGCGATGGCTCGGGCGGCGATGGCTCGGGCGGCGATGGCTCGGGCGGCGATGGCTCGGGCGGCGATGGCTCCGGTGGTTCGAGCAGCACCGGAGGCTCAAACAGTACCGGCGGTAACGACGGCTCCGGAGGTGGGCCATCGGCTGACACCTGCGGCGGAGCGGCGGCAAACATCGTCGACAACTTTCACAGTTGCGACGAGAACATCTGCGAAATCGCGGGAAGAAAGGGCGTTTGGTACGGCGAGGCCGATCTCTTGGTCAACGATGACTTCGAGGTCGACGAGCCCGGCGGCACCTGGGGTGACAACAGCTGCGCGGCAATCGCCACCGGTGGGTCGGCAGAGGTCACGAACGTCGACTTCGCCTACATCGGTGTGATTCTGAACGGTGGCGCCGGGTACGACGTGAGTGGCTACAGCGGAGTCCGCATCGACATCGAATCCGACGATCAGGTCTACGTCAGCATCGTCACCAGCGACGGCGGGCACTACGGCGTGAACGTCCCCGGTGGCACCGGCGGGACGAGTCAGATTCGCAACGCCGCCTTCGGAGCCATGGTTGCGGCGGGAGACAATGTCGGCACGAAAGATCTCACCAACGTCGAAGAGATCCATTTTGCAGCCGACGATCCCACCGGTTACGGATTCGCGATTCACGGAGTCGAGTTCTACTGACGGCGTGCTGTGCGGAAATGCGCTCTTCTCGACTTCGCTTTCCGATACTGGCGGTGGCTGGAACTTTGGTGGGAGGCCTCGGGCCCGCGTGCGGCGACCGGGGGAGCGGCGAGCTCGTCGTGGGTGCCGAGGGAGGATCGCGCACGGGTGGTTCTGGAACGCGTCCTGAGGTGTTCTGCCGCTCCGACAAGGACTGCACGGAGCGCGGCTTGCTGTGCGACGACACGCGGTTGGTCTGCGTCGACTGCATCGATGACAGCGACTGTGAGGGTGACGCCCTGTGCACGCGGGGAGCGTGCGCTGCCATCGTTCGGTGCGACAGCACTCGGGACTGTTCTGCCGACGAGGTGTGCTCCGATGACCTCGGCTACTGCGTGGAATGTGAGACCGACGCTGATTGCGCCGACAGCCAAACCTGTCTGGACACCGCCTGCCTGGAGACCTGCGACTCCGACAAGGACTGCGCGAAGCTCGATGCATTGTGCGCGCCCGAGATCGAAGTGTGCGTCGCCTGCTTCCGCGATTCTCACTGCGCCGACGATGAATACTGCGACGTCACGGGAACTTGCACGGCGCGAGTGTGCAATCCGGGAGAAGCGTTCTGCGACCGCGATCTTTCGACGCGCTGTGATGACGTGGGCTCGGGGTTCGTCAGTCGAAGCTGCGACGACTGTGACACTCGGACAGGACTTTGTGAGGGCGATGACGCCGAGTGCCCGAGGCGAACGGAAGATTGCCCCTGCGGTGACGATGACTCCTGTGATTCGGGACTTGAGTGCAACGAGCAGGTGTGTGTCGCGGGCACGGGCGGGAGCACCGGAGCGGGCGGCACCGGGGGTATGGACGGCGCAAACGGAGATGGCGGCAACAGCGGTGGCGACACCGGAGGACAGGGCGGCACCGGGGGCAGCGGGGGGAACGGCGCAGGAGGAACCGGCGACGGTCCCCTAGTTGGATCGGGGACCTACACCTTCGGTGAGCGCCCTACCTGCGACTTCCAGGGCGTCACGACGGATGCCGACCTGCAGGGTAACAACCCGACCAACAACTTCGGTGCGACGGCAGACATCGCGAGTGACGCTGATCCACCTCGCGTCGGGCTGCTTCGCTTCGACCTATCGGCGCTCGGCACGGGTCTCACTGTGGAGTCCGCCACCCTCCGCGTCTGGACGCTCGACTGCAGCGGATGTGAAGCCAATGTGAACACCAAGATGCATCTCTACGAGGTGCTGGAGGCCTGGCAGGAGGGGGACCTGCAGAATGGCCCGGGCGCGGTGAGCTGGAAAGAACGCCTTCCGGGTGTGGATTGGCTCTCGCCCGGCGTCGAGCCCCCTTCCCGCGGCACGGCGGTGCAAGCCGAATGGTGGCCCCAGGCGATCAGCACGGAATATGAAGTCATTTTGCCTCCTGCCCTGGTGCAAAAGTGGGTCGATCAACCCGCTGACAACAACGGGGTCCTCTTCAAGACGTCGCCCTACTCGAATGACGGTGTGAACTTCTGGACGAGCGAGTACGAAACGGTTGAACGCCGACCCCAATTGGATGTGACTGTCACGGTGCCCTGAGGTGACCGTGAGTGAAAGAGTTCAACCAGACAACAGTCACAAGGGTCCGGCACGCGTAGCGACTTCGATTCCGCGATCGCTTGGGTGCATTTGCCGCCATCGTTCCCCTCATGGCCATCCCCGATACCTTGAGCGCGAGCGCGCCCGTCAAGCTTGAGTTTTGGCGAGGCTTTCGCGAGCACCGGAGCGGA
>JBNKGC010000238.1:0-8321 GCA_050289625.1 Polyangiaceae bacterium | reverse complement strand
CTGCGCTCCGGCGCCTCGCTAGTCGCTCGGCGGCGGTGCTCGCGGCCTCGTCACTCCTCGGCCTGCGGCCTCGCGTGCCTTGGGGGCATTGTGCCGCGAAACGGCTCGACCGTCCGCTGGGTCCTTTTCCCGACGGAATCGGGCCTCTGAGCGGCCGTTCAGGGCAAAAAGCGAGTGTGCGGGGTCCGGATCGCCCGGTCGGGAGATCGCTGGACTTGGGCGCCGAGATGCGGAAGGCTGCTTGCGGGAGCTGGAAAACGATCGCCGAAGGTCGGTAAAGGACCGTTGACGGGCGCTCGTTCAGGTGCATAATTCGCCTCCCCCGGCCCCGGAAGGGTCCGGCAACCATACGACTTTCGACCGAGTCGCGAGCTGCACCGGAGCCTAGTGGTTCCCGATCGCAGGGCGACGGTCCGAGGAACACTGCCATGGCAACCGAAGCCGCGCCGTCGAACGGCAACATCATCGCCAAACTCGAGTCCCAGTACCTCCGGGACGACCTTCCGAAGTTCCGCGTCGGCGACACGGTGGCCGTGCACTACCGAATCATCGAGGGCGACAAGACCCGCGTTCAGGTGTTCAAGGGCCTCGTGATCAAGCGCAACCGCAACGGCGCTCGCTCCACGTTCACCGTTCGAAAGACCAGCTTCAGCGTCGGCGTCGAGCGAACCTTCGTGCTGCACTCACCCCGCGTCGAGAAGATCGAGCTCCTCTCCGAGGGCGTCGTGCGACGTGCACGTCTCTTCTACCTGCGCTCGCTGACCGGCAAGAAGGCGCGCGTCCAGGACAAGAAGGACCGCTGAGCCGATAGCGCCAGCGCGAACGAGAGCCGGCCCCTTCCTGAAGAGGCCGGCTTTTTTGCGTTTACCGGACCGGGGGCCTCGGGCTGCCGCCGAGACCACGCCGGCCGAGGTCCGGAACCAGCGCCAGCGCGCGGACGCTCAGGGAATTCTCGAAAGATTTTCGAACCAATTAGCCCATTGGGGCTGAATTGTGAGAGTCATCTCTGCGCTCCGGATCTATGCTCGCGCTCACGCATTTTTCTCGCCCGGCTCCCGGGTGAAGCCCGCCAGCGCAACATGATCCGACTCACCCCAGCCTCGGTCCCCGTTCACCGCTCCCTCCTGTCGGCCCTCCTCGCCGTCGTCGCGCTCGTCCTGACGAGCCCCGCAGTGGCGGCGCCGGCCGCCAAGCTGCTTCGGGTCGACCCTCGCGCCGCCGTCGCCAACGGATCGCCGGTGCTCACCACCGTCATCGAGGTAGCGCAAAGCAAGCGTATCAGCGACGCCACCCGTCCCTGCGGCGCCTTGCGTGGCAACGCACAGCTCGACTGCATGAGCGAAGCGCTCGAGAAGAAGTACGCCCTCTACACGCCGTTCAACTTTCCAGCCAACGAGGCGCTCTTCGCGGTTCACGTCGACGGCACCGACGTCCAAGCCAAGCTCGTGAGCCACGCGCGCTGGGGTGAAAGCCAACAGAAGCCGGGTGTGGGTACTGCGTGGCTCATCCTGATCGACGCCGACAGTCGCATGGGCAAAGCATTCGACGACGCCAAGGCGGTCGCGAGTCGCTTCGTCGAGGCGATGGGCCCGAACGACATCGTCGACGTGATGTTCTTCAACGATCGTCAGGTCGTCGAGGATTCGAAGTGGTTGCCCGCTGCGAAGAAGCAGACGGCCCTCTCGCTGGTCGACAAGGTCGACGACACCTATCGCTCCCAGGGTCGCAACCGCTCGCTGCTCACGATCATCAAGAACGCGGCCACCGACGGCTTCAGCGCCCTCGGGAACGTGGGGGAAGACATCGAGGTGCCGCTCCATCAGGCCATGGTGGTGCTGTCGAGCGGCTACGGCGGAGCCGACCCTTCGTCCACCGGCCCTGGGGCGCTGCAGCTCTCGCAATACCTCACGGGCGGACGCTTTCCGGAAGACAATACCGCGCTGCCCAAGCTCCCGGTTCCGGTCGTCAGCATTCACTTCCCTCCGAGCACTATCGACGAGTACCGGCAGAACGCCCTCGAGTTCAGCCAGAACCTTGCCGACCCGGAAATCGGCGGGTTCTTCACGGTGATGCGTGACGGACAGAGCTCGCGCGCCGGCCAAATCGTGGATGCGGTGCGCACGCGGTTTTCCAAGATGCACATCGTCAAATGGCGAGTCGCGTGCATCGCGCCGACCGCCACCCAGAGCTTCAAGCTGATGTTCACGAACGTGAAGCCGCCCATCTTGGGCGACAACTCGTTCCAAGACGTTCCGGTCGGCATCGACCCAACGACCTGGCCCCTCGACGTGAACGTCCAGCTCACCCAGGACGAGGCACAGCGCAAAGGCGGCGTGTATCCCGGGGGCACATTCCGGGTGTACGGCGATTTTTGCTGGGGTGGAGACAAGTCCCGGGCCGAGATCTACTTCGTCCCGCAAGGACAGAACCTCCCGGCCGATCTCTCCGGTGCCAGCGTCGAGAAAGCCAAGCGCGCGCAGCAGCAGCTCATCGCGATGGACATGAAGGGCACGGCCCTCGAAGCCAACGACACCTCGGTCGAGTTCGAAGCACCCGACAAAGACAAGATCCTCCATGGCGCGGGGGACCAGGCTGTCGTCCGTCTCGTGGTGTTCGACAACCGAGCGAAGCGCACGTCGGGGGTCACCGCCGACAGCGTGATTCAACTACGTGGGGCCACGGCTCCGCTGCCGCTTCTCCTCATCCTGAGCGCGGCGTTCGGCCTCGTGATTCTGGCACTGCTCCTCGTGCTCATGTTCCGGGGCGGAGGAAAGCGCCGGGCTGCGCCCGCTGCGCCCGTACGCGCCTCGGCAGTTGCCGTGCCGAGTCCGCTGGCGGCACCCGGCGGATACTCCGGTCCCCAAACACCGGCGGCTGCGCCTCCGCCTGCCACTTCGGGCGGTCCAGCCAGCCACGCGACGCTCACCGGTCCTGGCGGCGCCGTGTTCACCGTGCTCGCCGGGCTCGAGATGCGCGCTGGCCGAGATGGAAGTCAGTGCGGCATCCTTCTGGAAAATCCGCAGGTCTCTGCGGTACACGCCTCTCTCAAGCTCGAAGGCGGACAGCTCCTGGTTCGCGACGAAGGCAGCACCGGCGGCACGTTCGTAGACGGCAACCAGCTCCTGCAGGGAGCGTGGACTCCCGTTCCGAATGGCAGCCAGCTCTCCCTCGGCCCCGTCGAGCTCACCGTGAGCCTCGGCTGAGCTCCCCCCAGTCACGAACCCATGATCGACGGAATCGGTAAGCAAACCATTACCATCGGCAGCGATGCGAGCTGCGACGTTCGCCTCGGCGGACCCGGCGTCGCGCCGGAGCACGCTCGAATCGTGCATCAAGGCGGGGGCAAACTCGTCTTCGTCGACGGTGGCACCGGACAGAGTCTAGTCGACGGAAATCCCGTCCCCCCGGGGGGTACGGCTCCCTTCGACTTCCGCTCGCAGTTCGTCGTCGGTCAAGTGCCGCTCCCGAACGTGCATCCCGCCATCGCGATGATGCTGATGAGCAAGGGTGACGCGGCGCCCGCGCAAGGCGTGCTCTTCGTGGGTCGCGACCCCGCCCGGGTGCACCTCGTCGTCGCACACCCGAACGTCTCGGGCTTGCACGCCAAGTTCACTTTCGAGCCGCTGACGGTGACCGATCTCGGCTCCACGAGCGGTACCTGGGTCGGACAGGGGCGGCTGGAGCGCGACACGCCCACCGAGCTCAGTCCGCACGCCACACTCGGCCTGGGCCCCATTCCGGTCCAAGCGCAGCTGCTGTCGAATGTCGCCCGCTCGTTCGGTGTCGACTCGGGTGAGGAAGAGCCAGCGGAACTGCAAGCGGCGGGCCCTGCCGAAACCGGTGTGGCTCAGGCGGTAGGCGCGCAGAAAGCCGCAGCGAGTCCGTCGGATGGTGGTCCGCCCCCCGAACGCCCCAAGCACAAGACCATCCTCGGCCAGATGGACCTCGGGGCGCAGGCGCAGAAGACGATCGGCCGTACCCCCGACAACGACATCCAGATCCCGCACGCGCAGGTGAGCGGCAAGCATGCCTTGCTGATCAAGCTGGGCGACAAGCTCTTCCTGGAGGACCGCGGGAGCGCCAACGGGACCTACGTGCGGGGCAAGCGCCTCGCTTCGGGGGAGCGCGTCCCGGTCGAAAATGGCGAAAAGGTCTTCATCGGCCCGATGCCTCTAGTGCTGCAATTCGGCGCCGAGGAGCTGCAGGTCGTGGTCGAGGACCACGCGGATTGGGAAGGGCGCCCCCTCTACGAGATCGAAGCCTGGGATCTCGTGCTCCAGGTGCCGGACCGAGACAACCCGAGCGAAACCAAGACCCTCCTCGATCACGTGAGCTTCAAGGCGCTCCCCGGCGACCTGATCGCGCTCATGGGTCCGAGCGGCGCGGGAAAGACCACGCTCCTGCTCACGCTGAACGGCTACCTCCCGCCCACGGCGGGTCAGGTGCGCATCAACGGCGAGGATCTCTACTCGATCTACGACGCCCTGCGCGGCTCCATCGGCTACGTCCCGCAGGACGACATCGTGCACCCCGAGCTCACGGTCTGGGAAGCGGTGCGCTACAGCGCCAAGTTCCGTCTCCCTCCCGACTACTCGGAGGAGGAAATCGAGCGCCGGGTCACCACTACCTTACAGCAACTCGGTCTGGAGGCTGTGGCTCATCTTCAGATCGGTCGTCCCGAAAAGAAGATCCTCTCGGGAGGTCAACGCAAGCGCGTCAACATCGCCATGGAGCTCGTGACCGACCCGGTCATCATGTTCCTCGACGAGCCGACGAGCGGTCTCGCCGCCGACGACACCACCGCACTGGTGCAACTCCTCGCCGATCTTGCCAAACAGACCGGCAAAACGATCATCACGACGATCCACCAGCCGGCGAAGGACGAGTACGAGAAGTTCAACCTCACGCTCATCCTCGGTACCGGCGGCATCCCCATCTACTACGGGCCGACCCGCGAAGGTTACGGGTTCTTCGGCTCTTGGCTCACACGTCAGGGCCGCCCCAACACCGTCGACAACCCCCGCGACATGTTCGCGATGCTGCAGTATCGCGAACGGCCCACCTACGAGGCTCTCCGCACGAGCGATCCAGGGGCGACCCGGGCCGAGGCGCGCGGGCAAGCCGCCCGCGAGTGGCACGCCGAGTTCTTCAGTCAGGGAAACCCCGTCTTTCAGAAGATGTACTCGGGTCGTCGGGCGGTGGGCGCCGGCTCCCAAGCCCACGGAGTGCCGGGCGGGCGCATGAAGACGCGGGGCCAGTTCTGGCTTCTTTTCAGCCGCTACTTCAAAGTCAAAGTCCGCGACGTCACGGGCACCGCCATCATGCTGGCGCAGGCACCCATCATCGGTGGCCTTTTGGCTCTGGTGTTCGGAGGCCAGAAGATCGCCATCCCGTACTGGTGTCTGGGCGCCCTTCAGGAACTGGCTCGCCGAAGCGGCGGTCTCGAGGAAGGGACGAAGGACCTCCTCACCAGCATGCAGCCGACGCCCGATCATTCCGGAGCGATCTTCTTCTTGGTCGTGGCTGCCGTGTGGTTTGGAACGAGCAACGCCGCCCGAGAGATCTGCAGCGAGACCGCGATCTACAAACGCGAACGCATGGTGAACCTCGGGCTCTTCAACTACGTGTTTTCGAAGTTCCTGCTGCTCAGCCTGTTCTGCGTCGTGCAGTGCACCATCCTGCTCGCGGTCGTTTTCTTCGGCCTCGGCTTCCACGGGGGTCTGCCCGCCTTCGGCATCGAGCTCGGAACGATGATCGTCACGGCCATGAACTCCGTGGCGCTCGGGCTGCTCGTGAGCACCCTCGTGACGTCCAGCGAGGCAGCAATGGCATTGACGCCAATCGCCCTGATCCCTCAGGTCGTGCTCGGCGGATTGATGGTGCCGATGACGACGAATCCGCTGCTCGAGTACCCGATGCTCGGAGTCCCCGCTCGCTGGGGCTTTCAGGGCGTCGTCGGCCAGGAGCGCGCCGCCATCGCGAACGATCCTGCTTGGTTGATGCAGGTCGGAAAGCCCGATCAGACGCACGCTCCCGAATTCGTGTTCAGCGGACAGTTTCACTGCGCCGAAGCGCAGATCGCGAGCAAAGACTTCAACGGGGCTTGGGGTTTCACCAACTACGACATCCCGTGGCTCCCTCCCGCCGTCCTGGCCGGGACGATGGTCGTCTTGCTGATCGTGATCCTCATCGTTCTCAAGCAGCGCGATTCGGTCTGAGCTGCGGTCGGTGACACCCCTTTCGCCTCGATACGAGACGGGTTGAACACCTCCACACGCGGCCGCTGCACGCGTGCGGGCCCGCGCCTCCGCCCTCTGCGCCTCGGGGCCTCGTCACCAGAACGCGCCAACTGGCGCGTGCCGAGTCCCTGCGCACTTCGTCACCGTTGAGCTAGTCGGTCCGAGTCTCCTGATGGATTGCGTCCCGACGGCCGTTCTCGACGTACGAGGACGAAACGTGGAGGAGGAGACGCGCAGCTCACGAACGCCAGCAACTCCCGAGCCCCGTGGTTCGCTCCCAGCGCCGAGCTCACTCCCGACGCCTGCCCCTCTCGATACCCAGAGCTCCCCGAAGGAGCGGACTTCGACGCGTTCCGAGCCCCCTGCGCCCCCGGGCCATGCCGAACCCCCGGAGGCGACCATCACGCGCCTCGAGCGCGAGCTTGCCGAAAGCCGCGCTGCGTTCCGCGAGAATCTCCGCCGCGCCGAGCTGGCCGAGGCGCGGCTGGCTCGGGAGATCGAGTTCCGAAGTCGTACCACTGTCGAACTCGAGGCCGCCTGGCGCCGAGCCGAGGCCGCGAGGGATGCCAAAGGGGCCTTCCTGGCAAACATGAGCCACGAGCTGCGCACACCCATGAACGGGATCATCGGCATGCTCGAGCTGGCACTCCACGGTGATCTCGATTTGCAGCAGCGCGATTACCTCACCACCGCAATGACTTCGGGCCGGGATCTGCTCGTGATTCTCAACGACATCCTGGATCTGTCCAAGATCGAGGCCGGACAACTCGACCTCGAAACCATTCCCTTCAGCCCCTGGAGCGCCAGTGAGGAAGTCTGCGCGGTGCTCGCAACGAGTGCCGCCGAGAAAGGCATCGAGCTCCGCATCGCCCTCGATGAGCCGGTGCCGGACCGCGTCGAGGGCGATCCGGTGCGCTACCGACAGGTCTTGCGCAACCTGGTGAGCAACGCCGTCAAGTTCACCAGTCACGGAACGGTCCGCATCACTCTCCGCTACGAAGTCGACTCGAGTCAGTTGATCACCTCGGTCGCCGATACGGGCATCGGCATCCCCGCCGATCGTCTCCAGAAGATCTTCGCGCCTTTTCAGCAGGCGGATCCTTCGACGACGCGGAGATTCGGAGGAACGGGCCTAGGGCTCGCCATCGCGCAGAACCTCACCGCCCTCATGGGCGGACACATCACTGCCAGGTCCTTTCCGGGGCAAGGCTCGACCTTCACCTTCAGCTGCCGGCTCACCGCCGAACGATGGCAACACGAGCGCAGCGAGCAGCTCCGCGGTCATCGCGTCGCCCTGTGGGTTCGCGACGAGGAAGACCGCTCGGCTCTGCGTCAGATCCTCACCGCCCTCGGTTGCTCCCTGCTCAAGGGACGCCGCGGTACGGCCGACGCGCTGGTCCACGACGGGAGCGACCCCTCGCTTCGCGACCGCTGGCGCTCACGCACGGTGGTACGGGTGCCGAGCGTCGGCAGCCCTCCGCACGCCGACGACGAAGTGCTTCTGGGGCGGCCCTTTCGCCGGGGTGCGCTGGCGAGCCTCCTCGGCTCGGCCCCCGAGTGGAGCACCGCCGACTCATCGCCCAGCGCGCTCCGCAATCTTCACGTCTTGGTTGCCGAAGACAACCCGGTCAACCAGCGCCTAGTCCGTGCCATGCTGGAGCGGTTGGGCTGTTCGTTCGCCATGGTGGAAAATGGCGAGGAGGCCCTGCAAGCCGTCCGGAGAGAACACTACGACGTCGTGCTGATGGATTGTCAGATGCCCGTAATGGACGGGTTCGAGGCCACGCGCGCCATTCGCGACACGCTCCCCGAGCAGGAGCAGCCGCACATCGTGGCTCTGACGGCGAACGCCCTCGCCGGCGATCGTGAACGCTGCATCACAGCCGGCATGAACGACTACCTCGCCAAGCCAATCTCGATGCGGGGACTCCGAAGCGTCCTCATGGCCCTGGTACCTTCATCGCGGCACCCCCGAGCGATTGCACCGGCATCGAGCCGGGAAATGTCGAGCAGCGCCGAAAAGATTTCCTCCACCGACTCCAGCGACTGGTCGACATTGCGGACCAGTTCGCCCTCGGGCTT
>JBNKGC010000237.1:0-8364 GCA_050289625.1 Polyangiaceae bacterium | reverse complement strand
AGCGGCTTTGCCGCGACGACGAGGGGGGCGGGGCCGCCCCCCTGAAAACCAAGCCGGGCGGGGGCCGCCCCCCTAAAAAAAGAAAAACCCTTCGCCCCTTGCGCCCGGGCCCCAGCGGAGCGAATGGCGTCAAGGAAGTCTATCCGCAGATCGCCTTGACCGTGTCGAGTCCGACCGGCTACCTTCGCGTTCGTTGGGGATCACTGGTTCGCCCCGCGACTGGCCAGGTTGGCCAAACACCACGGGCGAACCAACTGGTAGGGGGCCTTGAGCCCAGGTTCGAGCGGAAAAATCATGCGGGCGCGCGCGGGGGATCCGCCCCGCACCATGACTCAGAAGATTTTGGCGGGTCGCACAGACGATCCGTCGCTCTCGGCTGACCTGATTCAGGTCAAGGTCGACCAGGTCGTACTGGCGCGAGAACCCAATCGGGTCTTGGGTAGTGCGGTTGACGCCGGGTTGAAGAAGTCCTCGGTAGAGGTCGCCATCGCCTATCCGCCGCGTTGCGTGAACGTGGACGGTGTCGACGACCTGAGTCCGGTGTCACCGGATTCGGTACCCTACGAGGCGCTGAACCTGGGCGTCCTCGTGGCGCGTCCAGGCATCGGTTACGCGCCGGCAGTGCACTTGGAGCGCTTCGGGAGCCCAGCGCGCCTCGTGCTCACCGACGAACCGCGCCTCGCGGCCGCAGGCGGCGCGGGCATGCTCACGCTGCCCGCTTCTACCGCTCAGCTCGTGGAGGCGATGAAGACGGGGTCGACATGGGTGCGACCAGCTCGCAGCATTCAGATCCTGCTGTCGGGGCGCCTGCGTCCCTTCGTCTGCCTGCGCGACGTGGCGTTGGAACTCGTCCGCCGCGGCCTTCCTGAGACCGTGCGTCGTATCGATGCCGAGCACAAGGCGCCTGTCGTTCTCGAGTTCGCCGGTCCAAGCGCACGTCTCCTGTCCGTCGCGGATCGCGCAGTCCTTTGTGCGACGGCTCCGCGTCTCGGTGCGGCCGGCGCCCTGTTCCTCAGCGATGAAAAGACCGAGGTCTATCTTCGGGATCAAAGGCGCTCCAAAGCACACCGCGGCCTCAGCCCGGACTCCGGAGCTCCCTGCGACGAGGTGGTGACCGTCGACCTTTCCGCCGTCGACCCGCTCCTGCTCGACGACGACGGGAAGGTCAAACAGGTCCGCGAGATTGCGGGGAAGCCCGTGAGTCAGGTGCTCCTCGGCGGCGATTCGGGTGCTTCGCTTCGCGATCTGCTGGCGGCCGCAACTCTCCTCAAGAGCAAGCGCGTCCCCCCGCGGCTCGACTTTCTCCTTTCCCCGCCCTCGCGTCAGGCCCTCGAAGTGCTCGCGCGCTCGGGTGCCCTCGTCGACCTCATTGCAACGGGCGCGCGCATCGTCGAGCCCGACCAGCGCACCCTCACCGGTGAGCTCTATCCGCCGAACGGCGCTGGAGTCTCGATGCGCACCTGCGATCTCGAGCCGACGGTCGGACGGGGACGAAACGCCATCGTGGCCTCTGCGGAAACCCTGGCCTATGCGGTCGCCTCGGGGGAAGTCGGCGACCCTCGCAATTTCAAGCGCCCCGTCCGCGTGACGGTTCCGCGCAACCTTCCAACGGACGACGTGCTCCTGGTCCGCAAGGGTCCGCGAAAGGGCAAGAGCAACGGCAAAGGCGCCGGCGGCCCCGCCTCCGGTCCTTTCAGCGAAGCGCCGCCGCCCTCGAGTTGGGCGGAGACGACGAGCCTGCGCCTCGTCGCCCGGCGCGAAGAGCCCTCGGAGCCGAGCGCCCTCGTGGCATCCAGTCTCGAAGACGTGCGTTGGGCCGCCCACCAAGACGGCTTCCGAGCCATCATCGCATCGCACATTCCCGCGGCGACCGTTTCGATGCTGGCCGGCCTCGGGATCTTGGCGCTACGCGCCGACGAGGACACCCTCGAAGCACTCGGACAGGTGAGCAACGTCATCGTTCCAGCCCCCGGGGGCTGGAAAAACGGTGAAATCCAGCTGAAGGCCGGCAGCAGCGAGCTGAGCGTCGAGTGGCTCGCCGTCGGTCCCGAGCGCAACTGGACCGAAGCCGGCAGCTTCTCCTGACGGCCCCTCCGCTTACAGCGGTCATCGCCCTAGAGCGACAAACGGTCTACCGTTCGTCGCGACCAAACAAGCAACTAGAGCGGCGATTCGTGCAGCGCGCCGAAGCCGAGCAGGCGAAAATCGCCCCTTCAACAAGAGGTGGGGGCGGTTTTTGCAGGCGTCCGGAAGGCAAACTGATCGGCGCTCTAGGAAATCATCGCGAAATGGCGCCGTCCGGAAGCCGCGGGCGACGGATCGCAATTGTCACGCTCACCCGCTTTCGATTAGCGTGGTCGACCAATGGCTTGGACGATGCGTACGCGGCTCGCGGTGGCTTCAGGATTGATTGCGGCAGCGCCGACCTTCATTTCCGCGGAAGCAACAGCGACGGAGAAACGAGAACGGGACGAAGACGCCTCGTCGTCTGAAGACGGGAACTCTGTCGACTTCGGGCACGGAGGTCAGTTGGGCCTTCGCGTCGGAGTGGTTGGTGGCTACCGAATGACCTTCCGGTACGACAACTCTCCCTTCTGCATCGAGCCCGATCCCGCCACGGGAGTCCAAGACCAACAGCAGTTCTGTGGACACCAAGCGCCTTGGGCTCTCGATCTGACCCTGAGCTACGGCTTGCTCGATTCGTTGGAGCTCATCGGCTGGGGACGCTTTGGCCTCGAAGGAGACGACCACACGGAGACCGATCCGGAGGTGACGCTCGGCGCAGGTGTTCGTCTCTACACGATGAGCTCGGATCGGCTGAAGATCTTCGTTCAGCCCGCAGCGGGCATGTCCCTCGAAAAGGGGCGCGAAGAAGTGGATCGCACACTCGGGGGGCAGTTCACCCCCGAGTACAAGACGGATCTCGTGTTCCACCTGTCGGCGGGGCCGCAATTCGACTTCAACGAGTACTTCGGTCTCTACGCCAGCGGAGGCTTGACCGTGGGAGTGATCCGTTATCTCTCGGCGACTCTCGAAGGCCAGGCGGGCATCCAGGGCCGCTACCCATGAGCTCACCGCCACCGCCCGAAGGAGGCGACGAGTGGAGCCCTAGGCCCTTTCGGATCTTGGGCATCCAACAGATCGCCCTCGGAGCGGCGGACAAATCGGAGCTGGCTACGCTCTGGGTGAACGCGTTCGGCCTCCCGCGCGTCGGCAGCTTCAGGAGTGAAGCGGAAAACGTCGATGAAGACATTCTGCGGCTTGGCTCGGGTGCGTACGCCGTGGAAGTCGATCTCATGGAGCCCCTCGATCCGGCGAAGCGCCCCCGAGTCGACACACCCGCCCTGAATCACGTCGGTCTTTGGATTGACGACCTTCACGGCGCCTACGCGTGGCTCGAAGCGCGCGGCATTCGTTTTGCCCCGGGTGGGATTCGGAAGGGCGCCTCAGGCCACGACGTCTGCTTCATCCACCCCAAGTCGAGCGATGAGTTTTCCATTGCTGGCTCGGGCGTACTGATCGAGTTGGTGCAGGCGCCGCCCGAGGTCATTTCCGCTCTGTCGACAGACCCGCTGCCCGAAGCGCACGGTTGACCGCCTCCGCTACGGACGAGGTTCCTGCCTCGGCGGCACGCTCGGCTCGAGACCACTCCTCGGCGACCCCCGGCGCCCGCGCAATTCGTGCCCGGAGCTCGTCGTCCAAGCGAGCGCGAAACCAGGCCCCGCGTTGCCGGCGCCTGCGCGCTTCGAAACGGCCCGAGGTGCGAGCCGCCTGCACGTACCCGTCGATGGCTTCCCAAACGCCTGCCACTCGTTCATCCAGTCGGCTACTCGAAAGGCCCACCTGCGGAGCGTCGTGACCGTACGCGATGCGCATCGCCCGAGCGAAGAGGTCACGGGTGGTTTCGGCCAACGCGAGCCGCTCTCCGTCCGCTTGCCCGACGAAGATGAGGTCGGCGCACTCGAGGACGCCTCGTTTGATTCCCTGGAGCTCATCGCCCGCCCCCGGCTGAAGGAGCAAGACGACGCAATCGACGAGATTGCGAACTTCCGTTTCGCTCTGGCCGACCCCGACCGTTTCGACCAACACGACGTCGTAACCCGCGGCCTCGCACAGCACGATGGCTTCGTGAGTCCCCTCGCGGGTGCCTCCGAGGTGACCGCGGGTAGCACTCGCGCGGACAAACGCCTGAGGACGACGCGACAGACGGTCCATCCTCGCGCCATCACCCAAGATGCTGCCTCCACTTCGCTCGCTGGAAGGATCGATGGCGAGCACCGCCGGACGCCTCCCCGCCAAAACCAAGCGGTCCCCGAGCACGTCTAGGAGCGAGCTCTTCCCAACGCCCGGCGGACCGGTCACGCCGATGCGAATGCTCGAAGCTGATTCACCTTCCGCGCGCCGCAAAAGCTCGTCGGCAACGAGCCGATGATCGTCACGGGTGCTCTCGGCGAACGTGATGGCACGAGCCAGAGCCCGACGCCGTCCGGCTTTTAGCCCAGCGAAGAGCGCGTCCGCCTCGTCAGCCATCGTCGTCAGCCACCAGTGGCCG
The DNA here is from genome assembly GCA_050289625.1 of Polyangiaceae bacterium. Lineage (GTDB taxonomy): Bacteria > Myxococcota_A > Polyangia > Polyangiales > Polyangiaceae > NIC37A-2. The sequence goes on along the minus strand of JBNKGC010000237.1, from coordinate 3,812 downwards.
GCTCCATCAGGGCGTCGAGAATGCGCTCGCCCACCTCGACCAAGGGGGTTCCAGGCTCGAAGGTGGCCGACACTCCCGTGGCGCGTAGCGCCTCACGATCCGCTTCCGGGATGATGCCTCCGCACACGACTCGAGTCTCGGCGGCTCCTTCCGCGCGCAGCGCGTCGATCAACTGCGGAACGAGCGTCTCGTGAGCACCCGTGTGCGTCGAAATCCCGACCACGTGAACGTCACTCGCGGCGGCAAGTCGAGCCACCTCCTCCGGCGTCGCGAACAACGAGCCGAGATCGACGTCGAAACCGAGATCTGCCAACCCCGCCGCGATCAGCTTCGCACCGCGATCGTGACCGTCCTGCCCGAGAGTCCCCACGAAAATCCTCGGTGGGCGCCCCTCCGTCTCGGCGAAACCTCGCACACGTGTGCGGAGGTTTTGCCAGCGCTCGTCGCTTTCGAAGTGCTTGTCGTACACGCCCGTCACTCCCCCGAGGGTACGCTCGTAGCGCCCGTAGACACGCTCGAGCGCATCTGAAACTTCGCCCACCGTGCACTCGGCCCGCATGGCCTCGATGGCCAATCCGAGCAGATTGTTCTCCCGCCCACCGGACCCCACACGCGCCGCCCGCTCGAGCTTCTCCAGCGCGGCTTTCGCGACTGCCTCGTCCCGCTCGGCGCGCAACCTGGCCAGACGATTTCGTTGTGCATCGAGGACAGCAGCGAGGTCCACGACGCGAACCGGGGGCGTCGCGCTTTGCTCGGCGACGAAGCGATTGACGCCAACCACGACCTCTTCGCCGCTGTCCACGCGCGCCTGGTACTCGACTGCGGCTTCGTCGATGCAGCTCTGGGGAAAACCGCGGGCGACCGCTTGAGTCATACCCCCCATGTCGGAGATCTCCTGGATGAGAGCTCGCGCCTTGTGAGCCAGTTGGTGGGTCAGCGACTCCACGAAGTATGACCCACCGAGCGGATCGATGGTGTCCATCACCCCGGTCTCGTGCTGAAGGATGAGTTGGGTGTTTCTCGCGATGCGAGCAGCATGGTCCGACGGGAGGGCAAGGGCTTCGTCGTAGGCGTTCGTGTGCAGACTCTGCGTCCCTCCCAGAACGGCCGCCAGAGCTTCGATCGTCGTTCGAACGACGTTGTTCAGAGGTTCCTGCGCGGTCAGGCTCACCCCCGAGGTCTGACAATGCGTTCGGAGCATCAGGGAGGCCTCTTTCTTCGGAGAGAAGCGCTCCTGCATGAGCTCGGCCCACAAGAGGCGCGCAGCTCGAAGCTTGGCGATCTCCGCGAAGAAGCTCATCCCGATTCCGAAGAAGAACGAGAGACGCGGAGCGAAATCGTCGACCGACAGCCCTCGTTCGGTCGCCACCGACACGTATTCGAGACCATCGGCGATGGTGAACGCGAGCTCTTGAACGACCGTCGCTCCGGCTTCTTGCATGTGGTAGCCGGAGATGGAGACGGTGTTGAACTTCGGCATCTCCGCGCTGCACCACTCGATCACGTCAGCAACGATGCGCATCGAGGGCTCTGGCGGATAGATGTACGTATTGCGGACCATGAACTCCTTGAGGATGTCGTTCTGGATGGTTCCGCTGAGGCGTGCTGCCTCCACTCCCTGACGTTCGGCGGCAACGACGTAGCCGGCAAGCACTGGCAACACGGCGCCGTTCATGGTCATCGAGACGCTCACGGCGCCCAGATCGATGTCGTCGAACAGCCGGTCCATGTCTCGGACGGAGTCGACCGCCACCCCGGCCTTGCCCACGTCTCCGGACACGCGCGGGTGGTCGCTGTCATAGCCGCGATGCGTGGCCAAATCGAACGCCACGCTGAGTCCACGCTGGCCCTGAGCGAGCGCAGCGCGAAAGAATCGGTTCGTGTCCTCCGCCGTCGAGAACCCCGCATACTGGCGAAGCGTCCACGGCCTGCCGCGGTACATCGAGGCGCGCGGGCCCCGCACGAACGGAGCTGTGCCGGGGAACCCGTCCACCCGGAGCCCCTCGAGGTCCCGCGAGGTGTAGAGAGGTTCGATGCTGGCGCCGCGCCGCTCGACTACAGCGAGCTCGCCCCCCTCCGCTCCGCTCCGAGGCGTCCGCGCTTTCGAAGGGCCCGAGGTCGTCCTCAGAACCTCACGCTCTGCGGCCGCTCGCCATTTCGCCCGCCCGTCCGCTGAATCGCCCGCCATTGTCTCAATCGTTACCGCTTCGCTTGCGTCTGACAATGAGCTCTTCCAAGGCGCTCGAGGCCACGTTCACCAGCTGTCGTCCACGCCGCTTCGCGGCCTCCATCCGCCCGAGCGCCGGGAGAACCACGACGAGGGCGGGACGCCTGCGAACGTCGATGAGCACCGAGAAAACCGGCTGTCCCGGCCGTAGCCATGGAACGAGCAGTGCGTGCGCCCCCGAATCGAACACCGGACCTTCGAATTCGCCGTGCTCGATAACGACGCTCAAGATGGAGGTGCCCTCCCGGGGGATCAAGACCTTCGGACGGTCGCGGCTCCCGCCGACGGCCCGCACGAAAAACCCCTCGGCCTTCACCGAGAACACGAGAGAACCAACACCGGCTCCAAACGCCACCGCCTGGACCACGTCTTCCGGACCCTGGACGAGGGTGAGGCGCTCTTCCACGGCGCGAAATTCGGGCAGCTCCTCCGGCGGTCGACTCGAAAGTGGCCCGCCGCCGAGTCCCAAGGAGGTCGACGACCGCTCGCGCGGTCGCTCCCCCGTACTGCGACGCACCAGAGGGATCGGGCGCTCGCTCGGATGCGGCGTGCTCGACACCCGCACGATCGGGGGATCGGACGTTGGCTTGGGCGGCACGGCCACCCCAGCTGCTTCCAGCAGTGCCCGCAGTCCGGCCCGGTGGAGTCGGACGGGCCGCCCGAGATGAGCGCTGAGTTCGCCTGCGACGTGGGTGTCTTCCGCATCAACTGCGACGACGTCGATCACCCCCGCGATGGGATCCCTTCCGGTCGGAAACGCCAGCAAGCGTTCGCACATTCCGGGCGGGAGGCTCGCTGCGAGAGTCGAGTCGACGGCTAGGCGCGCTGGAGCAGGCGCGCCGCTCAGGGCGAGGGTACGCTCGACTTCCTCGATCAGGTCGGGACGGGCAGCAACGAGGGAGGCCAGCGGTGAAACGCAGGTTCTGAGCTCGTCTCGGAGAGCCCGATGGACCTCCGCCTGCTGGACCAGCTTCTGGTCGATCATGCGGCGAAGGAGAGCGAGCGACACGGCGCCGCGATGGTAGCGTCCGACGCGAGACCGGGACCAAGTTCCGAGGTCGAAACCGGAAACTGGCGAACGCGGCTACTTCTTGAAGTGAAAGACGACTTCGGTCTGTCGGACCAGGCCCAACTCGTCGCGGGCGACTCGTTCCACCGCGGCAGGTTCTTCCCGAACCTCGCGTACCTCTGCCCGAAGCTCGTCGATCTGCTTGCCGAGGCGCGACATCTCGAGCTCCGCCTCTTGTCGCTCTCGTTCCAGGCGGTCCAGTCGGGACAGGCCTGACGTGGAGAAAAGCAAAGCGGGCACCCCGACGATCGCCACCGCTAGGAGGAGGATCGGAAGGAGTCGCTGGAGCAGAGCTCGCCGCCTCCGTGAGCTCGCGGACATCCCTCCGCCACGCGAAACGGAGCGGACGGACTGGGTGGTGGGCGGTCCTGATCCCATGGGAGCGCTTCGAGAAGTACCGCGCCCTGGAGTCATCGGCCAACTAAACTCCGGCGCGACGTGGTGCTCCGGACGTCGCGGGCCCCTTCGGGGGCGAGGGCCCGCGACGCCCTCCGGAGACCCCTCTTTCGCCGGCTA
>JBNKGC010000236.1:0-8412 GCA_050289625.1 Polyangiaceae bacterium | reverse complement strand
AGGAGAAACAAGAAGGCAAAAAGCGTGACGGCCTGGGTCACGCGGCGCGCCCACATCGCGCCCACGATGACCTTGCGCGCAGGCAGACCGGAGCCGGGGCGCGGCTTCTGCTTGAAGAGGCCGAAGAGCTTCTTCGGACGGGCGCGCTTCTTGGGCGCCGTGCCGGAAGCGGTGAGCGAACTCGACTGCACAATGGGCAGATGGATGCGCTTCTTCTCGACGCGCGCGGCCGGCGCGGGTGCGCCCGTTGGTCCGTCGAGGGCGGGGACGAGACCAGATCCATCCAGCCAAGGGATCGGCCGAGGTAGATCAGAAGAAGCGGCCATCAGACTTCCACCACCCGCGTGAGTTCACTCACGCCGAGCCCGCGCTCCTCGCCCAGGGCGAGGTACTGCACGCGCGCCGGATCGACGCCGATGAGCCGCGCGCCGTAAGTGTCCACGGCCACTTCATCGAGACTCGCGATCACTTGGTGCATGTCGCGTGCGTCGGCGATGTTCCCGCCCTGGGGGCCGTTTCGCACGAGCACGCGCGTGGCGTCGAGCACCGTGAGGGTCGGTCGCATGAAGGTGGCTAAATCGGCGATGGAGAGGTGGATGTTCTGGTGCAGGCGGTTCCTCCGGCCGCCCAAAACCCCGTACCAGTTTTTCATCGCGCCCGTGTAGTTGGACAGGTTGTGGTGCTTGGCCACCGGCACGTTGATGACTTTGTCCGCTTCGATGAGGGGCGTGTACACCGGCCACTCGTCGAGCAAGTCGCCACGCAGACGCATCGTCCGGAATCGGTGTTCGGCGGGAAGCACGACCTTCGCTCCGATTTCGTGCGTGGCGCTCCAAATGCCCGAACGTTGGAAACTCCGGCGCGCTTCATTGCAGGACGCGTCCGTGACAACGACCTGGTGCGCGCCGGCCTCGAGACAGAGCCGCACCACCTCGGCCACCACGCGTGGATTCGTGTTCGCCGCGTGCACCGGCATCCGATCCCAACCGATGTTCGGCTTGATGGCGACGTAGTCGCCGCGGCTGATGAAACGCCCGATCCCCCCGAGTGCGTCGATGGCCCGGCGGGTGAGCTCTTCCGGGACCTTCGACGATTTGGCGATGGCCATTTTTGGAAGTTCACCCTCGGGCGTCTTCAAGCGGTAGTCGCGCACCTGACGCGGCCCCTGGGGGCGCTTGCCTTCGTACCCCGCCGCATCGAAGGCGTAGTTGTAGCCGAGGGCTGCCGCGCCAAAGACGCCGCCCACCTGCGCCAGACGGACGAGTGCCTCACGCCGGGTAGGGCGCTCGTGCAGCTCCGCCCGAGGAGCTGCGGATTCGTCATCTGACTTGTCTCTTGAAGACGGCATGAAGGGGGCCCCGGAAAACCCGACAGGAATCTTGCTGCACAGACCGCCCCCGTCAAATCTGGCGGCCCGATCCCTTGTCCTGGTGGACAAGGGGCGGCTGGGAGAGTTCGACGGAAAGGTCCTCTCCCTCCTGCGTCCTAGCGCGACTCCGTTTTCCCCCTCACGGGCGAGAAAACTCGGCGCGCCATTTTGGACGAAATAGGCGTGCGGGGGCGCTCGGCTGCTGCCCGCGTCAGGCACCTGGCGGCCCAACCCCCGGGCACGGCCGCCTCGCTCGTGAGAGAGAAAACGATGTCGCGCCCCCCAAGCTCCAGCAAACGCTCCCCAGGAGGGTTCCAAGCGTCGACTCCCCCGATGCGGGGTACGCGGCACGGGACGAAGTCAAACAACCGGGCCCGATGGCACGAACCTAGAGCGACAGGAGACCCCAGTTGCTCCGGGTGTCCGCTTCTGGGAATGTAGCGGTTCGGCGGATGCAGGCCTCCGTTTGCCCCGCCCCCCCACGAAATGATCCCCACCGGAAAACTCCAACAATCGGCGCGGCGACTCGAAGAAGTGAACGACCTTCTTTGTGATCCCAATGTGCTCGGTGAACCCCGCAAGTTGAACGAACTCAACCGGGAGCGCTCGCGCCTGGAACCGATTGTGCGCGAGTTCGAACGCTACCAGGCGCTCACCACACAGATCGCGGACAACCGGGAAATGCTTTCCGATCCTGAGCTCGGCTCCCTCGCTAAAGAGGAGCTGCCCGGTTTGGAAGAGGAGCTGGCGGAGCTCGAGCGTTCCCTGCAGATCCTCCTGCTCCCTCAAGATCCGGACGACGACAAGAACACGGTCCTGGAGATCCGTGGCGGCACGGGCGGCGAAGAAGCAGCCCTCTTCGCCGCGGATCTCTTTCGCATGTACTGCCGCTACGCCGAGGGCCAGGGCTGGAAAGTCGACATCCTCAGTCAAAGCGATGCGAGCGCCGGCGGCCTGAAAGAAGTCGTGGCCCTCGTCAGCGGGCAACGCGTCTACTCGCGCCTGAAGTACGAAAGCGGCGTCCACCGAGTCCAGCGCGTGCCGGTCACCGAAGCTCAAGGGCGCGTGCACACCTCCACGGCCACCGTCGCGGTCCTTCCTGAAGCCGAGGAAGTCGACATCGAGCTGCCCGAAAAGGATCTCCGCTGGGACTTCGCCGCGGCGAGCGGCCCTGGCGGCCAGGCGGTGAACACGACCAACAGCGCCGCCCAAGTCACGCACCTGCCAACGGGGATCTTCGTCAAATGCATGACCGAGCGCAGTCAGCTAAAAAACAAAGGCCAAGCGCTCAAGATCTTGCGCAGTCGACTCCTGGACATCGAGCGGACCAAACAAGAAGAGGCGATTCGTGACGAACGTCGCAGTCAGGTCAAAGCGGGCGACCGATCGGAGAAGATCCGCACCTACAACTTCCCGCAGAACCGGCTCACCGATCACCGTCTCAATCTCACTTTGTACAAGCTCGATCGCGTCATCGAAGGCGATCTGTCCGAGTTGATTGACTCCATCGTCAGCCACCACCAAGCCGAACAACTGACTTCCCTCGGGCAGGGGGCGATTGTTTAGGGACAGGGCCTCCCCTCTCCCTCTCTGATTTCCCATGAACTCTCCCCCAAAAACACCTGACCCCGAAGCGCTGTTCTTTCAAGGGGGCCCGGCCCCCTTCGTCGGCGGGAGTGAATCCCTCCTCCTCATCCCCTCTCTCCGCTGCAAATCCGGCGCCTCCTACTTAGTCGGCGGCGGTTTGCTGCGCCCCTCGCTCGCAGAGCGCGGGGCCCCTCTCCCTCTCTGATTTCCCATGAACTCTCCCCCAAACAGACCCGACCCCGAAGCGCTGTTGATCGCGCTCGTTTTGGCGCCGGGGACGTTTTCGCGGAACAAGTTCTTCGACATGTTTCAGGAGCACCAACTGGCGCGCGCGCGGCGGCGTGCCGGGCTCATTCGCGCGCTCATCAAGGACTTGACCGATCCGTGGCCGCATCCTGGCGAAATCCCCAGCCATCCTGAGCCGGTCATCGAACGAGAAGAAGAGCGCGATGGCGAGCTCTACTTGAACTACCGCGTCGATGAATTCGATTTTCGTCGCTCGGCCATCCTCACACGAGTGGAGGCGGCTGCGCTCCGATACGCCTTGCATCGCGCGGGCAAACGGCCCCTTCTCGAAGCAGATCGCGCTCTCGTGGAAGAGTGCCTGGCCAAGATGAATCCAGTCTCCTGAGCAGCCGGAGGCTCCCCCTTGTCGGAGCCCCGCGCGCACCTCTATACAGAGGCATGATTTCGGCGCCCCGCACCCTCTGTGCCCTGTTTCTTGCTCTCGGCCTCAGCGCTTGTGGTGGTTCGAGTTCGGAAGCCAACAGCCCCGAGAGCGGCAAGAGCGGAAGCGACTCATCGAGCGGTGACTCCGGCTGGAGCGGAGACGAGAGCGGCACGGAATCGAGTGGCCCCACGGGTCCCGACTGCAGCGACGGCACGTGTTTCGAGTGCGGCGACGGCATTTGTCCGAAGGGCGCCTACTGCGATCAAGATGCTGACGGCGGCGCAGCCTGCGCCTGGCTCCCCGAATGTTCCGGTGCGCCCTCCTGTGGATGCATCACCGGCGTGCTCAGCTCTTGCTCTTGTGATGACTCATCGGGCGCTCCGCTGGTGAGCTGTCAGTAAGCCTTGCGCCCGCCGACAGGTGCTGGGACAGAGATGCGCACTCACCTGTGAAGGCGATAGCTCGTCACCGCCGGGGGTGACTTCGAGGGGGCGATTCCGCACAGGCGACACGCCCAAGAGCCGAACTCGAAGCACAGTCGAGTAGGTCTCCTTCTTTTTCGTCGGGATGGTCCCTGTTGCGTTTTGACACAATGCCATGTGGCATTTTGCCACACGCCAGGTGGGGCAAAATGCCACATGGAAGCGCGCGACGCGCGTGAGGACCGAATTCGAAGCTCCTTGTTGCACTTTGACACAATGCAATGGGGCATTTCGCCACACCGTCTGACGCGCGACAGAGCTGGCTTCTCCATCGCTGCGCTACTGCGCAGCGGCCACGTCGCTCTCTGCACCCAAAGGATGAGTCTTGCACTGGTTCATGCCTCACCGATTGTCGCCCTCCGACACCAAGGAACTGTGCGAGGACCGGGCAGCTTGCGCCCCTCTGGCTGTGGGACGCCAGGCACGCCACTGTCCTCGTCGAGTTCCCGTTCGAATCCACCCGCGCTGAAACTCCAGACTTTGCGGTCCGACAGGTTCCCCTTTGGTCGGACATGGAACCGCTTCCTGACCGCCGGTTCGGTGCGCCGCTTGTTCTCCCGATCGCGCTCACCGAGCATTGTGGCCATGGTACGGCACAATCATCATTTCTTTTCTTTGTCTTCACTCCTCTTCGTCACCCTAGGCGTTGCATGCTCCGGCAGTGACGAGCCGGGCTCCTCGAATGGGAACGGTTCGAACTTCGGCGACGGAGGCACCGGCTCGGGTGGTCTCACGACCGGCAGTGGCGGACTCTCTACCGGTACCGGCGGCATCGTCATCGGCACAGGTGGCACCGGCTCGGGTGGAGTCGTCATCGGCACAGGTGGCACCGGCTCAGGTGGAGTCGTCATCGGCACAGGTGGCACCGGCTCAGGTGGCGACGTCGGAACCGGCGGCATGGACGCAACCGGCGGCATGGACGCTACCGGTGGCATGGACGCTACCGGCGGCATGGACGCTACCGGTGGCATGGACGCTACCGGCGGCGAGGATGGGACTGGCGGCGAGGATGGGACCGGCGGCATGGATGGGACCGGTGGCGAGGATGGAAGCGGCGGCATGGACGGATCCGGCGGCGATCTCGGCATGGGAGGCGAGATGGGCTCCGGCGGCGATCTCGGGATGGGAGGCGACTCGGGCATGACCTGCGCCGACTACCCGGCGCTCAGCGAAGTCACGATGACCGGCGACTACGCCGTGTTCACCTGTCCCAAGGACCAATCGGAGTGCACCGCAGACATGATCGGTCGAGAAGCCATCTTCGAATGCGTCTCGACCCACGTCCCGAACTGCCACGCCCAAGATCCAACGGGCGGCACATCGTGGGAGTTCGTGATGTACTGCTCGGATCTTTGAGGCCCCCCTGACTGGACAGAAAGGGGCTCACCTCGACGCCCCTGTGCCCCTGCCCTAGTCTATCCACCATGCGCTGGGTGATGTGCGCGCTGCTGCTCGTGCTCGGCGGATGCCGAAAGGTCAGGGACCATCGCGCCGAAGTGACGACCGATTGCGTCGGTGGCGAACGCCGCGTGGAGATCTACCTCTTCGAAGTCCACAAGTGCAAAGGGGACTGCGTCGGGATCATTCAAGAAGGCGAACCCGAGGGGGAGCCTTGGTCAAACGCCGAGGTGCTCTACCGCTCGTGGCCCGAGGGCGAAGACGATTACATGCTTTGGTACGAAGAAGAGGACGAAGTGGCTCGCTGCATCATCCCCATGGACGAGGTCGACGCGCCCATGGTTTGCACGCGCCCCTCGGGCGCTCCCTGCGCCATGACCGTCGTCCCGCTGAACTGAGCCGAGAGCTGGCCATCTGAAAAGCCTGCCCTCGGTTCGGCCTAGCGCAGACGCCGCTCGGAGAAAACCAAGGCGGCGTCCGGAAAAGGCAGTGGCCCCCTCCCTATCTCTCCTCCTCCGCGGGGAACTCCGAGTCAAAGTACACAACCCGCGCCTTGTATCGAATCGAGGCCACATGGGGCCTGCCGGACGCGTGTCGATCCTCAAGTTGAAGCTTTGCGAGAGGGACGTCCCCGTCGCTTTCTTTGGCGAGCCCGTGAAGACGGGAGGTGACCTTCTTGCACAGACTCTTGCCCTTTTGGGTCTGGAGACGAATCAGAGAAAGTTCTTCGACTTGGGTCCCCTTGATCGTTACGTGGCGCACCATGTGCCCGATGGGTCCACAGTGAAACCGGATGAACTCATGCGGGTCGGTGGTGCTGTAGGTCGCCGTCACCGCTGCATACTCGATTTCGTACGGAAACTGTCGTCGAGTGTGCCAGACGTCGTAATCGACCTCTTCGATGAGATCGATCTCGCGATCCACCCGAACTGCCCCGCCATTACAGGCCGCGACGCTCGCGACGAACACAAACACAGGGAGGCTCATCAGGCTCATGGCTCCTCCGCTGCATGGAGCCCCGGACACTCGGGGGATCTCAGTCGGGATGGGAGCTCCAAGTTGTGAGCCCGTCTTCGGGCGTCAAAGAGGTCTCCGTCGTCGGGCACGTCTTCGGGCGCCACGCGTCCAAGTCGAGCAAGCGCCCGCAGGTGCGAGCGAATCGCGGAACGCCAGCTCTCGAACCTGACATAATGGAGTCCGTGGCGAGGGGCGATTCTGGCGACCAGCTGCGCGACCCTTGGTAGCTCGAGGTGCGAGATCTTGGGGAACATGTGGTGCACCGCGTGAATGTTGAGACCGCCAGAGATCCAAGTGATCCACGGGCTCCCCACACAAAAATCCGCCGTCGTCGAGAGGGTGTGGGCCTCAAAACTGTGAGCAAGCTGGCCTCGCGCGTCGGTGAGCGGCCAGCGCACAAATTCGTTCGTGTGGGTCGGCTGAAAGATGGCGCCCATGAGCAATCCCGCCGCGAGGTGACCCAGCACGTAGCCCAGTAGAACAGTGGACAGGTCGGCATTTCTAAAGAGCGGAAGGAAGAGAGTGATCCCGAGCGCCACTGTCTTCCACACGAGCAGGCGGAGCACCTCCATTCGCGAGTGCTTGTCGGGCAGGTAGGCGCCGACCTGAGTGCGAGTGAACGCAAGGAAGTCACCGACGAAGACCTTGAACAAACTCGCCAAGGAATAGATGAGCGGCGCGTAGATGTGTTGGTAGGCGTGGTACCAGCGCAGCGGTCGCCGCGGATCGAGGCGCAATCCCCAGCCAGTCAGGTTCGCGTCGTAGTGAGAGACGTTTGGCGCGCGATGGTGGGCGATGACGTGATCGAAGTGCCAGATGTAACTATTGACCCCGAGCACATCGAAGACGTGGGTGCCCAGACGGTTGAGCCAAGGGCGCTTCGAAAAGGCATTGTGGCTCGCGTCGTGTGCGATCCCCATGGCTGCGATCAAGTACATAGGTTGGGAAAGAGCAACGCAGACCAGCAGCCATCCTCCCTTGAGCCTTCCCGACACCAGGAGCCCGTTGAGCGAGACGATCGCGGCGAGGAGCGCCAAACCCTTCAATCGTTGGGCTCGCGCTGCATCTGCACGGCCCGGATCCGACGAAAGCGCGGTCAAGACCTCCTTGCGAAATGAGCGCTGGCTGGCCGCGAAGCGAACCGGAGGGAGTGCAAAACGAAACTGAGGGCTTGTCGTCATGATGGCTGTGACTCACCTTGCCCGTCAGCCTTTCCCGAGCCCAGCCGCGAGCGACGAACGCGCGGATCGGTGTGACGAACGGCGGTGGGCCTACGATTTGGCTCCGAGCATCCTCCTCAGCCCGGGGGCACGGCGACGACTCACTTCCGCCGAAGACCCATCGCAAAGCTCCAGGATGACTCTCCCCTGATGAACCGAAAGACCAACGATGGCGTCCCGACGCACCAAGTGCTTCCGGTGTACCCGGGCAAATCCGGCGTTTGCTAGTTGCTTTTCAAGTGTGTCGAGGCTGTCCCGCAAGAGCAGATGCTCGCCTTCGCATTCGAACTCGGTGTACTTGTCGGCGGCGCGAAATGCCGTGACGCTCCTCGCGTCAACGAAGCGCACTCCGCCTGGAGTGTGGACGGTGAGTCGATGATCTTCGGTGCTCTCCGCGTACTTGAGTCGTCGATCGGCACGACGCAGGGCGCGCTCGAGCTGTTCGGCGCGGATGGGCTTGAGCAAGTAGTCGACGGCATCCGCGTTAAAGGCTTCCGCTGCGTGCTCGACATACGCTGTCGTGAAAATGACGGCAGGGACAGTCGCTTCGGCTGCCACCGCGAGGCCGTCGAGTCCAGGCATGTTGATATCCAGGAGCACGACTTCAGGGCGCTGTTCTTGAATCACACGCAGGGCCTCGAGGCCGTCCGCTGCCTCTGCGACCACTTC
>JBNKGC010000235.1:4970-8445 GCA_050289625.1 Polyangiaceae bacterium | reverse complement strand
GGCGGACCGTGGGGTGAGGAGGAGCGGCTTTGCCGCGACGACGAGGGGGGCGGGTCCGCCCCCCTGCAAGCTCAGTCGTCCCTGTTCTCCCGACCTTCGGCGATTTCGATCAGGGTGGTGAGCGCCTCGATTTCCCGTTTCGTTTGAAGCTCGCGCTGCCGGACTCGCTTGAGTTCGGCTTCGATGCGACGCTGCTCTGCCTCGACCTCACGCAGCTGTGCCTTCAAGCCGTCTCGCTCGTTCTTCAGAGTCTCGATCGATAGCGCCACGCTTCCCTCCAGGTCCTGATTGCACGGCGGCGCGGTGCTCGAAAAGTCCACCCCGGCGACGCCAGCGCCCGCGAGAAGGTAGGGGTCGAGGGACGCGGTGGTCAAGCAGAAGTCGCCTGTCGGCGCGAACCGGCAGTCCCAGGCGTGAGCACCCTGTTGGCCCCGTCGGCGATGACGTGGGTTCCGGAGCCGTGGCCGCCAGCGGGGCCGCCGGTACCGGAGCCCCAGTCGATGGTGGGGTAGGAACGGGCCGGCCTAGCGAAGAGAAAGCCCTGCAGGAGGTCGCATCCGAGCAGGAGCAAAACGTCTCGCTCGTCGGTTGACTCGACTCCCTCGGCCACGACGGTGACACCCATGTCTCGAGCGAGGGTGATCACGGAGCGAACGATCTTCTGCCGGATTCGACTGCGATGGATGCCTCGAACCAGGGACATGTCGAGTTTCACGAACTCCGGCTCGAGGAGGGCAATGCTGGTGAGCCCAGCGTACCCGGCTCCCAGGTCGTCGATGGCGATCCGATAGCCCATCTCACGGAGTGCGTTCACCCGGATGGCCACGTCGGGTACCTGCGACAGGCTGGAGCGCTCGGTCACTTCGAGGACGATACGATCGGCGTAGCGTGAGAGGGGAGCGTCCACTTCGAGAAGGCGAGGGTCCAGCAGGTCGAGGACGTGAAGATTCACGAAGAAGAGTGCTTCCGGGGCGCCAGCGTCCAGTGTCTGAGCCGTTTGGGAGCGGACGTGACGTCCAAGGTCGAGGAGACGCTGCAGCCGCTCGGCAGCGTCCAGCACGGCCGTCGCATGGGGCAACTCGGACTCGCCACTTCGCATCAGGGCTTCGTAACCGAGGACGAATTGGCCGCGTGGAGACACGATCGGCTGAAACGCGAGCCACAGGGTGTCGAGTGCCCGGGTGAAGCTCGCGTCGAGTCCGTCACGACCCCCGTTCGAGGGAGATGACTCCACAGGGTCGGAGTGGCTCTCGAGCGAGTCCCGAATCGCCATGCATACCGAGAACGGCCGACTCAAGGGAGCCTGAAGGACGAAAAGGTGACACGCCCGCGTGAGCGTTCGCCAACTCGTTGGCGCCGTGCGAGGGCGGCGTCATACTGAAGGTTGGAAGCTCGCACAGCATCCATCGATACAGCGGAACATCTCGTGAGAGGAAGCGGGGGCGCTTCGCGTTCGACGACGGTCTTGCGGGGAAATCTCGTGTGGACGAGCGTTCGAAAGCGGCGCGGATGCCTTTTGGAGACCGGTCAGGATCTCCGGAAGGTGACGTGAAAAGCGGCGTGGATCGCCTGGTCACCCGGCCCACAGACAATGGCCTCGATGGGTACCTCGCGGCGGCGACGAGGACGCGTTCTTCGAAGCTTCCTGTTTCCAAACTCGCTCCCGACCTCGGGGCTGGTCTGCGTCGTTCGCGCGACGTAAGTCGAACTCGGGGTCCCGTGACTTCGCGAAGGAGGTCATGCAGGGAGACGAGCGGTCCGATTCGAGCCGGCCTCTGGAATGGACAACTCCACGCGGACTCGAAGTCGAACCGGCCGTGGCAGGGGCTGAGGCCCGCCACGCTCACGGAGGGGCAGGACGAGCCCTGCAATCCAAGGCGATTGCGTGAGGGGAAATCCGTTGGAATCGAAGTGCCGGACAGGTCTTTCGAGTTGCAGAAGCTCACGAGACGTAAATCGCCTCGCGAGTGAAAGGTGGAAAGGGACGAAAGCGGTCGTGAGACGCGCGACCGAACGACTCGTCTCGGAGCTACGCGACGGCGGAACCGTGGTCAGGATGAAATCGCTGGATTCCACTCCAAGCCGTGGACTCGCCGAACGAACTCCAGCTGCCAGAGGGAACGTGTGGAACTCGACTCGGGTGAAGAGCTCGAGCTTCGAATCATCTGCACCGTACCGAAGTGGGTGCAGAGCATGCTCTGTGCTCGACGCCCGTTTCGAGCGTCAACTCGAGTCCCGGATGACGGTACTCGTCTTTGAGTCGTGAACTGCATCGCTTTGCAAACTGTCGGAGTCCGTTGGCCGTCGCTCGCTCGACGACGAGACGACTGACACGCCGCGACCCAGGTCGAGTCTCTTCTGGCTGAGAGCTCGATGAGGCGCGGGACGAGGGCTCCAGCGAACTCGATGGCAACGCGCCGTGTACGCCTCCGGCGGCACATCGTGTGAGGCTTTCGGGTTTGGGCTCGTACGTGCGTCGTTTCGCAGCGGGTTCCTCGCGACGTACGGAGCTTCAGGTACAAGGCGCGAGTGATCGGGACTTTGCAGCATTCTGGGAGAAGAAGTGCAGCATTCGTCCGAACGGACACTCGGAGAACCCGTCCTTTTCGGGGACCAAGGCTCGTCGTGTCGAATCTGGTGCGTCGGGTCCGCTTCGGAATGTTCCAACCGAGAACGGCTCGGAACGGTCGACGGCGATCGACGGAAGCGCCCTCGAAGGACGAGCGAAGGCTCGAATCGAAAGCGATTCGACCAGCCATCCAGCGTCAGCGCGAACTGAGCCCTGGATGGTGTGGAATTCACGAGTCAGACGAAGATGTCGCGACGCACGGCGGCGGTCGGCGTTGCGGGGCCCGGTGGCAGGAAGTCGTTCCGACAGAACGTGCTTTGAAATCGGGCAAGTGAGCTTCCCCGAATCGGCGGCCCGGGCGACCGGGTCGCCATCGGTTTATTTGGACGCCGGAAGTGGTGCGTGCGAGTTGACGACGGTTTCGGCGCGTGGTGGCGAGCCTGCCTTCACTCCCAGTGAGTCTTGCCTGCGCGTGAATGGGCCAGCATGTCGGTCATGCCGTGGGAAAGCTCGGAGGGCAGATCGTCTACGTAGAAGAGCCGCGCTTCCGCGATTTCGGCAGGGTTCAGTGGCGGTCGGCTCGGAGGAGCGATCGTCGCCTCCACGAGCACGGTCACCGCGTGAAAGCGCGGGTCGCGTTCCGGCGCCGAATAGACGCCAATGACGTCGCCCAGCTCGGCCCTCTCGACGCCGGCTTCCTCCAGGAGTTCGCGAACGACAGCCGTTCGGAGGGTTTCTCCCCATTCGAGCGTGCCGCCTGGAAGCGCCCAGGTGCCCGTGTCGGTGCGTCGGATGAGGAGCCATCTTCCGTCCTCGGTTCGCGCGGCGGCGGCCACGCCCACGACAGGGCGACGTAGCAGATGACGGAGGATTTCTTTGACGACGACCCAGAGGCCTGGGGGGGGG
>JBNKGC010000235.1:0-4916 GCA_050289625.1 Polyangiaceae bacterium | reverse complement strand
CGCATCCCCGCGGAGGATGCCCCGAGCCCATCAGGAGCGCCAGCCATGTGGTGAAGAATGCCTGTACGTAGGAGCGCGGTTCCCGTCGGCGACGGTAGTCGCTCGGAGCGCCACTCCGTGCTACCGACATCGATGATGGTTTGCGGAGTCCTACCACGACCGAATCTGTCCCGCCCGAGGAGGAAAGTGGTCGTCGTCGGGCTCGCTCTGGTGTTGGCAATCGGCTGCAAGGGGGAGCCTCCCGGGGTCGAAGAAGGGGCGTCGCCGGCTCGCACTCGAGTCACCGTTCAGGGAGCCAAGATCCCCGTTTCGGTCGCGTCGGCGGCGACGACTTCGGCGCCAGTCCTCGGAACCTTGGCGGACAGCATGCCCTTCGAACCGACGGGGCTCAGGATTGGCAGCATCGCCTGGCGCACCTGGATCTACACGGACGTGGGCCCGCGGCGGACTCGCTACGGATACCTGCGCGCGGGGGCGGTAGTCGATGCGCGCGGTCCCGCCATCGAGAACGAAGGCTGTGCTGGTGGTTGGTACCGCATCAACCCGCGAGGTTTCGTTTGTCTGGGTCGCGGGGCGACCTTGGATCTGGAGCATCCGGTGATTCAGAGCAGCGACGTCCGGGCTCGGCGTGGAGAAGGCCTTCCCTACTTCTATGCGCTCTCCGGTGAGACGGCGCCGCACCTGTACTTCCGGCTGCCGAGTCGCGAGCAGATGGTTGAGACGGAAGGGGCGAAGGTGCTCGACCGCGCCGCGAATTGGCAAGCACGTGCAGAGCGAACCTGGC
The DNA here is from genome assembly GCA_050289625.1 of Polyangiaceae bacterium. Taxonomy (GTDB): domain Bacteria; phylum Myxococcota_A; class Polyangia; order Polyangiales; family Polyangiaceae; genus NIC37A-2. Next base: position 4,132 of record JBNKGC010000235.1, on the reverse strand, counting down.
TCCGCGAGTTTCTCGGTGGACCTCACGACCCGCCCACGTTTCTCGAGCGCGGAGGAAAGCTCGAAAAGCCCTACGGGGTGAAGAAGCCCCTGCGCTACGTCACGCACGCGGGGCAGGCCAGCTCCGACAGTGGATTCGCGATCCAACGCACCTTCGTTCACGCGGGGAGGGAGTTCGGACTGACCACCGAGCTCGACGTCATTCCGCTCGACCGCACCGAAGTGGTTCGGCCGAGCGAGTTTTCCGGGATCGTTCTCAGCCCGGACGGGGGGCTACCGGTGGCGTTCGTGCACAAGAAGTACGCGACACTCTGGGAGGAGACCGAAAGTGGAAGTCTTCGTCCGCATTCGGAGATTCGAACGCGAAAGGGTTATCGACTGACGGGTGAAAAGAAGCCCGGCAACATGTTGAAGACGAGCGACGGCTTCTGGATCGTCGGTTCGACGGCGCGGATCCTCGAACCACGAACCAGCTTTCCCAGCTTTGCGACTGGGGACCGCAAGTGGATCGACGTCTCGATCAAGCAGCAGTCTCTGGTAGCGTACGTGGGGCGCGTGCCGGTGTACGCAACGCTCATCAGCTCGGGGCGCGGTGGTCTGGGTGATCCGGAAACGGAGCACGCGACGGTTCGAGGGACATTCATGATCCACCGGAAGGAAGTCACGAGCACGATGGATGGCGACGAGGACCGGGCCGATTCCTTCAACCTGCTCGATGTCCCCTTCGTGCAGTACTTCCACCGAGGATTCGCGCTCCACGGCACCTACTGGCACGACGATTTCGGTCGAATTCGCAGCCACGGCTGCGTGAACCTTTCGCCGAAGGACGCCGCGTGGCTTTTCGAGTGGACCGACCCGCAGGTCCCCGACGCCTGGCACGCCACGATCAACAAAGAACGCGGCACGGTGGTGCACATTCATCCGTGAAGCCGGTCGGACCGGCTTGCGGCATTTGGGCGAAGGGCGCGCCCGGTGAGGAGGCCGTTTGGCACCGTCCTTGACAGGGGTCGAGCGCGCGAGGCTTGATGAACGCGGCGAGGCCTCGTTGCCTCGGGTTTTTCTCTGGAGGCGTGTGGTGCTGAAGCTCAGCCTGATGGATCTGTTGAAACGAGCTCTCATGGTGGACGCGCAGGAGGTGCGCCTGGTGCCAGGGAGGCGAACCATCGTAGTGACGCCTTCAGGGGAGAACGAAGTGCGCGGCGATGCTCAAACGCCCGACCGGATCAACGCGATGCTGGAGCCCGTGCTCACCTCGGAGGCTCGCCGTGCTTTGTCCACGGGATGGGCCGAGTGGGACTTCGAGGTTCCGGGTCACGGCAAGGTGCGCGCCACCGCCGAGCTGAAGATGGGCCTCGTGCACGCATCGTTCGATTTGACACTGAGCGACGGTCCTCGCACGGCTCAAGAGGAACCCGAGGTCGCTCGAATGGCGGCTCCCGGACCGTTACCGCACCCAGGGCCCGAGCTGGCCGAGCCCCCTCCGACTCAGCCTGACGCACGCGCTGCCATCCCCATTCCGCCGGGGCCCCGCGTCCCGCCGGCTGGCCCGGGCGCGCTGACGCAGGCTTCCCTCGAGAAGCGCGCGCTCGACACGGTGCCTCCCGCCCCGCATGCCGCCGATCGAGGCTTGGGGACAGGTTCCACCGAGGCGATCGATCGACTCCTGCACAAGATGATCGAGATGAAGGCTTCGGACCTCCACATCTCGACGGCAGCTCCTCCCATGCTCCGCTTGGACGGTGACATGATTCCCGTGCCGGGGTCGTCGACTCTCAGCCCCGAAGAGGTGCAGAGCATGCTCTGGCCCATGGTGCCGAGCCGCAATCGAGAAGAGTTCGACCAGACTCACGACACGGACTTCGCCTACGAGATCGCGGGGCTGGCGCGGTTCCGCTCGAATCTCTTCGTCGACCTCCGTGGGATGGGCGCCGTGTTTCGGCAGATTCCATCGAAGATCCTCACCGTCGACGATCTAAACCTACCCAAGGAGCTTCTGTCGCTCTGCAATCTTTCGAAGGGCCTAGTCGTGGTCACGGGTCCCACCGGGTCGGGCAAGTCGACCACGCTTGCCGCGTTGATCGACTACATCAACACCCACCGAGCGGCCCACGTCATCACGATCGAAGACCCGGTCGAGTTCGTGCACCCGAACCGGAAGTGCCTCATCAACCAGCGGGAAGTGGGCGAGCACACGCAGTCGTTCAAGAAGGCCCTTCGCGCCGCGCTTCGCGAAGATCCGGACATCGTCTTGCTCGGCGAGATGCGGGACCTCGAAACGATCGCCATCGCCATGGAGACGGCGGAAACGGGACATCTGGTGTTCGGGACCCTGCACACGTCGTCCGCTCCGAGCACGGTCGACCGTATCATCGACCAGTTCCCGCCCGAGCAGCAGAGTCAGATCCGAGTCATGCTCGCCGGCAGCCTCAAAGGGGTGATCGCCCAGATGCTCTGCAAGAAGAAGAGCGGCGGACGCTGTGCAGCACTCGAAGTGATGTTCGGCGTGCCCGCAGTGTCGAACCTGATTCGCGAAGGAAAAATCTTCCAGATCCCCTCAATCATTCAGACCTCGCGCAGCATTGGCATGCGCATGATGAACGACAGCCTGTTCGAGCTAGTCAAGAGCGGGCAGGTCGACGCGGACGAGGCCCTCGGCAAGGCGAACGACAAGTCGACCCTCCAAACCATGTTCCGCCAGGCGAACATTCGATTCTCTCCCACGGCATGATGCGGTCACGCGACGTGAGAGGTGCTACGACGATTGCCGTCGTCGATCATCGCAAGCGATGATCGCTGCGAGGGCGACCATGATGGATTCCGAGAACGCGACCGTGGAACGTCGAGGCGAGCGCCTGGGCATGGAGTACCGTCGCTTCGGTAGGACCGAGAAAGCCCTCAGCGTGATCACGCTCGGAGGCATGCGTTACCACGACGGCTGGAGCAGTCCGCGAACCGAGCCTCACCGGGAGATGATCGAGCATTGCTGTCGCACGATAGTCCAAGCGCTCGGGGAGGGTATCAATCACATCGAGACGGCCTACGGCTACGGCAAGAGCGAGCACTGCTACGGGATCGCTCTGAACGAGGAGCTCTCCGTCCCACGCGATCAGTATTTTCTGATGACCAAAGGGGCGCCGGATACCGCTGATGCGGTCCACCGCACGATTGAAAAGCAGCTCTCGGGCCTGCGCACGGATCACATCGATCTGTACGGCTTTCACGGGATCAACAACTACGAGCTTCTCTTCCGTGCGCTCGCACCCGGTGGCCCGGTCGAAACCCTACAGCGCTACCGCGAGCAAGGCGTCATCGGCAACCTGGGGTTTTCCACCCACGGCCCGGTAGAAGTCATCGTCGACGCGATCGAAAGCGATCTCTTCGACTTCGTGAATCTTCACTACTACTACTTTTTCCAACGCAATCGCCAAGCGGTCGAAGCGGCGGCCGCTCGGGACATGGGAGTGTTCATCATCTCTCCGAACGACAAGGGGGGACGATTGTTCGAAGCACCGAGACTGTTGCGCGAGCTGACCGCCCCGCTCACCCCCATCCAGTTCAACGCGCGCTGGTGCTTGTCGACTCCTGCGATCCACACGCTCAGCTTCGGAATGACCGAGTGGCGCCACTTCGAGGAGATGCGAGGCATCTTCCCTGTGAGCGCGCCGCTGAGTTCGGAGGACCAAGCCATCGAGCGTGCGCTGGACGAGCGTAGGTCCGTCGATCCTTTCGGGGACTACGACGGGTACGAGCTCGTCGACGACCCCAGCGGAATCAACATTCCCGAGGTCCTCCGCTTTCGACGAATGCTCCGCTGCTACGACATGGAGGCATTCGGGAAGTACCGCTACAACATGTTCCGCCCGAACAGCCATTGGTTCGGCGGTGCATTCGCCACCGACGAAAACCTCGATCGGGTGGATTACTCGCGGGCTCCTCGAGATGTCCCCCTTCGCAAGCTGCTTCGCGAAACGCACGAAGCTCTCTACGAGCCCGGCGACAGCTGAGTCCGGCGATGCGGGCAGAGCAGGCGCCGCGAAGCACCCGCCCGAACCGTCGACCCCCGAAGCAAGGAACCACGCGAGGCAAGCGAGGGCGAAGCCCGAGGAGTGACGAGGCGCCGCGTCCCCGCCGCC
>JBNKGC010000234.1:0-8543 GCA_050289625.1 Polyangiaceae bacterium | reverse complement strand
TATTCGCCTTCCTGGTCCTGACGGAACGCTCCCATCGTCGAGTCGTCCTCCAGCGCTAGTCGAGCGGCAAGGACCTGTTTCTCGGGAACATCGACGCTGAAGCGCGTCGCCTGCCAGGTGCGAAATGCTTTGCTCGAAGCGTCGTAGCGTTCGACTTCGATGCCGATCACGTGGTGGCCCGGGGCAACAGCATGCTCGTAGACGGTCTGGCTTTCTTCAGCGACGAATCGATCGGGGGCAGAGAAGACGACTCCACCGTCGACGGTGACGACGAGCGACACAATGCGGGTCGCGTCGCCCTCCATCGTGAGGCTCACTTGAAGCTTGCTGTCGTAGAGTGCCGAGGTGAGGGCACCGACCCGCGCACGCAGGGCGGCGACGTCGGCGAGTAGGCGGGTGTAATCAGGTGCGGGGGTCGGTTCGATTCGCCCCGGCATCTCCTCCGGAGCGGGTGTCAGCGGTGACGGCCTCTTCTCGGGGTCCGTGTCGCGGGGAGTCGGGGGTGCGCCGAGCTCGGGATCGGAGGGGCGGGGGTCACCGGGTTCTGCGTTCCATGCCCCCGGGGCCGCTTCCTGCGCCTCCTCGTCGGATGATTCGGCCTCGTTCTCTGGAGCGGCCTTGTTGTCCTTCTTCGGAGCGCTCGTCTTCGTCGCACTCGCATTCGGTTTGGCCTGGGCTTGCACGTCGAATGCTCCGGTCAAAACGCCTGCAGAAAGCGACACTCCCAAGAGCCCGGACGACAAAACGAACCGACGTCTACTCGCCATCGGGGGTGAGGCTACCATGACTCTCGATGGACACGATCACGCAGGCGGTGCTGGGGGCCACCGTCGGGCAGGCAGCCTGCGGGCGAAAGCTCGGACGCGCCGCTGCGTGGTGGGGCGCCCTCGCGGGCATGCTCCCGGATTTCGACACCTTCGTCGCCGCGCCCTTCGGTCCCTGGGCGACGCTGGTGGCACATCGCGGCACCAGCCACTCGCTGTGGTTCGGTCCCGTCGTGGGTCCTCTCCTCGGTCTGCTGGTTTGGCGGGGGTACAGGCACACTTTTCGCCGGTGTCATGGCGAAGAACGAATCGACTCGCTGGGCCGCCCTGAGCTTCGATCCGCCTGGATGCTCCTGTTCGTTCTGGGCCTGTTCACCCACCCACTGCTCGATGTCTTCACCAGCTACGGAACGCAGCTCCTCGCGCCGTTCAGCCGCCATCGCTTCGTCCTCGAAGGAGTTGGCATCATCGATCCGTTTTACACCCTCCCTCTCGTGGCCGCGCTCGCGTTCGGGAGTCGCCGCCGCCAGCATCCGGAGGTTGCTTCGCGGGCAGCTTGGCTCGCCCTGACCCTCACCACCACCTACTTGTTGGTCGGCGTTGGACTGAATCGTCACGCGGAGGCCCGGGCAAGGGACCAGCTCCTCGACGGCGGTTTTGCCGACGTGACGGTAACCGCGTACTCGCAGGTTCTTCAGCCCTTGCTCCGACGAGTAGTGGCACGTACTCCCGACCAGCTGCTCGTCGGCTTCACCTCTCCGCTTGCTCCTGGGCCCATTCATTTCGACTCGTTCCCCCTGACGGACAACCCCGCTGTCGAGGCCTTGCGCCAGAGTGAGCGGGGAAGGCTCTTCGAGTGGTTCGCCCTCGGTCAAACCTTTGGTTACGTCACCGGCGCCGGTGCGGATCGCATGGTCGCCTTGGACGACGTCCGCTACGGCACCCCCGAACGGCGCGACCGAGGGTTGTGGGGCATCCGAGCGCCCGTCGACACGTCGAACCATCTCTGGGGACCACCCGAACGTTTCCGGCATTCACGGGGTGAACTGAGCGCGGCGCTGCGCGCTCTCTTTCCGGCGGCCCTCGGTCGCGAAACCAACCTCTATCGGGTCGGTGAAGAATAGAGGCACACATCTGCTTCCGTCGTGTGCAACGACGAGACTCGCGCACGTTTCCCTACCGAATTTTTCGTCTCCACTTTTCGCGCGAGACGAGCGGGCGGGACGGAACGAGGGCGCACTGCGCTCAGTGACAGAGATGCGCTCTCTCGTGTGAGTCATGACTGACAGTGGGTCGTTAATTTCTGATCCGACGGTCGAGGGACCGAGCATGGACTCTCCAGACCCGCCCGGAGTAAATTCCAGCTCTCATGCGCATTCGGCAAACACCCGGTTTCCTGATCGCACTGCCCTGGGTGGTTGCCTGCGCTCACGGACCTGGCGGCGCGCCTGCGTCCGACGCGCGTCAAGAGCAACAGCGTTCATTCAGTGCCGCCCTCGGCCCGTCGAAGTACCTCATTCCGCTCCCGGGCGACGACACGTCCCTGCTCGGTCGCATCGTGATGCAGCTTCCTCCGCGGGGAGCAGACATCGAACCGTTCACACGACCGAACCCCTGCGCACAGCACCTGAGCCAACCAAGGGAAACGCGCCTCGAGAGCCAGTTCGTAGACGCGATGGGCGACTCCGCCGAAGTCAACGGGAGCATCCTGACGAACTTCGGCTTCGGCGCATCGGCCGGGCGTGCCACGCACCTCGCGTACTCGGTGAGCACGACGCGCCAACTCGTGGTCACGGACACCCTCGAGTACGAGGCCTGCTGTACACAATACGAGTGTGGTTATGGTTTCGTGAGCTCCCTCGTCTACGGCGAAGGGGAGTATGCGTCGGCAGAACGCGCCCACGGCGAAGTGGGCGCTCGCATCGGCGTCGTGGATTTGGGAAGTGGGGGCGAGTTCCGAGTGCTTCAGTCGCGCAAAGTGCGCGGTTGGTTGGCGGCCTCGGTGGGTCTGACTCGCGCGCCCTTGGCAGTCGCACCGAGCGCGCTGCCGCCGGCCGTCGCGGCTCCGATCAAGCCCGGGGCCCCAGCGGTCTCCTCCGCCGGTGCTGAAGCAACCGTGGAACCCGCGGCGGTCGAGTCCGACAACCCGGGCAAACTGGCGCGGGCCGCTCCAGGCGAAGGACCACCCGACGGCGAGATGACATTCCCGAGCGGCCCGGTCACGGCCCGCTCGCTGCCCGAGTCCTCGCCAGGGTTGCCAGGCGAGCCGCCCACGGCTGAGGGAAACCCTCCTCTCCAGAGCACCACCCTGCCGGGAACTCCTCCGCAGGGCACGCCCCCCGAGCGGCCTCCTGGCCCCCCGCGGCCGCGGGTCGTGGCCGTGCCGGTGCAACCGACACCGGTTCATCCCGCGCTGCAGCCTGCCGTCGGGATGCCACGCCTCACGCCGCCGTCGGAAAGTCTCGCTGGAGGTGGCCTCGAGTCGCTGACGTTTTCACAGCAGAGGGCCTTCGATCTCGGGAAGATTCTGGTGCTGGGGACCGGAAAAGATTTCGCCTTCGTGGACTCCTCCGGAAAGCACATCACCGAAAACGAGTTCATCAATCGCTACGAGGACGTTTCCGGTCGCGACGATCTCGACGGCTACTGGAAGCACCGAAACCTCGGCATGGCACTCGGAGCCGGACTCCCCATGCTCGTCGTCGGAACGGCGATGATCGGTGGCGCCACGTTGATCGAGGGCGACGACCACTCGGATGAAGCGTTTCGGATGATGGGGTACTTCTTCGGCGGGATGCTCGGGATTGCCGGTTTGACCTGCACCATCACCTTCCTCGCTCTCCCCGATGGCACCCCGAAGCAGCATTCGATGACCGAGTTCGAAGCTCACGAGCACGTCACGCGCTACAACGAGCTCCTGCTCGAGCGAGTCCGCAACCGTTCCTCCTCCCCGGCGGCTGGCGTCCAGGTTCGGGGAGCGTTTTGGTGAGCCTTCGCGAGCGTCTCCTGCGCCGAAGGATCGCCCTCGGTCTCGCGATCTCGCTTTCGGTGTCAGGATGCGCTGGACCCCCAGAGCCCGAAGGGCCGAGTAACGTCGTCCAGAACGAGCGCTCGAAAATGCAGGCGGCGCTTGGGCCCTCGATGGTGCTGTTGCCGCTTCCGGGCGACGATTCCTCGCTCCTCGGCCGCTTGGTCGTCCGCCAACCACCGCCCGGCGCAGATCTGTTTGCGTACACGCGCCCAAACCCATGTGGCCAGTATTTGACCCCGGCCACGCGCACCGCGCTCGAGAGCCACTACGTGGACTCCATGGGCGATCAAGCCAACGTCGATGCCCGGCTTCTGGAATCGTTCGGCTTCGGCGCCAGCGCTTCCCGGGCCACGCACCTCACCTACGATCTTCGCACGAGCGAGGAGCTCACCGTCAACGACACGACTGACTACGAAGCCTGCTGCGCGCAGACGAACTGCGGGTACGGCTTCGTCAGCTCCCTCGTCTACGGCTTCGGAGAGTACGCGGCCGCCGAAGCGAGCCAAGGATCCGTCGGGACCCCGGTCGGGACGGCGACGCTCGGCGCGAGCGGTCAGATGCAAGTTCTGCAAAGTCGCAGAATCCAGGGCTGGGTTGCCGCGTCGGTCCATCCCCACCACGGAGCTTCCGGTTCCGCCGGGGTCGGCAGAACCGCCTCCCGGCGCCCCGTCACGAACGCCGACGGCATCGACGACCGAGACATCGAGTCGATGACGGAAGGGGCAAGGCGAGCCTATGGGGACTCGCGCATTCTCGTCCTCGGTTCTTCCGACGGATACACCTTCGTCGACGGAACTGGAAAGCACATCACCGAGAACGAATTCATCGAGCGCTACGCCGACGTCACCGGCTCGGCCGAGCTCAACAAATACTGGGAGCACCGCCGCATGAAGTTCGTCAAGTGGATCGGCGCTCCACTATTCGTTGCGGGGGCGGCCCTGGTGACGCTAGGCGCGCTCACGGCAACGCGGGACTGCACGGCCGACGACTACTGGCTCAATGGTGGTCCCCTCGAGGATGGTTGCACCGGAACCCGCGACGCGCCGTCGGGCACGACGACTTCCGACTCCTCGTTTTTCCTGTACTTCTTCGGCGGTAGCATGCTGCTCGGCGGCACCACAGTGAGCATCGTTTTCTACGCGATGCCGAACGGCAGCCCACGCAGCCACAACATCTCGCAGGTGAAGGCCTCCGAGTTCGCCGAACGCTACAATCGCGCACTGCGCGAACGCCCCAGCCTCAGCCCCGAAACTCCCGGCTTCGGCTTCTCCCGAGCGCCCGGTCCCGGGCTGAGTCTGTCCGGCTCATTCTGAGACCCCGGTCCGCCTCCGACACGCGAAGGGGCGCGTCCTCAAGCTCGTGGGTCGCTGTCGTGGGCGACGCGAAGCGCCGGGCGTACCAATTGGGCCGTGCGGATACTTCGTGCATCACTCACAAGGACGACTGTCGCACCAGGTTCACACGAACAGGTTCACACGAACAGGTTCACACGAGCTCGGGCTCCGGCAGATCGATTCGAACCCGACTCGCCGAACGGAGCGAACGGAGCGAACGGGCGTGGGGCCCGCGGGCCCTGGAGCAGCACCGCTCGGGCACCCGCACCGGCGTGCATCTGGCGCCCTTCTTGCTACTCGAAGATCATCTCGAGGTCCCGATCCGTGTCTCGTCGTCCCCTGCTCCCCGCCGCCCAATTGACCGCCACCGTCGCGCTTTTGTGCACGGCCCTCCTTCCTGCCTGCTCGAGCCAGAAGCAAACGGGGCAGGCCCTCACGGTCGCAGGCGCCGCTGGTGTCGCGACCGGCGCCATCCTCGCCAGCGATCGTTGCGAGCCGCGAGGCGTGCCGGGAGAGCGGTATCACCTCTCCGCGAACTGTCGGGAGGCCGCAGGCGACGCCAAGGTCGCGGGTGCCGCGCTGATCATCGCCGGGGCCGGAACTGCACTCGCCGGAACCGCGCTACAGCACAGCGGGGGTGGGGATCAGGCCAATCAATTCGCCTCACCCGCGGACCCGCCCGATCCGGAGCTTCGAACCGCCGAAGCCTACAGCGCCGAGGGAGCGGCTCACGCCGCAAGAGGAGAGTATGCAAGCGCCCTCGACATGTACGAGCGCGCGCTCCGCATCGAGGAACGCGTCCTCGGAAGAACTCATCCCCAGACCCAGCGCACCCTGTCGGACGTCGCTCACCTTTGCGCCACGGAGCCCGATCCGCCCGTGTGCCACGAAATCTGAGCCTCGCTCGGACGGAGCACGACCGGGTCGAGTCGAAGCGGAACCGCGGCTGAAGCCGGACCTTAGTTCGAGAACGGCACGAACACGCTCAGGCCCCCGAGCACTGCGATGTCGTTCACGATTTTTTCGACGCCGAGACGTTGGCGCTTCATCTGGCGGATGTAGTCGCGGGCATCGACGCGCAGGGCGAGCCACTCGGTGAAGTAGAAGTTCATGCCGAAGCCGGCCGAACCCGTGAGACCACGCTCCCCCGGTTCCACGGCCGCGCCCGCCCCGAGGTTCACATGGAAGTCGAAGCGACCGATCGCCCCGCCCAGCCATCGGACCTTCCCGTAGGCGAGCGACCAGACGAGGTTGCCCATGAAGTACTGCAAGAGCTCCGAATCGGGCGCCGTGATCTGCACGAGTCCCTGATTCGAATCCACGATGCTGTTCAAGAACTCGAAGTTCTGCTGGGTGCGCAGGTAGCTCGCTTCGAGGCCCAGGTCTTCCGTGAAGTGGAAGGTGTAGGCCCCCCCGTAAATCGGGGCACCGTCGGACAGATCGGCCGCATACCACCCCCCGATCGGCGTAAACTCGTGGCGAAGCGCTTTCTGGATTTTTCGTTCGACCACGCCCCGATAGGCGCGTTTGCCGACCAATTGCTCCTTGAGAGCCTCGTCGACGCACTGCGCCGAAGCGGAGTAGCTCGAAGTGCAGATGGCAAGCGCAGCGAGGACCGGAACAAGAAGGGATTGACGAACGGAGTCTCGGATCGACAAATCGTCTACCGATTAACACAAGATTCGGATCTTCGGGCGCTTCAGCGTGCCCCATTCGGCCAAATCACTTTCCATGCTCTGTCCCCGCCGCATTTTTCACAGTGCACTCCTGCTCACCGGCTGCCTCTTGCCCATGCTGGCCCGCGCGCAGTCAAAGCCAACCGAGGCGCACGCGCAACCGAGCGTTCGACGCCGCGCATGCCCGGTCGGTGAACGAAACGCCCTCAGCGAGATCGGCTGCGAGCTCGCCCGAGAGCTGGGGTCCTTGGACCCCGGTCTGGTGGCAATCGCCCCCATCGACACTCCCCGGCCCTTGGAACGATCCGAGGAGCTCAACCAGCGGATCGCCGTGGTGATCACGGGGCAACTCGGATCGGGCTTCACAGCGCACCCGAATTCGGTCTCGCTCGGGGCCGCACGCGCTCTGACCGAGCGACGCGCGCCCCTCGTCTATCTCACCCCCGAGCTCGACGGCGGCACCCTGCGGGTAACGGCCGACGTGTACATGCAGGCGCGCCGCTTCTGGGATCGCGTGAAGAACCCTCCCGGAGGACCACTCGCGCACGCGTACGCGGAACGCCCCGCCGACGCTGAAATCCGGTCTTTTTTTTCGCGCGCACCGCTGGTGATCACGAAGCGCGACGCTGTCGAAACGCCGGACGCGAGTGCTGTAGCTCTCGCTTGCGGCGACACCAACGGAGATGGTGCTGCCGAACTGGTCGTGGTCGGCCGACGGCGCATCACCGTGGGTCGCATTGCGGCCGGGCAGTTTCGCGCCGAGGCGCTTGCCGAATGGAGCGACCTGTCGCCCATCGCCCGGACTCCCCTGCGGGCGCCCCTGGCGAGCGCAAGGGTGGGCGATGGCTTCATCGACGTGGGTTCGAGTGATCGCGAGCATCTGGTTCGCCTGAAGCCGGATCTGACCCTGGTCGAGAAGACGAAACGTGCCCTTCCTTGGTCCGGAGGCGGGTGTTCGGCGGTCGAAGCGACGGGAACCGCCCTCCGACTTCGGAGCTGTTTCGACGAGCGTCCGCCGCTGAGTGTGACGCAGGAGGGCGTGGCCGATGCGTTTGCTTCGGCACACATCATCGACGCCCGCGGTGTGGCCCACGAGGTCAGCTTCGCGCGCGTCGACGAACGGGCGCTCCTCACGGACAGCACGGGCCTGCGCGCCGAAGTGCCCCAGGTCGGTGCTCAGCTCGCGATCGGTGACCTCGATGGCGACGGTCTGCCTGAAGTGATCGCGAGCCGGCCCACCTTCGAGCCGGGCGAGGACGGGCTCACCATCGACACATGGCACGTCGATCGCGCTCTCGAGCGCCGGGCGGAGCTTCCTTTGTCGAGCGTCCGTGCTCTGGCGGTTTGCCCCTGGATGGGTGAAGGCTTGGCTCCCATCGTCGCAGCGACGGACGACAAGATTTGGATCCTCCGATGAGTCGCCTCCCGAGACGGCAGGTCCTCGGCCTCGCCTGCGTCGCCGGGACGACCGGGCTCGTCCTGGTCGACCGAGCGCACGCGATGGACCGTCCCCGATACGGCGGCATCTTGCGCCTGCGTCTGCCGCTCCCTCTCGACCGCCTCGACCCTCACGAGCTCGACGACCTGGACTCCGCGATTTTGGGGGCCGCCGTCTTCGATCCCCTGTTCGAGCTCGACTCCCGTGCCCAACCCTATCCGACCCTGGCGGACGGACTGCCCGAGAAGCACAGGGCAGGCTGCGAGTTTCGACTGCGGGCTGGACTCGAGTCGGCAACGG
>JBNKGC010000233.1:0-8591 GCA_050289625.1 Polyangiaceae bacterium | reverse complement strand
CACCGCTTGCGGGTGCGCGACGCTCGAAGCGCCATTTCGCGCCGAGATCTACCTAGCCTTGGCAAACCAAATCCCCGCGCGCTCCCCGCCAGGAATTGCGTAGAGCAGGCCGGGGGAGGGCCAGGGGAGCTCGCGGTACTCCGAGACTCCTTCGGAGATCTGGAGCTCGAGCTGGGCTTCAAGGAGCCAGGCGCGCAAAAGCGCCTCGCCCGGTTCGGAACTCTGCGCGAGGAATGCAACCGCCTTCGGTTGCTCGAGAAAACGGAGGGTTCCCACAATGGCCTTCTGCGCCACGACACGGGGGGCTTCGTCCTTGCGGATCAGGTAGACGGAGCCGCTGCTCCCATCGAAGTCTCCGACGAAGGCGATGTCCCCGTCCGGAGATGCTGCCTGGTTCTGCACCGGCACTCGTTCGGCGATGACGGTCGAGGCGTATTGTCCGTCGACGATATCGACGTCGAGTAGGTCGCCCGTCTCGCCGTCGAAGTTCGCCAGCACCCCACGGCTCGACGTGGGGGAGCCTCCCGGTACTTGAGCGACTCTCTCGGCGACGCTTTGGAGTTCGACGAACTCCGAACGGCCATTCGTCGACCGGTAGCGCGGTGTGACGAGCCGTCCGCTGCGGCCGTTCCAGTCCACGTAGATGGCTCCACCCCGGAGCGAGACGTCCTCTTCGATGGCTTCTGCTGCATCGGGTTCGAGGAGTCGCACGACATGCAACGTCCCATCGTCCGCGTTCGCATCGGAGTTGGTGAGGTAGAGGAGCATGCTGTCCTTGCCCTGCCAAAAGGGCAGCGCCTGGGCGTGCGAGCTGACTTCGCTCGCGATCTCGACATCAACCCGTTCCTCCTCTTTTTGCAACAAAGTGCCGGGTACCGAGAGACGGAGTCGACGTTCCGCACAGGGCGAAAAATAGGCGATCACCTGGCTCCCGAGTGAAGCCGGAGCGCAGGCGTCTTCGGCTACGAGTTCCGTGCTGCCGTCGGCAACCGTCGCCAAGTGGAGGCCCGTGTCGTCGACGTAGGCAGCGCTCGGAGCCTTCGAGCCGCCGAGGACGACCAACTCCCGAACGCCCTGCCCGAAACGTGCGGTTTCTACGAGAGTCGAGGCGTAAACGACGGCCTCACCCTGCTCGAGGGTCCAAAGGTAGCTCGACTCGGTGCGGCCGACATCAACCTGCGAGGCGACGTCGACGACCTTTCCCGCCACGGCATCGACGAGCACGAGCTGACTTTCGTTCGTGAGAGTCAGAAGGCCGCGGGGAGCGGAACGGGGAAACAGTACGCTGGGAAGTCCGGCATTCGGCAGCGCCTCGAGTCTCTCTTTGCAGTCGAACCCGACGAAACTCACTCGACCCATCCCCTGCTCGTCGGCGGATTGCTGCACCGCCACGAGACCAGGAAGCGCGACGTCGATTCGGCTCGAAACGCGCTCGAACTTCTGCATGGGAGCGACCTCACAAGAACCGTCACCGATGAAGGAGACGATGGCGAGAGCCTCCGGGTCGACGTCGTGACGCCGTGCCAACACCCATCCTCCGGTCTCGAGCGAGCCATCGAGTTCGAGACGAGAGTAGTGCCCCGATGCGAGCTTTCGCCCGGGGGCATCAATCAGCGCGGCGTCTGGATCGAGAAGCGTATCGCCCAGATCCGTCAGGTTGGCCTGCAGGTCGCAAGCTGCCGAGCCCGCTGCTCCGACGGCAATGAGAATCAGCAGAATGGCCCCATGGTAAGGAAGACGCACGGAGGGAGTATAGCAGCGGGACCCGCCTGGCCCGGCTTGTGATGAACACCAGGATTTCCGGTGCGTTGCGGCTGGGCAATCCTGTCGGGGGCTAGGGCCAGCCCCCGCCCGGAGCCTGTCCTCGGCTTCGCCTGCGGAAGGCTCCGCCTCCCCCTGACGTGTGCTCGCGCTGCGCGCTGCGCGCACGAGGGGGAGGAAGGGACGCCGCCTCGAAGGCCCCTGGCCGCGCAGAAACCAACCGAGGCACACAACGAGCCCGCTTCGCAGGAACAAACCAAGGCACGCGAGCCCGCAGGGCGAGGAGTGACGAGGCGCGGAAAACCGCCGGCGAGCAAGCCCCATTGCGAGCCGCCGGATTTTCCGGCGGACCGTGGGGTGAGCAACTGTCTTGAGTCAGGTGACGAGATTGTTGCTTCCGTAGGCGCATGCCGGCGGGCGACGGGTGGTCGGGGGGAGCTTGTCGTCGTGGAACAACCCGAGGCACGCGAAGGCGAAGCCCGCAGGGCGCAGCCTGAGGAGTGACGAGGCGCCGCTTCCCCGCCGGGGAGCGAGCCCCCTCGCGAGCCGCCGGAGACCCGGCGGACCGTGGGGTGAGGAGTCGCGGGTTCGCCACAACAACAAGGGGGGCGGGGCCGCCCCCCTACCAGCATAAGCGCCCTGAAAATATGACGCCGCGGCGGAGCCCCGGTACCATCGCTCACGCGGGTGGTTCGAACCCACCCACAGGAGCCAGGGATCTCGGCGATGCGATTGGGAATCGATTTCGGAACGACACGCACCGTGGTGGCCGCCCCACACGGCGGCCGCTACCCCGTTGTCAGCTTCGATACGACGGAAGGGTTTCGCGACTACCTGCCGGGTGTGGCTGCCGTCGAGGGTGGCGCGCTGCGCTTCGGGACCGATGCCGCGGCGGATCCAGAACTGATGCTGATCCGGTCAGTCAAACAGGCTGTCACTGGTGTTGCGCCCGACGAGCCGGTTCGCGGTTGGCCGCATCCGGACGTGTCGGCCCTCGAGCTCACCACGGCGTACCTCCGTTACGTACGGCGCATGATGCTCGAGCACTCCAACCTGGAGATTTCTCCGCTCGAGCCATTGGAAGCGATGATTGCGGTGCCGGCCAGCGCCAGCACCCGCCAACGCTACCTCACGATCGAGGCCTTTCAGCGGGCCGGTTTTCAGGTCTTGGGCCTGATCAACGAACCCACCGCATCGGCCATCGAATTCGCGAAGAACACACTGAGTGCTCTGAGCAGTCGAAGTCCCAAACGCTACGTCGTCGTCTACGACATGGGCGGTGGCACCTTCGACACGGCGGCGGTTTCGTTGCTCGACCGTCGTTTCGACCTCCTCGCTTCGGAGGGAATCACTCGTCTCGGAGGAAACGACTTCGACGCCCTGGTGGCCCAAGCCGTGCTCGATGAATTGGGCAGCACCCGCGAAGAATTGGGGGAGCGTTTGTGGACCCGGCTGCTCGAGCGGTGCCGACTGGCCAAGGAGACTCTTTCCACCGCCTCGCGCAAGCTGCTCGTCGATTTGGGCGGAGTCTGCGACGTCGGATCCGTGGTTCTCGACGTCGGTCCGATTTACGAGGCAGCCATACCCCTCATCGACCGGACCACTGCGCTCCTCGACGAAGTCTTCGATGGCCTCCGTCACCACGGGATCGATCCAGAGAACGCGCGGGAACTTGGTGCGGTGTACCTGGTCGGGGGCAGCGTGCAGTTTCCCGCCGTCATTCGAGCTCTCCGCCAGCGCTTCAAGCGGAAGCTCCAGCTCGCTCCACAACCTCATGCTGCGACCGCAGTCGGTCTCGCCATCGCTGCGGATCCGGAAGCGGAGATCTTCGTGCACGAGGCGCCCACGCGCCATTTCGGTGTGTGGCGTGAAGCGGAGCGGGGGCGCGAAAAGGTGTTCGATCCGATCATCTCCAAACAGCTCGGCGGCAAGACCGATGGGCCCATCCTGGTGAGTCGGTCCTACCGCCCGGCGCACTCCGTGGGTCGTCTGCGCTTCGTCGAGTGCACCGGTCTCGACGAGGCACTGCAGCCCAAGGGCGATCTCACCCCGTGGGGTAACGTTCTCTTTCCGTACGATCCGGAACTCGTCGACTGCAGCGAGCTCGAGATGCACTGTCGGGAGCGCAGCGAACGCCTCAGCGAGGAGGAGATCGTGGAGACGTACGAATACGCCTCGACGGGAGTGATCAAGGTCCACATCGAGAATCGAACCAGCGGTTACTCCCGTTCTTTCGTCCTCGGCGAACGCGTCGGAGCTTGAAAGGGTCTGCCGCGAGGCGGGGGAGTCCTTTACCCACTCACTGGCTGGTTCCGTACAGCGTTTCCGAGCGATGCGGTAGGAAACAAGTGGCCACGGTGCCTCCACCGTCGCGATTGGCGAGCGTGAGGCGGCCCCCGTGCGCTTCGACGATCTCCCGCGACAGGGCGAGACCCACGCCGGTTCCGGAGCGCTTCGTCGAATAGAAGGGGAGCATCGCCTGCTCGAGAACCTGCTTTCTCATCCCGGATCCCCGGTCGAGCACCTGAATGCGCATCCCCCCCTCTTCGTCGTCGACCCGGAGCAGAGTTTCTTCGGGAGGACTCCCCGCCTCGACAGCGTTCTTGAGGAGATTCTCGAGCACTCGTTCGATCTGGGCCGGGTCGAAGTAGCCCGCTCGCGCAGGAAAGGAGCCGTCGAGCTGAAAGTTCGCCGACGCTTCGAGGCCTCGGATGAACGGTTCCCACGCCACCTCCTTCGGGGAGGGTCGTGGCAACCGAGCGACGCTTCGGTACGTCTCGAGGAAGCCGAGCAGGTGCGACGTGCGGTCGGAGATCGTGTCCAGGGCGCGGTCGAGTTGAGGTGAGCAGTCTCCCTGCTTCGCCAACTTTTTCGCGGATGTGACGAGCGAAGTGATGGGAGCCAGCGCGTTGTTGAGCTCGTGACTCAGGATGCGGATGAGCTTCTTCCAATGTTCGACTTCCTGCCGTCTCACCTCGCGAGTGATCGGCCGGAGCGTGTACAGGGCGTGGGGTTTTCCCTCGAGGTTCATTTCCCGAGTGGTTACCAGGACGGTCTCCTCGCTCCCGTCGTTGCTCCGGGACACGATGGTGTCTCGACCTTCGAGGAGGGCCTCGCGGAGCTCGGGCGAAAGGGACGCGAAGAGGTCGTTCACTCGGGTTCCGACGAAGGGCCCCGTGTGCCGGAAGAAGACGGTCGCCGCGGGATTGGCATAGATCACTTCGAGCTTTTGATTCGCGAGGAGAACCGCCGCCGGCTCGTTCTCCAGGGCAGCGGAAAGGGGTTGAATCGCGCGGGCCAGTCGATCGAGTCGTTGGCTCACGAGACTGGATTCGTCGCGGAGTCGAAGGTGCCAGCGGCCGAGTAACCCAAAGCCGAGCATTGCGAACGCGGCTAGCGCGACGAGCAGCGCGTAGGAGCGTTGCAGAACGGCGACCGAGGCTAAAGCGTCGTTCGAGGACACCTCAGTGGCGACGCCGAAGTCGTACTCCTCGAGCCAGGTCCAGGCTCCCACGACCTCGTTACCCAAGTAGCCTCGATACCCGGACACGTTCTCGCCAGATTCACCCCGCGTAGCTTCGGCGGCCATCACGGTGAGGGGTCGGTTTTCCAGTGATTCGGGGGAGACTTCTTCGCCGGCGGTGAGGTCGACTCCCGGTGAGACGATCCGCATCTCGAGGGCAGAACTCTCGACGTTCGAGGGAATGACGCGAGCTCTTCGCAGGATGTCACCGAAGCGGCTCGGCGTGAGCATCACTCCGTTGCGGTCGAAGGCGTAGACCTCACCCGATTCCCCCCAGCGCGCGACGCGGATGCGGCGGACGAAAGGCGCGACGTCCGTGGCATACACGAGGATCGCTTGCGGAGGTGTTCCCACCATCGCGCCCGCCGCGACCACGACCTCGCTCTGTTCCTCCGGATCGTGGGCCAGCATGCGCGGACGAGGCCCGCTCACCGCGCTACCTAGGTCGATGACCCGTTCCAGGAGTGCGTCGGGATCGGCCGTTTCCCCCACGACCCGCGCTACGGAAGACGCGAGGACTTTGCGGTCGAGGCTCAGAAGCGCGTATTCGCGACCGGGAGTCATCAGTGGCCGTAGGCGTTCGTCGAGGTCGGCTCGGGCTTTCTCCTGGGCTTCTCCCTTCGAGTCCACGATGCGCTCGGTGACTTCGACGATGCCGGGCGCCTTCGCCGTATCTTCCACGGTCTTTCGCTGTGCTTCGAGCCAGAGTTGGACCGCAGTGACGTTGGCTTGCAGGAGTGCCTCGAGCTTTTGCGCGACCTGATCGCGGAGCTGCTGGGTCACCTGATTGTAGGTGACCCAGGTCAGAATCATGAAAGCCACCATCACCAGAAGGCCCAAGACTCCCTGAACGCGACGAACGTGCCTCACCGACTCCCGCACATGTGCGTAGATCCCGGAGTCGTCCGACGGAGAAGGGGTATCGCTCCCCTTGCTTCGATGCCTTCGGTTGATCATGGCACTAGCGCGGACTCCAGCGACGCTCGACCGATATCCCCAAACGGCTCATGCGTCGATAGAGCGCCTGCCGACTCAAACCGAGGTCGGCCGCCGCGCGACTGATCACTCCCTTGGCGCGAGCGAGGGCTTCCTCGATTTCTCGTCGCTCGGGGTCGGACTCCTCGGCGCTCGATGGCGGACCAGGAGGTGAACTCGGCTTTTGCTGCGACAGCTGCGCTTCGTCCAAGCCGAGATCTTGCGAGGTGATCTCCGGGCCGCGCGCCGTCAGACTCGCCCGTTGAATGCGGTTTTGAAGCTCACGCACGTTGCCCGGCCACTCGTAGGCGAGCAAGCTCTCTTGTGCCTCGCCGCTCAAGATCTTTCGTGAGCCGTTTGGAGCCGGAAATTGCGGCAGCAGCCACTCCGCGAGGGGCAGGATGTCGTCGGGGCGATCCCGGAGCGGAGGGATGTGAATCTCGATGACGGCCAGACGAAAATACAGGTCTTCCCGGAAGGTCCCGTCGGCGATCTGCGCCTTGAGATCGGCGTTGGTGGCGCTGACGATGCGCACGTCGACCTTCTGCGTCTTGTTGCTCCCGAGGCGTTCGAACTCCCCCGTCTGCAGGACGCGAAGCAACTTCATCTGACCTTTGAGCGACAGGTTGCCGATCTCGTCGAGGAACAAGGTCCCACCGTCGGCTGCCTCGAAGCGCCCCTCTCGCCTGGTTTTCGCGCCCGTGTACGCCCCTGGCTCGGCACCGAAAAGTTCTGCTTCGAGGAGCTCGTCCGGCAGGCCGCCGGCGTTTACGGTCAAGAAGGGCTTGTCCTTGCGCCGGGAGTTGGCCTGGATGACCTGGGCCACCTTTTCCTTGCCCGCACCATTGGGTCCCGTGATCAGGACGGCGGCGTCGCTCGGCGCGACGTTCGTTGCCAAGGTGAGGACCTGCTGCATTTCCGAGCTCGCGTAGACGATCCCGCAGAGGTCCGCGCGTTCCGCGAGTTTGCGCCGCGCGCGATCGTCGTGCGCCTTGAGCCGTTTGTGTTCCAGTCGAAGCTTCCTCACGCGGAGGAGACGCCGAACGCTGTTGACGAGCTTGTCGTCGTCCCAAGGCTTGCCGAAGTAGTCCTCGGCGCCTTCCTTGACCAGTTGCACCGCCGTCTCGAGCGAAGTCCAAGCGGTCATGAGCAGCACGGGCAAATCGGGATCGTGCTCGTGAATCTGTCGGAAGAGAGCCATGCCCTCTTCACCGCTGGTCGTGTCCTGACTGAAGTTCATGTCCTGGACGACCGCACCTATGTCGTCGTCGCGCACCGCCACCAACGCATCTGCGGGGGTAGTCACCGTGCACGACGGAATGCCGTGGACGTCGAACAAGACCGAGAGTGCCGTACAGATGGCTTCCTGGTCGTCGACGATCAGAACCTTGGACTCGGACGCCATGGCCCCCTCCCCCTCCACACCATGCCACACCAACGGCCGCTGCTCGGCGGGGAACACCCCGTCTGGGGCGGCCACGAATGGGCTAGTGCGGTGCGCCTCGTCAGCGCTTCGGCTCAGCGACGACGATCAGGTGATCCGTGTCCTCGTCGAACGGAGCCCCCTCGAAGTCGCCCCAGGCTGCCGCCACCTCGAAGCCTGCGGTGTCGAGGAGCTCGAACACTTCGGGTGAGGTCAGATAGTGATGGGTCAGCTGCTGTCGCCCAATGATCTGGTTGCGAGAACCGCGAACTTCGTAGGTCACCCGGAGCTCCTGCTGGTCCCTCAGCCAGCTGCTCCGCTCGAGTACGTCGAGCAACTGTCCGTCGATCTCGATCCGGGCCACCGGTTCGTCGTCGTCCTCGGGTGCTTCGTCGCCGCTCGGTGCTTCCGCGTGGAACGCGTCGACGGAGTACACGTCGAGCCAGAGTTCTCCCTCGGGGGTCAGTTGATCCGCGCAGGCGCGAAAGCAGGCGAGGGCGGCGGTTGCCCCTCCGAGACAGTAGAGGCCGTTGTAAGGAAGGAGGATGCGGTCGAAGGGTTCCGAAAACCGGAACTTTCGCATGTCGCCCTGGACCATCTGCACGCGCGCGCGGGTTTCAGCTGGCAGGGCCTCGATGGCAGTCTGGGCACGCGCGAGCAGCGCAGGGTCGAGCTCGAGACCGGTGACGGAGATTTCGGGGAGATTCCGCGCGAGGCAGGTCGCGACGCGCCCCGCTCCGCTTCCCAATTCGAGCACTCGGGCGGCGCCGCTGCATGCGCGGACGTAGAGCTCCAAGTCCCCCGGGGTGCCTGTGTGCAGGCGTTCGTAGAGCTCCGCGTCGTCGAGCATGGACACGTCGATAGCTCGAAAGCCACTAGAGCGACAAACGGTTTACCGTTTGTCGCGAC
>JBNKGC010000232.1:0-8627 GCA_050289625.1 Polyangiaceae bacterium | reverse complement strand
TCGGTCGTCATCGTTTAGGGGCGTTCCCGCACTCATTTTCTGCACGCTTTCTTCCGAGTGGTAGTCGTCGCCGTCTTCGAAGCGCCAGCCGAGCGCCGACGCCAGCGCACGGCCGAGTGAGGTCTTTCCTGCACCGCTTACGCCCATCACGACAATCACACGGGGGGTCAACTCGTCGGAGCTCACATCTGCCTCCATTACTCACATTCTACTGAGAATCGTTACACCCTGGCAGCGGGAGGCGCTTGTCTCTTTGAACGCGCTCCGCTTTTCCCCCACGACCGCCGAAAGCGATCGCGTTGGCTGCTCGGGGTACCTCTGTCACAACGTCTTATGGTTCGTGCGAGGGGTGATGAAAATGCGTTGCCTCACTTTTGGGAAGAGGTGGGAGCACACGGTCCACCGAACGCCCACCTCGACTGGCAGACGCTCCCTCTGCCATCGATAGTTGGGTAGAGTGCCCCTCGGACGTCCTCATGCTTCGAAGAACCCTCGGCCACGCCGCACTGATCTTTGCTTGTGTTTGCGGAACGAGCACCCTCACTCCCGATGCCCGCGCGCAGGACAAGAAAACCCTGTCTCAGGCGCGAGCCAAGTTTCAGCAAGCCATCGAGCTCGAGCACGCCGGCGACTGGGCGGGGGCGCTGCAGCTGTTTCGCGAGGTCGGATCGGTTCGGATGACTCCGCAGGTCCGCTACCACATCGCCGCCTGTGAGGAGAAACTCGGCAAGTTGGTCGCGGCCCTCGGCGGGTACGAGCTCGCTTTGGCAGATTCGGAAGAAATGGCCGAGGGTTTCGTGGAGGAAGTGCAGAGCTCCGTCGAGAGCCTCAAGGCGCGGATCCCGAAGCTGGTGATCAAGCGCGGCGAAGGTGCCCGGGCCGCATCGGTGGAGCTCGACGGCGTTTCCCTCGGCAACAGCTCCATCGGCGTGGACGTGCCCATCGATCCCGGGCCGCACACCATCGCGGCCCGCGCCCCGGGTTACGAGTCGTTCAGTCAAACCGTCGACGTCGCCGAAGAAGAGAGGCGCACCGTCACCGTCACCCTCACTCCCGTCGATTCTGGGGAGCAGAAGGTTGCGGTGGGTGTCGGCGCGCCGACGTCCGCAGCGCCGCCGGCAAATGACGGACCCAAGTTCAGGATCTTGCCGTACGTGATTGGAGGTGCGGGCGGTGTGTTCTTGCTCGGGTCCGGCGTGTCGTTCTTCCTGCACCAGCAGGAAGTCGCTTGGCTCGAGGACCACTGCCCCAACAACAACTGCCGCCCCGAGGTCGTGGGCTCCGACGTGACCTCCGAAGCGCGTGACCGCCACTCCAAAGCGGAAACCTTGTCGACCGTGGGTTGGGTGACGCTTGGGGTGGGCATCGTCGCCGTGGGAACCGGCGCCACGCTCTACTTCCTCGACCAGAACCGGACCCAGGAGGTCGTGACCCTCCCCGGTGGCGTGGCGGTGCAAGGTAGTGCGCCTGGTGCCGACGTGGGCGGGCTGTCCGTCAGCGGAGCGTTCTGAGCCGACGCTCGCGGTGCAATCCCGGCGCTGCCCTCAGAAACCGGCTTCGAACTTCCAGCTCTTCTTCGTCGACTTCGGCGCGGGGGCGGGGTCGGGCTTGGGAGCGGGGGCGGGGGTCGAAGTCACCTTCGCTTTGGCCGGGGCCTTCTTCTCGGTCTTGGCCGCTTCCGCCTTCTCGTCGCCCGAGCTTTCTTCGGCATCCGTTAGGTCGAGAGCGTTGACCGCCTCGTCTTCCTCTTCCGGAGTTTTCGTTTCTTCCGGCGGAGGAGTCGGATCCGGTACCGAAGGCGCTTCGATCACTTGGTTCGCTGGCTGCGGAGCGACCTCCGGGGCCGCGTTCTTTCCGACCACGGCCTGGAAGAGCACGCCTCCGGACACCGCCAGGGCGCCGAGCCCCGCGAAACCGATCCACTTGCTGCGGTTCGAGGGCGGCATTTGCGGGATCCCGCTCAGCTCCTGATTGCCGCTCAAGGTCGTCAGGGAAGGGCGCCCGGGGCCCGTCAACGAACCACTGGCTTCTCCCAGGGTGGCGACGGCCACGCCACGGGGGCGCTGTTCGTCGGCTCGCTGGATGGCGTCGTCGAGCTGAGCCTTCTTTTCGGCCCGCTTGTCGCCAAAGAGGTCGCGCACGAACTTAGCGACGTCCGCGTCGGAGCTGGCGCGGAGCTTGGCGGGCAGGCCGTCCAGAGCGCGGAGCAGCGCGTCGCAGTTCGGGTAGCGTTCCGCCGGATCCTTGGCGAGGGCCTTGAGGAGGATGGGCTCGAGCGGGGCCGGGTAGTCGGGGACCACCTTGGTCGGCTGCATGACCGCCTGGGGCGAGCAGATGTTGTACATCGTCGCCGCCTCGGACTCGCGTCGGAATGGGTGTTTGCCAGTCGTTAGGGCGTACAGAACGATGCCGACGGCAAAGACGTCGACGCGCCGGTCGAGCTTGTCGCCCTTGATCTGCTCGGGAGCCATGTACCCGACCTTGCCCTTGACCTGTCCCGCAACCGTGGCGCCACCACCGAGCGCGGTCGCTTTGGCGACGCCGAAGTCGACGACCTTGGTCACGCCGTCGTAGGTGACGAGGATGTTCTGAGGCGAAACGTCCCGATGCACGAGACCGACCAGCTCACCCCTGTCGTTCGTGAGTTCGTGCGCGGCGTGCAGGCCTGCACACACCTGCATCGCAATCCTCGTGGCCACCGGCGTCGGCACGCCCCCGCGGCCCTTCGCCGCCTTCATGAGTTGGTTGAGGGGAATACCCTCGATCCACTCCATGACCAGGTAAAGCACCCCGTGCTGCTCACCGAGGTCGTTGATTTCCACGACGCTAGGGTGGCGGATCTGCGAGGCCAGAGAGGCCTCGTCGAGAAACATCTGTTCGAACTGCTCGTCCTCGCTGAGCTCCGGAAGCATTGTCTTGACGGCGACGATCTTCTGAAACTGCCGAGCGCCTTTCATCCGGGCCGCCCAGACCTGGGCCATCCCGCCCGCTGCGATGGGCATGAGCAGCTCGTAACGGCCGAGAACGTCGCCGGGCTGGACTGCGCCAGCGAGATCTTCAGCTGAGGTTTCGGGTGCAGAGGTCACGCGGAGATTGCAGTCTTGCAGAGGGAATCCAGCGCCTCAAGCGGTTGGCCGAGGGGCTGGTGTCCCCAAAAAGAGGTCGATTGCGGCGGTTCGTGATCGAAAAGTTGATTCCGCTCCCAACACAGTTTGTGGGTCCAAGGTAGGTGTGCCGGCGTGCCCTCCGCCATGCCAGCTTGGCGTTCCCGCTTCGGACGTCGCGAGCCCCGGGAAGATCTGCTGGATGGCGTCGGCGGGAAGCCCCCGGGGAAGGGCGAGCGTCGCGATTGTGCTCCGAGACGACTGGACGGGCAAAGTTGATCGCCTCGGCACAGGCAGTTGCCCCGATCGGCAAAGCCAGCTGCCCCGAAGGGTGGCTAGCGCTTGCTCGGCGACGTGAATTTCCGAGCGCTCCCGTTATGCTTCGGCATCGTGACATTTCCTGTCGGGCGCCCTTTGAGGAGATCTCTCGCTTTCTTGCTAGGTGGTTCGCTTTGCGTCGCCTGTGTGCTCGACGAAGTGGGGGAGCAGTCCGGCGCGACCGACGTGTCGGGCGGTACGGGCGGGCTCATCGGGTCCGGCGGTGACGGAAACGGCGGTGACGGAAACGGCGGTCTGTCGACGGGTGGCGGCGTGGCCAACGGAGGCTCGTCAACGGGCGGCGCCACGACCGGCGGCACCGGGGGTGTAGCTACGGGCGGGGCTGCAGGGTCCGGCGGTTTCGAAAATCCAGGTGGTCAAGGCGGTCTCGGTGGCGCGGGAGATCTGGGGGGCCAAGGCGGCCTAGGCGGAGAGGGCCCGGGTGGGGCTGCGGGCAGCTGGTGGGCTCCGTGACCCGCCTCGGATCCGCATTGCGACGACACATGAGTGATTTGTGTTGCAGTCGCCGACTGTGTTGGTCGTTCGCCTTGCTAGCGGTCGTTGCGGGGTGTCGGAAACGTGAAGAAAGAACTGACGATACGGCGGTCGCTACATCGGTGACGCCGACGGCGGCGCCCGAGTTGCCACCCGAGCCTCCGCCGCCCCTTCGACCAGCCGAATCACCCGAGGTTCTCTCGAGTCCCGAGGGTAGTCGCCTGTTCCTTCATGCACCGGAGGGTGCGCGGGAGCAGCGGCCGATCACCCTGGTCCTCACGGGTCGCGAAGAGCGTTGCGGCGAACTCTTTCGTGCCCTGGACTCCCAGCCTTTCGTTTTGTGTTGGGTTGGCGAAGCTGCGGAGGCACGCGACGCCTTGCGTGAGGGGTTGCACGAGCTGAAGCGGCGGCATGGGCCCTACGTTTCACCGGGCGGCGTGCTCCTCATCTCCGAAGGAAGAACGGGACGCGTCGCTGCCCGCTTGCTTCGAGAAGAGCCGTCGTTCTTTTCGCGCGCCGTGCTCGCGGATTTCGAGGCCGCGAGTTGGACCTCGACATCGGCCAAGGTGTTTGCTGAGCGAGGGGGCCTGCGCCTCGTTCTGATCGCTCCGGCCGGGGCGATCGAGTCAGCGCGGCGCGCCGCTCACATCACGGCGAGGGAGGGTGCCGACGCGATCGCGATCGAGACCGATGGCGTCATCGACGCGTGGCACCTCGACTGGGCCCTCCTCGGGGACCCGCGCTATGCCCCCGGCTTCTCGCGGTAGCCGGGCTTCTCGCGACAGATTTGGGGGGAGCACCCCCCAATCGCTCTCTCCGCTCGGGTCCGTACCTGGAGAGCCGCGACCGGCCCGCCAAACCTCTGAGCAAGCATTCAGGCTTTTTTTCAGCGCGCTTCGCGCTCTCGTTCGGCCTGCCCACCCCGACGATGGAAAGCTCTCGGCGATGCTTGACAGGACAAGCGCCACAAGTACCCTCCCGTTCCCCCGAAGCCCAGGTTGGCCAGTTTCTGCGGCAAGTTCCGCGGATCTGAACCACCGAACGGCGGACGGAGTGCGTTTCGGTCAAAGTTGACGGGACGGTCGCGATGGCGCCACGCCGAGCGAAACATCCCGCGGCCCACCAAAACTCACTGGGCGAAGCGCCGCCCCAGCGTACGAACACCGGGTCTCGACGAAGGCCCGCCCGCAGATTCCGAAGATGCCTACCATTCAGCAGTTGATCCGCAACGGCCGCGAGCGCCAGAAGGCGCGCACGGACTCCCCAGCGCTCCGCTCCTGTCCGCAGAAGCGCGGCGTTTGCGTGCGCGTGTACACCACCACTCCGAAGAAGCCGAACTCGGCCCTTCGCAAGGTGTGCCGTGTTCGGCTCACCAACTCGATGGAAGTCATCAGCTACATCCCGGGCGAGGGACACAACCTCCAGGAGCACAGCGTCGTGCTGATTCGTGGTGGTCGTGTGAAGGACTTGCCGGGTGTGCGTTACCACGTGGTCCGCGGGACGCTCGACGCGTCCGGTGCTTCGGGCCCGAGCAGCACGAACAAGGCGAACCGCAATCGCAAGCGGTCCAAGTACGGCGTGAAGCGCCCGAAGAGCTGAGAGAGGGATTGAGTCATGCCCCGTAGGCGCGAAGTTCCGAAGCGTAAGATCACGCCCGACCCCAAGTACCGCGACAAGCTGGTCGCGAAGTTCATGAACGCCCTGATGCTGGGCGGCAAGAAGTCCACCGCCGAGGGCATCCTCTACGGCGCGTTCGACATCATTTCGACGCGCTTCAAGGAAGACCCGCTCGAGGTGTTTCGCAAGGCTCTCGACAACGTCAAGCCGAAGCTCGAGGTGAAGAGCCGGCGCGTCGGTGGTGCCAACTACCAGGTGCCGATCGAGGTTCGCCCGGAGCGTAGGGTTGCGCTCGGCATGCGCTGGTTGGTCAACTACTCGCGTGCACGCGGGGAGAAGACCATGAAGGAGCGTCTGGCCTCCGAGCTCATCGACGCCTCCCAGCTTCGCGGTAGCGCCGTGAAGAAGCGTGACGACACGCACAAGATGGCCGAGGCCAACAAGGCCTTCGCGCACTACCGCTGGTAAGATTCATGCCACCGCCGAAAACTCGGCGGTGGTTTTTGCGCATCAGGCTCTCGAGCCTCGAGGCCGCACTTCGGCGGCCTCACCCGAGGAGACGAACCGAAGACTCATGACGATCCACACATAGGATCGGGTTGCACGAAGACGGTGGCGCGCATGCCCCGTCCCGCTCCAGACGAGCGGCAAACGATGCACCCCGACCCCTTCCGGGTACCCGACTCGGCCATGCCAAAGCGCAGCCAGTCACTCTTCCAAAAGGCGGAAGAGGCCAAAGCCCGGGAGGGGTTTCGTCTATGAATCGATCCGAGTCGTTCGGAAAGCCGACTCCTCCTTCGCCCGTCCACCGCTCACGCCGACAGAATCAAGACCACAGGTCCCAGACAGACAGATGGCACGCGAGCTTCCCATCGAGCGCACTCGAAACATCGGGATCATGGCCCACATCGACGCGGGCAAGACCACGGTGACCGAGCGCATCCTCTTTTACACGGGGATCTCGCACAAGATCGGTGAAGTCCACGACGGCGCTGCCACGATGGACTGGATGGAGCAGGAGCAGGAGCGGGGGATCACGATCACGTCCGCTGCGACCAACTGCTTTTGGCAGACGGATTTCGGGCCTTTCGAGAGTTCGCAGCACCGCATCAACATCATCGACACGCCCGGGCACGTGGACTTCACCATCGAGGTGGAGCGCTCCCTGCGCGTGCTCGACGGCGCGGTAGCGGTGTTCGACGGCGGCAACGGCGTCGAACCCCAGTCGGAGACCGTGTGGCGTCAGGCCGACCGCTACAAGGTTCCGCGCATCGCCTTCATCAACAAGCTCGACAAGCTGGGCGCTGATTTCCAGATGAACCTGGATTCGATGAAGGATCGCCTCGCCTGCCGCCCGGTGCCGCTGCAGTGGCCCGTGGGTGTGGAAGAGGAACACCGCGGCATCGTGGACTTGATCCGCATGCAAGCGGCCATCTTCGACAACGACTCGCTCGGCGCGAAGTTCGAGTGGACCGACATCCCCGAAGACCTGGTTGACAAGGTCACTGAGCTCCGCGAGCAGCTGCTCGAAGCGTGCGCCGACGTCGATGACTCGGTGATGGAGAAGTTCCTCGAAGATCCCGCGACGATCACCGAGGCGGAGATCTACGGCGCCGTTCGAAAGGCTACCTGCACTTTTCAGTGGGTCCCGGTCCTGTGTGGCTCGGCCTTCAAGAACAAGGGCGTGCAGATGCTCTTGGATGCGGTGGTGAACTTCCTGCCGTCGCCCGTCGACGTGCCGCCGGTCGAGGGGGTGAACCCCAAAGACGAGTCGCAGAAGGAGACGCGCCCCTCGTCGGACGACGCTCCGTTTTCGGCCTTGGCCTTCAAGATTGCCAACGACCCCTTCGTCGGCAACCTCACCTTCTTCCGCGTCTATTCAGGCACGCTGACGTCCGGTACGGCAGTGCTGAACCCCGCTCGCGGCAAGAAGGAGCGCATCGGCCGCATCCTGCGCATGCACTCGAACAAGCGCGAGGAGCTGAAGGAGTGCGTTGCCGGCAACATCTACGCCGCAGTCGGCCTCCGAGACACCCGCACGGGCGACACGCTGTGTTCGGACAGGGCGCCCATCGTGCTCGAGCGCATGACCTTCCCGGACCCGGTCATCTCGGTGGCGATCGAGCCCAAGACCCAGGCGGATCTCGACAAGCTGGGCATCAGCCTGCAGAAGCTCGCCTACGAAGACCCGTCGTTCCGCACCTTCACGAACGAAGACACCGGCCAGACCATCATCGCCGGGATGGGCGAGCTTCACCTCGAGATCATCGTCGATCGTCTGAAGCGTGAGTTCAAAGTCGACTGCAACGTCGGAGCTCCCGAGGTTGCTTACCGTGAGGCCGTCAAGGCTCGGGTGGAGAAGGTCGAAGCCAAGTTCGTGCGCCAGTCCGGTGGTCACGGCCAGTACGGTCACGTGGTCATCAACATGGAGCCTGGCGAGCGCGGTGCCGGGCTCGTCTTCGAGAACAAGATCGTCGGCGGCATCATCCCGAAGGAGTTCATTCCCTCGGTCGAGAAGGGCATTTCCGACGCCATGGGGCGCGGCGTGCTAGCCGGTTTTCCGATCGCCGATCTCAAGGTCGAGCTGGTCTTTGGCAGCTACCACGACGTTGACTCGTCGGGCCCTGCCTTCGAAATCGCCGGTTCGATGGCCTTCCAGGAAGGTGCCAAGAAGAGTGGTATCGCGATCCTGGAGCCTTTGATGAAAGTCGAGGTCGTCACTCCCGAGGGGAACATGGGTGACGTCATCGGCGACTTGAATTCGCGGCGAGGCAAAATCCTCGGGATGAGCGAGCGCGGCCCTGGAATCCAGGTGGTCGACGCGGAGGTACCCCTCGCAACGATGTTCGGCTACGCCACCGATCTGCGGTCGAAGACCCAGGGGCGGGCCACTTACTCGATGCAGTTTTCGCACTACGAGCCCGTGCCGGGCTCCGTGCAGGATGAAATCGTCGCGAAGGTTCGCGGCATCTGATTCAACTCGGAACACGAGGTCGAAGAGGAACTCATGGCCAAAGAGAAGTTCGTACGCAGCAAGCCTCACCTGAACGTGGGGACGATCGGTCACATCGACCACGGCAAGACGACGCTGAC
>JBNKGC010000231.1:0-8666 GCA_050289625.1 Polyangiaceae bacterium | reverse complement strand
GAAGGGGAGCGAGTCCCTTCGCGACCCGCCGGAGCGCAGCGGGGCTGTGGGGTGAGGAGGAGCGGCTTGCCGCGACGACGAGGGGGGCTGGGAGCGCCCCCCCCTGCCAACGACAACAAGCTCCGAACTTGGCCCAGTTCGTTACGACGCCTTAACCCGTTGTCGTACGCCTG
This sequence comes from Polyangiaceae bacterium, assembly GCA_050289625.1. Taxonomy (GTDB): domain Bacteria; phylum Myxococcota_A; class Polyangia; order Polyangiales; family Polyangiaceae; genus NIC37A-2. The sequence continues at coordinate 8,493 of JBNKGC010000231.1, read as the reverse complement.
AAAGGCCGTTTTTTCGGCCTCGAGGAGGTCCCATGCGCCGTTTTCCCATTCGTAGTTCCCGAAGCCAAGACGTTGACCCGGGCGAGCCGAGCCCATCGCGCGAGGCCCGAGTGCGACGGCGCGAAGCCACGCTGGTCGTGATCGAGTTCTCCGCAGCCTGGCCGCGCTGGCTCAAGCCCACAGGGGGCGACATGGCGGTGGTTGCCCAGCACTACGAGGGGCACCCCAGCTCTCTGGTGACCCAAGTCGCGAGCCGCACCACACGCCTCGAGGCCGTCGGCTGGGCCCTCGACCGCATCGTGCTGGTTTCCAATGGCCAGACCGATCCGGATTCGGTCGCAGCCCGTTCGGTGCTCGCGCGCGGCCTTCTCGCGCGTCTCAAGGCGCGCGGCCGAGGTGAACTCGTGCTCACGGTGGACGAACGCTTCGGTAAGCGGGCCCGACACAATCTGTCAGGGCTTGGTCATGCTCTCGAATCATCGACGCGGGGCACCCCGTTGGGCCTCCGAGTCCGGGTGGGCGACGACGTGCAGGCGCTGAACCAGAACCCTCTGTCCGATTCGTTGGTGGCGCGGGCGGTGTGAGGTGGGCAGGGCGATTGTCGCACACTGCGGCATTTCGTGCTCCTTCGCGACAGACCCTTCGATCCGTGTCATAAGCCGCGGGCCGTGCATCCGCCGTCGGACAATCTTGCTCCGGACGCGATCCTGGCCGGTTCGCGTCGCGACCTCGAGTGGCACGAGCTTCTCGAGGGTCTCGCGAGCCTTTGCCACGGTGAACTGGGTGCCGACCGCCTCCGCCGGCTCGAACCGGCAACCGACGAGGCGGAAGCGCGCCGGCGCTCCGTGCTGGTGCGAGAAGCCGTCAGCTTGGGCGAACTCGGGGCGGCGATCCCGGCTCTCGATCCGCCCGACGTGACCCACTGCATGGAGCGGCTCCGCCGGGATGGCGTCGCTTCTGCCGCCGAGCTGCACGGCATTGCCCAGCTGCTTCGGGCGGCTCTCGAGCTCGAGGAATACTTGCGGCGGCATGCGGAGGCTGCTCCGCACCTGGCCGAGTCCCTCGTGGTCGCCTCGGTCCTCCGCGACCTTCATCGGGAAATCGCTCGAGTGCTCGAGGACGATGGCCGGATCGCCGATCGGGCGTCCCCTGAGCTCGCAGCCGCGCGCCGGCAAGTGACCGACCTCCGCGCGCAGATGAAGGTGCGCTTGGGGGAGCTCATTCGTCGCTATCGCGAAGCCCTTCAAGACGGCTACTTCGCCGAACGGGATGGGCGCTACGTTTTGCCAGTTCGTGCCGACGCTCCATTTCGCGTCGAGGGGATCGTTTTGGACTCGAGCGCCTCAGGCGCGACTCTCTACGTCGAGCCGCGAGAGCTCGCCCAGCTCGGTAATCGTTTGAAAATCGCCGAGGCGGAGTCCGAGCACCAGGAGGCGATCGTGCTGGCCCGCCTGAGTGCCGAGCTCGGCCCGCATGCGGATCAGGTGCTCGACGCCCTCGAGGCGTGCTCGAGAGCCGACGTGCTCAGGGCACTGGTGCGTTTCGCGAGCAGCACTGGGGCGCGAGTCGTCGACTTCGGGGAGGCGGGTTCCTTGCGCCTCGAGGCAGCGCGCCACCCGCTCATGGCGCTACGAGGGGAGGAAGTCGTCCCGAACGATCTCGAGCTCTTGGCCGGACACGGGCTCGTGCTTTCCGGACCCAACGCCGGCGGCAAGACCGTGGCTTTGAAGTGCCTCGGCTTGGCCGCCCTGATGCAAAAGTCCGGGCTTCCGGTCGTCGCGGGGCCTCGATCTTCCGTGGGGTTTTTCGAGGAAGTCCTCAGCGACATCGGTGACGACCAGTCTCTCGCAAAATCGCTGTCGACCTTCAGCGGTCACATCGAGCGCGTGCGAGAGCTCCTCGATCGGAGTCGGCGCGGAGTGCTCGTGCTACTCGACGAGCTGGCAGGCGGAACCGATCCGGAGGAAGGCGCGTCTCTCGCGGTCGCAACCCTGGAGGAGTTGGTGCGTCGCGGTGCCGCCGTGGCGGTTACGACCCACTACGAACGCCTCAAGGAACTCGGCCAAAATTCCGAAGGCATCGACAACGCGGCTGTCGGCTTCGACTTCGAGCGCCTGGCTCCGACGTTTCGTCTGGAGCTCGGGATTCCTGGTGCCTCGAGTGCTCTCGCCGTGGCACGTCGGCACGGTCTGCCCGAAGGCGTCGTCGCCCGAGCCGAGCGGCTCGTGCCGGAAGGTAGCAAGCATCGGGAGGCGACTCTCCGGGATCTGGACCGACAGCGCATCGAGCTCGAACGTCTGCGACGCGAGGCGGAGGAGGAGCGGGATCGCCAGGTTCTCCTTCGGCGCCAGATTGAAGAGGAGCTCAGAAAGCAGAAGGAGCGGGAGCGCAAGGAGCTTTCGCGGAAGGGCCAAGAGCTGTCGTCCGCCATCCGCGAAGCTCGGGCCGAAGTTCTCAGGGCGCAACAGGTCCTCAAACGAAGAGCTCAGGCTGCCGAGACCATCCGGGAGACCGAGCGAGTCGTAGACCAAGCGTCGCGCCTGCTCGCCGTCGGCGGTCAGCTCGACGAGACGGTGCGGCATGCGCCCGCGGCTCCCGTCCCCGAATCGAAGCTGGTCGCCGGCGCGAACGTGCGGGTGCTGGGCCTAGGGACGATCGCCGAAGTTCTCGGTCCGCCCGACAAGGGACAGGTGCGCGTCCGCGCCGGGGTCATGAAAATGTCGGTTCCGGTTGCTCGGATCGAGCTCGTGACGGGGGGTACGCCGGCGGCGCGCTCTGGTCCGCAGAAACAGAAGCCACGGCGGTCCCTCCTCGAGCAGGAGCGGGAGCGCCCCTCTCCGCCCCGAACGCAGGACACGACACTCGATCTGCGTGGCGAACGTGTCGAAGAAGCTCTCGACCGGGTTGACGAGTTCCTCGATCAGCTCTTGCGCCGTGGCGAGCCTGCCGGCTTCGTACTGCATGGCCACGGTACGGGCGCACTCAAGGCCGCCGTGCGACAGCACCTCCGGGCGCATGTGCTCGTATCCGACTCTCGTCCAGCCGAGCGGGACGAAGGTGGGGACGCCTTCACCGTATTCTGGCTCACCGAGTAGCCCGAGCCTGTCAGGGCTCGAACTCGGGCGGGGCGCTCGGAGGCGGTGGAGGTGGCGGCTTCGGCGCTGGCACGGGGCGGCTCCTCGGGACGGGGCGAGGGTTGCTCCGCCGACGCTGTGGTGGTGGGCGTTTCTTCGGGGTCGGAGCGCTCGACTCTTCCTCGTCCGCTTCTTCGGGGGCCTCCAGCGGAACCTGGGCGGTCGTCGAGGCTTCGGCCAGTTGCTCGAGAAACTTGGATGCTTCGTCGAGTTGCTCCTCGCTCTGGCCTCGCATGAGAACGATCACCTTGGCGGCGTCGTCGAGGTTTTCCCGCACCTCGGCTTCGTGCAGTGCGCTCTTCTTTCCGAACGTTTCGCTGGTGCGTGCTTCGAGCTCGATCCGGCGCCCGTCGAGTTTGTCGAGAGTCTTCTGGAGAGCGCCGAGCTCGTCGACGATCGCGAGCTGAGCATTGGCGGCACGCTCGACCGGTCCCGCGAAGGCGCGCAACGTGGCGTCACGCTTCTGTGGGCGGCTGAGTAGGACCGCCGTCGAGCCCCGCTCGTCACCATTTTCGGTCTTTCGCACGACCTTGAGTTGGGTCTTCCGCCCCTTCTTCGAAAGGTCTTTCGCTCGGCCGTTCACGTGCGAAAGGAGCGCTTTTTCGGGAAGATCTGGAGCCACGTCCAGACTTTCGGCCAGCTTGTGACGCAGCGACTTCGACTCTTGGGGCAGCTCCGCCATCCTCACCTGAGATCGGTAAAGCTCGATGAAGAAGTCGTCGAATTCGGGATCGCCCGATGCGTAGTATTTGCCCTGAGCTACGGGAGTGGGTCCCGGAGGCAGGAACCAAGAACACGCTGGGGTCGAAAGGGCCGCCAGCACCAGGATGCGCCGTGTGCATCGGGGAACCGTCGCGTGTCGAACGGCCTTCGGCCGCAGGGCGAACAAACTCATCTTCCGCACGATAGCGCAGTCGCCCAAAGTTGCGACTGACCCGAGTTCCCGCCCGAGGAAGGTCGCACGATGTAGGTGGACAGGGCATGGCCACCCTTCGCCCAGATGGTTCCCTGACCAGCCGTCGCGGCTTCCGGTGCGACCTCGATCGTCTTGCCGATCGGTGCGAGTGCTTCGTCGAGAGTCTGTACCCGAACCCGGTATTTCTTTCCCCGCTCGCCCTCGGTCCATTGCAGGAGCCAACCGCCGTTCGGAAGCGCCGTGGCCGATGGTGAAATTGCGTTCGCGCCGGGATCCATCCCGTCGATGGAGAAGGTTCGCGATGCCGTCGGAACCTCGCCGAGCGGGGCGTCAGCCAGCTCTACTCGCCAAGGGCCATCCTTCTTCTTGCGTGCGGCGAACGACACCAAGATTCGCCGCTCACCAACTGCTACCGAAGGCGTACCGTATTCCACGGCCTTCGCGTTGACCTTCGAAAGCTGACCGACCGCCTGACCTCGCCCGTCGAGTCGGCCGACCATCACCGAGCCGTCCCGGCCACCGCTTCTGAGAGCGAGTACCGCACCGCCGCCGGGGAGCGAGGCCCCGCTTGGTGTCGTCGTTTCGGAGTCGCTCGCACCGGGCCAGAGCAGTCGCTGTTCTCCACGCTGGCGAACGACGAATCCACCAGGGCTACTGCTGATCTCGGCCGGAGCTCCGCCGACCACCAGGATGCCGGCTCCCGATTCGGTCCCCGTCTGGCGGCTCGTGAGAAATCCGCGAGGTGCTGCCGTGGTCGGCGCGACGGTCGAGAGGCGATCCGTGCCGGACTCTTCGAAAGCCTCGGCGGCGTCGAGCGTCGACAGATCCACGCTCAGCCCAGCGGCCTGGGTCGCGGTGCTCGCGAATCCAATCAAGACCCGACTGTCCTCGTCGAGAGTCGCGTCGATGGTGATTGGCACCGAGAGATTCACCGCGTCTGCTAGCTCGCGTGGTGGGGTGGCCTGCCGGCACGGCTGAACGGCCGCCGGAGGTGTTGGCGGTTTTGGGGCAGTTGCGCTGACTTCGGCCGCGTCCGATTCGCTGGGGCTGGGGACCAGCAGGACGACGAGCCCGAGGGTTGCCACGACCGCGGCTCCACCCAGGGCGACTCGCCGCCGCCAGCTTCCCGGCGTGCTCACCCTTCGCCAGATCCGCTCGAGGGGAGGCAGCTCCGAGTTCAGAGCCGAGGGCACGGAGGGTTGACTCGTGTGAGCGCCGTCCTGGGGAGCTTCCGAACGAAAGCCGCGCCTGCCGTCGCCGACGTGTGACGATCGCGCGAGCTCGAAGAGCTCCTCCATTTGCGGAGGGTCCGCCTGGGGAGGAATGGCTCGCGGAGGGGGGGGAACGGCGCCTGGCGGACGCAGTGTCTTCGTCGGGGACTCTTGTCCGAGCTCCACGAGAGTCGGTTGCGGCGGACGCAGAGGTGTGCCCATGCGTGGTCGTCGGTTCGTACCACCAAGGGACGGTTCGGTCTTCGGTTGACCTCGATAGCTCGGGCGATCGGTCACGAATCTCGGGGGGGGCGGAGTTACGGGCGAAACACCCGTGCAACCGTTAGCACGCCGATCACTATAGCGCCGGCGCTCTGCAGGCAAAGGGCACAAGAGAGGGCAGTAGAACCCGTGGTGAGAACGTCGTCGACGAGCCAGATCGGACGCATGTCGCTTTCCATCACACAAAAGGCTCCGCGGACATTTGCGCGTCGGGTTCGTCCGTTCAGCGCTGCTTGTGGAGAAGTGTCGGTGATGCGGCGCACAATGCCATGGTGTACGGAAATGCCTGCTGCCTTGCCCACCACGCGCGCAAGAAGGGCAGACTGGTTGTACCCGCGTTCTGCAAGCCGATGGGGATGCAGGGGGATCGGTACGAGGATGACGTCTTCCTTCAGTACGTCTCGAGCCCGCGCGAACATGAGGCGACCGAGGGGGTCAGCCCAAAACGTTTCGCCTCGGTACTTCAGTCGTCGCACGAGCTCCGCGGTGCGACCTTCGAATTGGGTGGCTGAAAGCGTTACCAACCCTTGAAGGTCGACCGCTTCGAGAGGGGGGCGAGCGGCGCAGCGGGCGCACGAAAGACAGAACGATTTCTCACCACAGATCGAGCAGCGGCCTACGAGGGCGTCGGCAGCCGTCTCTCGAAGACGTCGAATTCGCGACACGACCGTCCATCGGTCGGGTACGCGCCGCCGTTGCGTGCTTCTCTCCTCCCTGGCCTCGCTCCGCTTGCGACGCCTGGTAAGCACCCCTCAGTCGATGCCGAGGAGCTTGTTCATCGAAAGCTCGTCGGCCGGAGTGAACGGGTACTGGTCGAAATCCGAGCTCGAGACCCACTCGAAGGCGTGGACGTTCGCTTCGGTCGGCTCACCGGACGTCAGGGCGCAGTCGTACAGGTAGAGGTCGACGACGTAGTTGTCGTACGGGTGGCTCACGAAGCTGATCAGCTGGCGCGTTTCGATTTCGACGCCGAGACGATGCTTCACTTCGCGCCGGAGCGCGTCAGCGTCGGTCTCGCCGACCTCGACCCGGCCGCCCGGAAACTCCCACATCAACGGCAGCACGGCTGCCGGCCGACGCTGAGTGATCAGATAGCGTCCGTCTTGTTCAATGACCGCGGCGACGACGCGGATGGTCGTGGGTTTGTCGGACATTGTCGGGCTGTGTTGGGTCAGTAGTCGACGCGGAAGACCTGCTGACCCATCAGCAGGATGTCACCCGCGCCGACGGCATGCTCGCCACCCAGTCGAACGAAGGTGCCGTTCGAGCTGCCGACGTCCGTCAGGTAGACCTTGCCATCGTCCCCGGGGGCGACGCGGCAGTGGAGGCCCGAAACGTAGCCATCCTCCGAAAAGAGGACGTCGCCGCGTTCGCGACCGAGATGGAGTCCACGCTCGGGGAGCGGGAAGGCGTTCCCGGTCGTGTCGCGGCCGATGACGAGAGCCAGGCGACCGATAAAGCCTTTCGCAGGGCTTCCGAAGCGCTCGACGCCGTCGACGGCTGGCTGCTTCTCCAGGCTCTCGTAGCGGATGATCTCTTGGCCGATGCGGAAGATGCTGCCCGGCGAGAGGGGCCACGGCTCGTTGGCGCGGAGCTTGATGTAGACGCCGTTGAGCGAGCCCTCGTCGCGCACGGTGAGTCGGCCACCCGAAAGAGTGAAGGTGGCGTGCTTGGGCGAAAGGTAGCTGTCGCCGGCGAAAACCGAATCGGTGTCGCGGCCCACAGTAACTGCTGGCTTGTTGGGCAACCGATAGCTGCCCGCTTCCGTCCCATCGGCTCGTAGCGCGGTGAGCACCACGCCGCTGGCTGCGGTAGGAGCCGCCGACTGAGCTGCGGGTGCCGGCTGGGCAGCACGGGCGGAGAGATTGTAGCCGCAGGCGGCACAGAACCGATTTCCAGCGGGGTTGTCGTGACCGCACTGGGGGCACGCGGTGCTGCTCGGTGCCGCAGCCGCCGGGGCAGGCGCGGGCTGAGCAGGGGGGGCGTCCGTCGTGGGTTTTACGCCATGGGGAGGAGTGTCCGGCTTGAACGGCTTGGGAGCCACGTCCTTCGGAAGCTCAGCGCCGCAGCCCAAGCAGAACTTGTAGTGGTCCTGGTTTTCTTTCCCGCACTTCGAGCAGTTGATCACGGAAGCCCTCCGGAGGAGCCAACCCTCCCCGTGCCGCATCGAGCGGCCGTAACCGCGCGATTATCCCCGCACCTCGGTCAGGGTCAAGCAAGTCGGGGCGCGGAAGACTGGCCTGGTGGCCAGCATTGGGGAGTGTTTTCAAGGGGTCAGCCGCTTGAGCGCATCCCGGAGCAACTGGGCTACGGGGGCGCTCTCGAGCTCCGGCTCCAAGGCTTTCAGAGCTCGTTCGGCCTCGGTTGCTCGATACCCCATATTGGTGAGGGCTGTCAGCAACTTGCTGCGTTTGTCCGATGGACCGGCCGCCGGGCTCGTCCCCGAGCCGCGCGGCTCGGTTCGGGGGAGCTTGTCCCGAAGCTCGAGCACGAGGCGCTCGGCCGTCTTTTTCCCGATGCCCGGCACCTTTCCCAGGCGTGCCTTGTCTCCCTGTTCGACGGCGGCGCACAGCTCGTCAATCGGCAGGGTGCTGAGAACGGCGAGGGCAGTGCGGGGGCCGACGTTCGGCACGCTCACCAGAAGGCGGAACACCAGCCGGTCGTCTTCGCTGGCGAAACCGAAGAGCTCGAGGGCCTCTTGGCGGAGATTCGTGTGAACCGACAGGATCACCTCGTCGCCCTGGACCTTCGCGCGCCCGCGGGTGCCGACAGGGCAGAGCACGTCGTATCCGACCCCGGCGACGTCGAGCAGAATCGCTCCTCCGGGATCCTCAGAGACGACTCGGCCCACTAAACGCCCGATCACGCCGGCACCCTACACGCGGCGCTGTTGATTTTGTAGGGGGGCTTTCCCAGCCCCCCTCGTCGCGGCGAGTGAATCGCCGTTCCT
>JBNKGC010000230.1:0-8703 GCA_050289625.1 Polyangiaceae bacterium | reverse complement strand
TCGAAGGCATCGGCCACCGTGAAGATGTCCTTGTCGCCACGGCCAGACTGGTTGATCAGAATGACGTCGTCCTTCGACAGCGTCGGAGCCTCCTTGAAGGCCTGAGCGAAAGCGTGGGACGACTCGAGCGCCGGAATGAGCCCCTCCTTCCGCACGGTGAGGGACAGGGCCTGCACGACCTCTTCGTCCGTGGCCGCCTCGAAACGCACCCGCCCGGTCTCGTGCAAGTGCGCGAGAATCGGCGACACGCCGACGTAGTCGAGCCCTGCCGCCACGCTGTGCGTGTGGTTCATCTGCCCATCCTCGTTCTGGAGGAAGTAGGTCTTGTAGCCCTGTGCCACACCGATGCTGGCGTCCTTCGATGCCAGGCGCGCCGCATGCTCGCCCGTATCGACTCCATGCCCGCCGGCTTCCACTCCGATGAGCTCCGTGTCCGCATCGCCCAAGAAGCCGCTGAACACGCCCATGGCGTTCGAGCCGCCGCCCACGCAGGCGTAGACCCGATCGGGCAGTTTGCCCACGCCCTCGAACATCTGCTTGCGCGCTTCCTTGCCGATGATCGACTGAAAGTAGCTCACCATCTCGGGAAAGGGGTGAGGGCCACAAGCGGTGCCGAGCACGTAGTGGGTCGTGTCCATGTTGCTGACCCAATCGCGGAACGCCTCGTTGATGGCGTCTTTCAGAGTCTGCGATCCGTCGGTCACTGGAACGACGGTCGCGCCGAGACGCTCCATCCAAAACACGTTCGGCCGCTGACGGGCCACATCGACCGCGCCCATGTAGATGGTGCACTCGAGGCCCATCTTCGCGGCCATGGTGGCCGTGGCTACTCCGTGCTGTCCCGCGCCGGTTTCGGCAATCACGCGGCCCTTGCCCATGCGTTTCACGAGCAGCCCCTGACCCATCACGTTGTTCGCCTTGTGAGCGCCGGTGTGGTTCAGATCTTCACGTTTGATGAAGATGCGAGCACCCCCGAAATGCGCCGTGAGGTTCTCGGCAAAGGTGATGGGCGTCGGGCGGCAAGAGTAGCTGCCCATGAGCGCGACGTACTCCTCCCAGAAACTCGGGTCCGCCTTCACGCGCTCGAAAGCCTCGGTGAGCTCGTCGAAGGTGGCGACCAGGATTTCGGGAACGTACTGGCCTCCGAAGTTGCCGAAGTACCCGCGTTCGGTTTGCGATAGTTCAGTCATGTGCGGAAATCTCCTGGGAGAACTCCAAGGAATCTGTGCGACAGGCCAAGGTAGCGAACACGACGCTGCCGAGACCCGCAAAGTCGAGGCGGCGGCTGACCAACAAGAGGGGCGTTCCCGGCGCGATGCCGAGAGCTCGCTCGGAAGCCGCGTCGGCCACAGCCACGCGAAAGGTTTGGCGGGCCCCGCGCGGGCGCAACCCGTAGCGATTACGCACGAGCCCAGACAAGGATGTGGACGGTGTGACGTGACGAGCCAGATCCGGAAAGGTCGCGGCGTCGAAGTCGATGCGCTCGAACAGCACCGGCGCGTCGTCGATGGAGCTCAAGCGCTCGACTCGCAGTGCTGCCCGCCCGAGGCCCTCCGAATGCACGCTCCGCGGCTTCCCTACGAGGCGCGGCTCGAGAAGAAGCCCTTCGTTTTCGAAGGAAGCCAGCGTGCCCCCCAGCGAGAACAGATCGACCGCCGGACCCCGCTCACTCACGAACGTGCCCGAGCCGCGTCGGCGCTCGAGAATGCGCCGGCGGACGAGGACCTCCGTCGCCTGGCGCACGGTCGGACGCCCCACGGAAAAGGACTCGGCGAGCTCGTGCTCCGAGGGAATTTTGGCTCCCGGCGCATACTCCCCCGCCTCGATCCGCGCTTCGAGAAGCGCGGCGAGCTGGTGGTAGAGCGGCAGGGGGGCGGCGGGATCGAGCACGGTGGAGCACCCTTCTTGCGACCAATCGGTCAAGTTGTCAAGACAACTGGACCGATTGGGCTAGGAGAGGCGCTCCCTCCGAGCCGTCGGGGGCTCTGGGTCGAGGGTGAGCAGCTGGACGGAGTACAGACCGACGCACTCACCGGGTTCGGACTCGGCGATGATGGCCTGCATGCGACGAAAATAGTCGACCTGGAGCTGCGCGAGCTTTTCGAACCCCTCCTCCGACACGGTGAACAGGTTGTATCCGAAAGTGCCTCGGGCGCCCGCCGTGTGACGCTCTCGCGCAACGTTCATGGCCCACTGCTTGAGGTGGTGCGAAGCCTCTGGCTCCCGCGAGGTGTCGAGCGCTCGAACGGCTCGAACTCTCCACAAACCGCTCTGCATCTCGATCTGACTGGCTTTCGAAAGCACGTCGAGACAATCGTCTTCTTGCTCGCGCGTGATTCCGATGCGTTTCGCGATCCATCCAGGGTGATGCCCGGGTAACGCCTGGTAGTCGGCGAGCTCGAGAGCTCGAAGCACTGCGTGTGACCAGGGAAGCTCGTACGCAAGTCGCCGAGCAGCTCGCAACGCCTGCCATTCGTCTCGGATGGACGGCAACTGGGAGGCGTCGAAGAGCAGGGTCACGAAGTCCAGAACGCGGCGGGAGCTCGCTTCGAACAACCGGAGAAAGTCCGGTAATCGAGGCTCGGCCTCGCCCGACAGCCAGCGTGCGACAGAGAAGCGACTCCGCTCCGCACGGCGCGCCAGGGAGACGATGGCGACGCCGCCACGAAGCTCGTCGAGAAGGGCTGCGACCCCTTCCCGTGATGCGTGTGCGACGTCGGACGTCGTCGTGCCGGACTCACGCCCGAAGAAGTTGCTCAGGGTAGGAGTGAGCGATCCGTGAAGCTTCTCGTAGGCCGCGAAGAACGTCGCGGCGGTCGGAAAGCAGCGGCCGGATTCCCAGCGATACGCAGTGTTGCTGCGGTAGCCGAGGCGGCGATTGAACGCTGTCTGCGACCGCTTTCCCCTGAGGGCGCGGGCCATCTCACAAGCCAAGGCCTCGAAGTCCACTGTGCACGATTAGCACATTCACGTGCCGCATGTGGCTACGATATGTGCGTTCCATGCATTGCCTAGCCTGCACCGGTCCTTCAGGATGGGCCTATCAAGCAGGGACGAGGTCGCGATGAAAACGAAGAGTGTGTGGGGTTGGGCCGCCGGGATGGCACTGTTGGTTGCGGCTTGCGGTGGGGGTCAGACCGGAAGCATCGGAGGGCCAGCGATCTTGGAGTGTGAGGACCGTCCCCTGGAGCCGAACGACGTGACGCCGTGGGGTGCCTCCGTCGAGAAGGCCGTCGGGATGATCCCCCAGGAGCAGGTGTTCGACGTCGTGTGGGTGCCGCCTCAGGCATTGCCTCGAGAACTTCTCGATTCGGTAGAGAGCTATCCGGCCGAGCGGGTCACCTTGTCCATGAATCCCGACCTCTCGACGGCCAAGGAAACCGACTGCCATCTCGGCTCGGTCAGAACCAGCGTCCAGGGTGACGTCTCGGTCGAATCGGCAGAACGGGTGATCGTGCCGTCGCAACCCGCCGAGTTCCTTTTGGGCGAAAATGGTATTTCAATTCTTTCACGTGATTCCGAGAGCGAAAGCGAGGGGTTCAGTGTTGCCGTGAACTGGGGACCAGGTGGCACCACCGGAGACCTGTTTCTGTTCTCCGCAGGTCAGGACCGGGGGGTCCTTCACACGGCGTGCGGTGGATTTCGCCAACCGGATGTCAGTGAGGCGATTCTCGGCGTCACTCCCGCCGAGCTCGCTGCGTCGCTGGCGGTGCTGCCAGGGCTCGAAAGATCCGACGCTTCCGGGGGGATCGAAGGCCCTGAGGCTTTCGGGGTATGCCCGGAGTCTTTCTCCGAGACGGTGAGCCTCGAGCTGCGACCGACCAGTCAGACTTCGTGTGACTTCGGGGACTACTTCGGATACGGCGCCGAGCTCGTCGCGGAAGCCCCGAACGGCGAGCTTCGGTGGGTCGTCCCCGGGATGGTCCACGTACAACCTGTCGCATGCGACGCTCCCTTCCAAACCGTCGCCCCGCCCTGGGAGTCCACTCCCTGCAGGTCGATCTCTTTCTCTGGCAGTGCACGCTGGTCCAGTGAAAACGCGGTTCTTTCCGAACCGGCTCTGGAGTGCCTCAACGCGTGCGAGTTCGTCCAGGCCGAAGGGGACCTCCAAGTGAATTTCAGCATGCTGTGGGAGGATTCCGTGGTGAGAGAAGCGGAAGTGTCCGCTTCGTTCTCGCCGGACCTCCAGCCGCAAGAGGTCTACCCCGGTGGATGCGATTTCGTACTCGAGGACGCTTGGCAGTTCGTCACCGTCCAGGAGGAATGAGGTTGCCGGCGGACCCGCGTGGCGGCGACGGTGTGAAGGCTCGCTTGCTGGTGCTCGAAGGAGACGGTTGGCCGAAACGGGAGCCTTGAGGCGAGTGGACGGAGCGCCTGCGTCGTCCCCACGCACGTGGGGGTGAACCGATCGACTGTGACACGCCGGGCGCCTGGTCAACCAGGAAGCCGACGAGATCATCCGCAGGGTCGCACGGAGTCATTCGACCTGGGACGAGCAGATCACCACCGAGTCGCCACCACCGCGAAGGGGCAGCACACGCAAGCGTCGAGAGTACGGGTAGCACGGTCCGACGAGCTCTTCGCTCCCGTAGCCCGCCGCGGGATCGACGTAGCAGAAGCCGTGGAGCTCCGGGTCGGGGGTGCGCTGCTCCTGGCACGCCTCGAGTTCGTCGCCTGAGAGTTGACCGAGCTCGCAGACACACCAGTCGCGACAACAGGAATCCTCGAGACAGAACCCGGAGGCGCGGAGTTCTGAATGCACCGCTCGCGGCACCTCGCCCGGAGTGGAAAGCCCCGGCGTATCGCAGGCGCACTGTCCATCGACCGGGCGACGGTAGTCGAACAGGCGACACGGCACTTGCCCCGACGCGTCCGGCTGGAGCTCCCACTGAAGGCAGAGGCCCGAAATCGTCGGGCCTCCGGAGAGCAGGCCGGGCGCCGGCGGAGACCACGCCGTCTCCACCGGAGCCTCCTCGGCCGGTGCGCTCTCACACTCGTCGGGTGCCGGCAGTCCACAGCCGAGCATCAACGTGAAAAGCCCACCACCCAAGAGAATGCGCCACACCATGTGGTGGGCAGAGCAAGAAGCATGCAAGGCCTGAGAGGGCCAGCAACTGGCGCCGCGCCTACCAGGCCAATGCCAACTCGGGTTGACACCGATGGCTCTCGGTGTGGCCCCGAGTTGCCCGTCTTCCGGCTTCATCTCGCATGGACAGTCTCTCCATGCTCGGAGAGGTAGCCGCCTAGAAGCCGGGCAAGTTCCCGGACGAGGAGCGGGTGTTCGAGAAGCTCAGAACGGTCGGTTGCGGCTTCGTGAATGACCGCATGCACGGTAACGCGGGCAATGAGGTGTCGAGGCTCCTTCACAGCGAGGTCCGGGCGTGTGCACGTCGCTCGCCCGGCTCGTTTGGTTTGCCTCGGCTGCCGGTTGAACCCAGCTGCAGGGCTTTATGGAGCGCTCTGGCGCCTCAGAGACCGCAGAGCTCAGCGTATTCCGTCAGGGAATCGTCGGGGACACAGACCGCACTCTGGCACTGGGTCCCGTTCTCGCAGACACTCAGAGCTCCGGAACAGGCGCCTCCCAGTGGGATGACCGCTCGGCACGTGCCCTCCACGCAAAGCTCGTCGATGTCACAGGCGGGACGTCCCCATTGATCGGAAAGGCACGCCGAACCGGGGCCACCGAACGCCCGGCAGGTGAGGGTCTCGTCACAGAGGTGTCCGTCAGCGCACGAGGGACGTGCCTCGACGCTCTGGAGGCACGGACTGCCTTCGCCGGGGCGCTCCCGACAGATGCCCGACTCGTCGCACACGACCGCGCCGTCGCGTGCGCCCATGCACCTGGACCCGGCCAGTGACTCACTGGTGCGCAAATAACAGGGCTCGCCTGCCTTCCGATCCGGAAGGCAGCGGCGCTCGTCCGCTCCTGGGTCATACGCGCAAACATAGCCCGGAACACACTGCGCCACGCAAGGTGCGTGGGCCTCCGCAACTGTGCCGGGTGGAGGAGCGCCCTCGGGGTACGTCGCCGGATCGAGAATGTCGGTATGGCAGGAGCCATCCAGGCACCAAGCACCCGCCGGACAGTCCAGATCGGGCCCGCAGGATTGTCCATCGCCGACAGCAACGCACTCTCCACAGCCCGTGCCTCCCGTGTCGCAAAGACCGCTCGAGCACTGGGAGCTATAAGCACAAGCGGACCCGACCTCGAGCGTGCCAAGGATCGCACACTCGGGGATCTTGAACTCGTAGAGTGCCCGGCAGCTAAACGTCTTCCACTCTTCCGCGCACGCGAGCACGCCCTCCTTGGTGCGCAGGGAGCCTTCCGAGAACAGAGCATCAGGGCAACGCTGCACGGCGATCAGCTCACAGTTGGCGTCCTTCCCGCACTCGACCCTGCGCTGGCACTGGGCGAGGACGCCCACTCGGCAAGCTTCGACGAGAGAATCCCAACTGGGCAAATCGCTTACGGTCCCCCCGGTCGCAGCCACACCACCCGTGCTCGCGGCTCCGGCTCCGCCAACACCACCCGCTGCCCCCGAGTTGTCGTCGCCGGTGCGCCGAGAGTTTTTTTCACCGGAGCCGGACGTCGAACCACAGGCAGCCAAGGCAACCGCGCCGATCGCAAGCCACACCGCCACCGTGGCGTGCCCTCGCTCGACGCCCACCCATCGCGAGCGCCCCCGAACCGTCTTTGTCGTCACGCACCCTCCCATCCTCCCCATCCCTCGGAGACTAGCGAACGAGCCGGTCCCGTAAACCCACCTCTTCACCGGTCCGCCTGCGCGACGCACCGCACGTACTGCTCCTGCTCAGCAGAGCAGTAGCCCTCCTTCAGCTGAGGAAATCCACCCTCGCCGCACCCCCAGCCGTCGGCCTCCGTCCGACCCATGCAGTGGAGCGCGGCCGCCATCTGCTTCGAGCAACCGTCGACGCCAGTCATTTGAGAACACGCTTCGAGGCACGGATCCGGCTCCGCCAGGCAAGACTTCGCGATGGCGACTGCGCAGATCTTCGCGCAGTCCGTCGCCAGAGCCGGGGGAGCTTTCTTGTTCTCCGCGGATACGGGATTCGGTGGCTCGAGTTGGGATGGACTGGATGCAGTGGATAGAGGGGATGGCGCCGCCGAAGGCAGCGCGCCGGAGTTGCGCTCCGCCGCTTCGCCAGCCTCGCAGCCGACAGCCAGAAGCAACACGCAACACAGATTCACCACATTTCGCATGAGTCGACTCCGTTCCTTTCCCGTTGCATTGAAGAATGGAGGTGCACCGCACCGTCAGCCAGCTCGAAGGAACATCACAGCTTACTCATCCATTCCCGGAGCATGGAAGCGCTTGTAGCACGCAAGCGAACTGATAGACTTCACCGCATGAGATCTTCAGCTTGCGCACTCTGGCTCGTGGCTGCTTTTGCCTCGTTCAGTACCGTCGCCTGCGGCGGCGGTGACGGGGAGGGGTCGAACGGAGACGGCTCGGGTGCCACCGGTGGCGCGTCGACGGGCGGTGCGTCGACGGGCGGTGGCGGAGCGACCACCGGTGGTGCCGCTGCGACAGGGGGAACCGGCACTGCAGATGGTGGCACCGGGGGTTCCGCCACGGGCGGTGGCTCGGGCAACTCGGGGCACCTCACTCCGCCAACGGATATTGATTTGGGGGCCTTAGCAGGACATCTCGACGAGGCGGAAGTCCGATGTGACCCGGACTACTTTCAGGTCGAAGGAGACATTGCGGGCGACACCATCTCTCAGGGTGCCGGCATGAAGGAGGGTACGTCGGTGACGAGCGATGGGCTGGAGACGGTCACCCTGCAGTCAAACTTCATTCCCTTGTGGGTGAGCGTGACGTTTGCTGCGCCGGCGGTGGACGGTGCCAGTGTGGCGGTGGCCGGCATCATCGGGGTCATCGACGGCAACACGTATTGCTTCGAGGGTGCCGCCCGTCCTCGAAAGATCATCGACGGCGTGACCTACTATCCTGTCACGGCACAGAAGCTGTTCGAGACCGATGACTCTGGGGCCTGCCTCGAGACCCAGGTCACGGGGCCGCTCTGGCTCTGTGCATCAGCACCCTGAGCTGAACGGTCCGGAACCTTTCCCTCGCGGAGGCCGAGCCGTCATTTTCCCCGCCAGCGGGTCAATCGAGCTTCCAGCTGCCGCCGCACATCGGCCGGCAGCTCGCTCCGCGCGACCAGCTCCTGGGCTGCCTGTACGAGGATGACCGACGCGACGCGCGACCGAAGCACACGCACGAGGATCCGAAGCACCTGAGGCTCCGTCTCATGCTGCATGCGGGATGCGAGCAGGGTGTCCACCGCGTCCCCTTTCATGTGGCGAAGAGCGCGAATGGCAGCTCCACGTACCGAGGCTTCGGCCGCCGTGAGGTATGGTTTCACCTCACCGAGCAGCGCGATGTCGCCCGAGTTGGAGGTGGCGCGCAGGGCCGCGAGAAGCTCCGCCTGGGACCGATGACTCCGCAAACGGGACCGAAGCTCCACCCGGATCGGCTCAGCTCGTGCACCGAATCCGGCCTCCCGCAGCCGTCGAGACATCGCGCCGAGCGCCAACAACGCCGGCCGCTCGAACTCCGCGTCCTTCGCGAGGGCAAAGACCGCGTCGACGCTGGCCTGATCAGGTGAGGAAACCTGCGCCAGCGCGATGAGAGCGCGGGAGCGCGTCATCGACGGAAGCTCATCGAGACCCATGAT
>JBNKGC010000229.1:0-8772 GCA_050289625.1 Polyangiaceae bacterium | reverse complement strand
GCCTGCGCTCCGGCGCCTCCCACAAGGTCTGCGGCGGTGCTCGGCGCCTCGTCACTCCTCGGCCCTGGGCCTCGCGTGCCTCGGTTGGTTCCTGCGCACCGAGGTCGCGTGCCTTGGGGGCTCGAATCGGAGTGCCAACATGAGATACATTTGCCCGGAGATTCGGACCGTCCGCACCTGGAGGCTGTCGAAAACTGGGCCGTGAGGCATTGTTTCGGCCCACATGGGATCGGAGGCTTCAGGTCGAGATGTGTGGAATCGTTGGCTACGTGGGTGAGCGCCGAGTTGCCTCGGTGCTGCTCGATGGACTGAGGCGCCTCGAGTATCGAGGCTACGACTCGGCGGGCATCGCGGTGCACGACGGTGAGAGGCTTCAGGTTGCGCGCGCGGTAGGGAAGCTCGACAACCTCACCCAGGCCATCGAGGTCCGCGACATGCCGGGCACCATGGGTATTGGACACACGCGTTGGGCAACCCACGGCCGACCCAGTGAATCGAATGCCCATCCCCACGTCGCCGGCGGAGTTGCGGTCGTTCACAATGGCATCATCGAAAACCACCTGGAGCTGAAGCACCAGCTGGAGAGGGACGGAGTCGTTTTCAGCAGCGACACGGACACGGAAATCGCCGCGCACCTCATTCAGCGTGCGCAGCCCGGGAGCGACTCACCGTTCGATGCCGTCCGTCGAGCTCTATCCCAGATTCGGGGAGCGTATGCCTTAGGTGTGGTGTTCGACGATGCGCCCGACCGTTTGATCGTCGCCAAGAGCGCGTCGCCGCTCGTCATCGGACTGGGAGACGGAGAGACGCTCTGCGCGAGCGACATTCCCGCCCTGCTCAGCTACACGCGCCGGGTCCTGTTCCTCGAGGATGGGGAGATGGCGGAGCTCACCGTCGATGGCGTTCGCATCGAGACGATGGACGGGGAGGTGGTGACGCGATCGCCCAAGCGCATCGAGTGGAGCCCGGTGCAGGCCGAAAAGGGCGGGTACAAGCATTTCATGCTCAAGGAGATCTTCGAACAGCCGCGTGCCATCGAAGACACGCTCCGCGGGCGCATCCTGTCCGAAGAGGGCGATCTGCTCGGGGCGGAGCTCGGGGTGAGTCCCGAAGTCGCGCAATCGATCGAGCGAGTCTATTTCGTGGCATGTGGCACGAGTCACCACGCCAGCCTCGCCGGGCGCCACTGGATCGAGCAACTCGCCCGGGTTCCCGCTCAGTGCGAGCTAGCCAGCGAGGTGCGGTACCGCAATCCCGTGTTCAGCGAGAAGGATCTGGTCGTGGCGGTGAGTCAGTCGGGAGAAACGGCCGACACCCTTGCGGCTCTCCAGGCCGCCCAGGCTCAGGGGGCACACGTGCTCGCGCTGGTCAACGTCCTCGATAGTGCCATTGCCCGTGCCGCCGACGGAGCTCTCTACACGCACGCGGGGCCCGAAATTGGTGTGGCGTCGACCAAGTGCTTCACGGCGCAGTTGGCGGCGATGCTGATGCTGGCGATCTACCTGGGGCGTAGGCGCGAGGTTCTCGATCCTGTCGACGGGCGCGCCGCGATCCAGGCGCTGCTCGAGGCGCCGAACGAGATGCGCAAAGCGCTCGACCGAAAGGACGAAGTGCTCGAGGTGGCGCGCAACTGGCAGCACGCCGAGCACATGCTGTTCTTGGGTCGCGGCCTCGGCTATCCGATCGCACTCGAGGGAGCACTCAAGCTCAAGGAAATCAGCTACGCCCACGCCGAGGGCTACGCGGCTGGGGAGATGAAGCACGGGCCCATCGCGCTCATCGACGCGGACATGCCGGTCGTCGTGGTGATGCCCCGCGATACGCACTACGAAAAGACGCTGGGCAATGTGCAGGAAGTGCGAGCACGTGACGGCAAAGTGATCGCAGTCGTCACCGACGGCGACGATGTCGCCGCTCAGCTCGGCGGGGAGTGTCTCCCCATTCCCGAGGTACCCGAGCTCATTTCGCCTCTGATCACCGTTCTGCCCCTCCAGCTGCTTGCGTACTACATCGCCGACCTGAAGGGCACGGACGTCGACCAGCCTCGGAACCTCGCGAAGACCGTCACCGTGGAATGAGGTCGCACGGCGAGCCCGACCCTCAGCTGCAGCTCCGGTGAAACCTCTCCCGAGCGGAGCGACAGCTCTCTTGGGCTTCGGAGCAGTCGTTTTGTGCGGAGGACGAGGGGCGCTCGTCGTTCATACGGCAGATGCGGGCCGCCAGGTCGCAGATGGATTCCACGTGTGGGCGCGCCCCGTCGCAACTGAGGCGCTCTGGCTGGAGCGCGTCATCGAAGGCTCTGACCTCGCCGAAGAGTCGCTGCATCAGGGGCGTCGGTGCTCGCGCCGCGGGACGCGCCGTCCCGGCCTTTTCCTTTTTGCTCTCCGCTGGTGGTGCAGGTGCGACTGCGGGCGCTGGCGCAGCTTCGTCCATCTCCGGGGCGCCTTCCTCGACGGCACGCTCCTCCATCGACTCGGTGTCGGCTGCTCCGGCGGGGGCGCTCGGCGGGGGCTCTCCCTGAGTTTCGGTCGCTGCGGGGGCTGTGCCCTCGCGGGCCTTCATGCACCCACCACCGCACGCGGTGAGCAGGACGACGGTTCCGAGGAGAAGCAGGGGGCGGCGGTCGTTCGTCGGGCTCATGGGTTCTTCAGTTCCTCATCCAGCAGGGCTTGGTTTTCACGCAAGGCACGAAGGAGCGTCTTGCGGGCATCTTCAGGGCGGCTGAGCGCTTCGTAGGCGTCGGCTTGGAGTAAGAGCAGATTCGAGCGAAACACACTGGGGGTCGTCGACAGCTCGAGCCCCCGACCGCTCCAGGCGAGGGCTTCTCGCGCTCGACCGAGCTCGAGCTCGAGGCGCCCAGTCCGCGCTGCCAGATCTTGTCGTACCTGGGTCACCTCGCCCGCGTCGAGGGCTTTGGGGGGAGCCTCGTCGAAGGCGCGGACGAGGCGATCGCGAGCCTGGGCCTTGTCGGCGTCAGTTGCCGCATCGTCGGCGGCGGCGTGTCCAGCGCGCAGGTCCTCGAGCCATGCGCGGCCGGCGGGACTTGTTCCATCGGTCGCGCCTCGGGGCAGGGGGGCTTCCGCTTCAGGGGCGGGTCCCTCGGGGCTTTGCACCTGCTCCGTTGCGGGGGGTTCCGTCCTGGGCGCCGGCTCCTCCCGGTCGCACGCACTCACGCAGGAGGTCACGACGAGCAGGCAGGCGAAGCGCGCGAGAGCGCTCGCGCGTGGGGCGCGCTGTCGCGAAGGCGGGGTGCGGGGCGCGTGGGTCATGGGCGGAGGCGACGATCCAGGACGGCGAGCATCTGCGAGCGGTAGGCGCGCAGCTCTCGGTCGAGGTCGGGTTCGGATGAGCGGAGCGGGCGTTCCGCCGTGGGTGGGAGGCTCGGAAGTTCGGTAGCGCGGGCGCTGATCGCCCGGGCCTGCGCCTGCAAGAGTCGATCGGACGGTCGGGGCCACGAATTCGCCGAGG
The DNA here is from genome assembly GCA_050289625.1 of Polyangiaceae bacterium. GTDB lineage: Bacteria > Myxococcota_A > Polyangia > Polyangiales > Polyangiaceae > NIC37A-2. The sequence goes on along the minus strand of JBNKGC010000229.1, from coordinate 5,304 downwards.
CGCCTCTCGCGGGGGCTTGGGGAAGGTTTTCTGCGAACGCTGGTTCTGCAGCTCTTTCGGCTTGCTCGGCGATGGCCGCGGGCCGGCCATCGGACTCCGTTTCCATCGAGGAGGAACGAATCCAAAAAACGAGAGCTGCCGCTGCGGCGAGCGGGAGGGGCAGCCACCGAACGAGGGCGCTCCACGGGGACGCGGGGGCTTCGCGGTCCGCCGAGGCGCGGTGCTTCTGTCGATGCTCCACGAACGTTCGTTCGAGATCCTCTTTGAGAGCTGCCTGTCTTTCGGCTCGAAGTTCGAGACGCTGGCTCGTTTCGACCAGCGCGGCGGTGTGCACCAACTCGGAGAGCTCCCCGTCGACCTCGGTGCTTCGCGCACCAGGTCCTTCGAGTGCTCGAGCCAACGCTTCGGCCAGCTCCCGCTCTTCGTCGGTGATGTCCAGCTCTTCAGCTTCCGGAGAAGGCGGCGGTGTCGATCGATCCGGCAATGCCCGACTCCTTTCTGTCTTTCAGGGTTTCGTCCCATGCGCCGCGGAACGCGCGCAACGCACGGAGCAAGACCACGTCGAAGGTTCCCAGCTTCACGTTCAGGCTTCGAGCGCAGTCTTCGCGCGTTCGCTCTTCGAAGAACCGAAGCTCGATGGCGCGGCGATAGCGAGGGTTCAGCGCTTCCAAGGTGCGACGCACCAATGACTTGATCTCGCTGGCCTCGGTGACGAGCTCGAGTAGTTCGTCAGCGGCGTCTTGTGGGACCAAGAGCGGGCTCAACATGCCCTGGAGATCGTTCAACCTCCGCCCGGTCACGGCGCGGGCGCGATGCATGTCCATCGCCTTGTTGTGGGCGATGCGCGACAGCCAGTGATAGATGCTGACCTTGCGTAACTCGAAGCGGTCCAAGCGTTCCATGGCGGTGCGAAAGGTTTCGGACAATGCGTCCTCGGCCGCCTGCTCGTTCGCTAGACGTGGCAAGAGCACTCGCCGATAGAGCAGGGGTGCGTACGTGTCGTACAGCTCCCCGAAGGCAGATGGATCGCCGCTACGCGCTCGCTCCACGAGTCGCCGCTCCCAATCGAGCCGTTGTGCGTCATCGAGCTCCACGCCGAGTACGGATCCTCCGAGGTTCCTACTCCGAAAACGCCCAGGCGGCTTCCCCCTTACACCCCCCTCGAAAAAAAGCTCGAGACGACGGTGGAAGTCGTGGAGATCGGCGCTGGGACGATTTCTCTCCGCTCGGGTGTAAGCGGCGGTCGGGCGGGCGCGTTGTCCAGACGAATCCGGGACGAAAGGAGCACCTCGATGCAGTACAGGAAGATCGGTTTTGGACTCTCTCTCTTGATCATGAGCGGCGTGGTTTCGGCATGCCACTCGTCACACACCTCCGCTGAAGCGCCAGCCCGCGACGGCCGCGCCGATGCTACCTCGAAAGCCTACGCCGTCGGGGGCCCCGGAGGTGCGGTGACCGCCGAGGAGCCGGTCGCCGACGAAGCAGTCCAAGAGGCAGCTCTCGAGATGGAGGCGCAGGTCGCCCCGGCGATGGCGCCTCCACCGGGCCGGATGCCTGCTGCCGCGCCCACTGCGACGAATCAGGGAACCTCCGCTCTGGGCGCGGGGGGAGTCGTCGAGAAGAAGGAAAAAGCCGGACCGCTTGCGGAAAGGCAGGACGGGTTCAACACCGAAGCCTACGACCGTATCGTCGAAAACCGTTTCGTATCGACTGCGACTGCCCCACTGTCGACGTTCTCCATCGACGTGGATACTGCCTCCTACAGCAACGTGCGCCGCTTCCTGAGTCAGGAGCAGGCGCCGCCGCCCGGGGCCGTCCGGATCGAAGAGCTGATCAACTACTTCGATTACGACTACGCCGAACCCAGGGGCGACCAACCCTTTGCCGTACACGCGGAGGTGGGGCCGGCGCCCTGGGCCCCAGAGCACAAGCTGCTTCACATCGGACTTCAGGGAAAGAAGGTCGAGCTGTCGGAGCTGCCGCCTCGCAATCTCGTTTTTCTGGTCGACGTATCTGGGTCGATGCAGGATGAGGCGAAGCTGCCTCTTCTGAAGCGGTCGTTCCGCGCGCTTCTCGACACGATGGGTGAGAAAGACACGGTCTCGATCGCCGTTTATGCAGGGGCGAGCGGTCTCGTCCTTCCACCGACGCGAGCACATCGAAGCGAGGAGATTTTCGGAGCACTCGAGCGCCTCGAGGCAGGAGGCAGCACCAATGGAGCCGCGGGGATCGAGCTGGCGTACCGCACTGCCCGCCGTGCCTTTCGACCGGGAGGAATCAACCGGGTCATTCTGGCGACTGACGGTGACTTCAACGTCGGCACGACGAACCAGAGTGAGCTGATCCGCCTGATCGAGAAGGAACGCGAGTCGGGAGTCTTCCTCACCGTCCTCGGTTTCGGGATGGGCAACTACAAGGACTCGACTCTGGAGAAGCTCGCAGACCACGGCAACGGCAACTACGCGTACATCGACAGTCTGCGGGAGGCGCGCAAAGTTTTGGTGGAGCAGGGCGGAGCCAACCTTTTCACAATCGCCAAGGACGTGAAGATTCAGCTCGAACTGAACCCACAGTGGGTGGGGGCCTACCGGCTCGTCGGTTACGAGAACCGTATGCTCGAGGCGGAAGACTTCAACGATGACAAGAAGGACGCGGGAGAAATCGGCGCTGGCCACACGGTGACCGCCTTGTACGAGCTGCTCTCGCCGGAGCAGGCTCGTCGAGAGCTGTCCGTCGATGGATTGAAGTACCAAGCGGCTTCGAGCCCTACCGGACGCGCCGAGGAGCTCGCGACGATCAAGCTGCGTTACAAGGCGCCTTCGGCCCATCGAAGTCGCCTTCTGGAGGTGCCGGTTCGTGCGACGTCGACTCCGCTCGCCAGCACGTCCGAGGCATTCCGTTTCTCGTCGGCGGTCGCTGCGTTTGGCATGTTGCTCCGTGGTTCAGAGCATCGGGGTCATTCGAGCTACGGCTTGGTGGCGAACCTGGCGCGAGGTGCGCTCGGGCCCGACCCGCACGGTCATCGTCGCGAGTTTTTGGGTCTCGTCGACCGCGCGCGCCACGTGACGAACTGATTGAACGTTCGAGCGGTCCCGATCCCCCCTTGAGTCGGGCGCTCACGAAAGCACGGCGGCCCCACCCGTCACCTGCGCTTGACAGGGTGGGGCTCGCCGTGTTGCCTGCCTCTACGATGCGAGTTCTGGGAGTGATCTGTGCTGCTGTGGTGATGGCCGGTTGTGGGGGGTCGAAGGAACCCGCGAAAGCACCGGAGGCAGGAGCGACCGAGACGGCATCCACCGGTTCGAATGACACCCCGGAGGAGACCGAGTCCGCGTCGAAGGAAGAGGATGAGGCGGCCCTGGGGATTCCGACCAAGTGCTTCAAGGATGGCGACGTGTGCACTCCCGATCCCAAATGGGTGAAACGGCTTTGCAACAACGTGTACCGCACGGTTGCCCTCCACATGTTCAACGGCAAGAGCCCGTGGACGCGCGGCTACTTGACTCGCAAGACGAAAGCTTGGAACGCCTCGGGAGGAGCGACCAGCGGGGACGAGTGGCTTGCCTTCGACGAGGAGGTGATTCTCCTGTTCGAGAGGAAGTCGGATCTGGGGGGCATGCAGGTGAGCGGCGCAATGGGAGGCTTCGATGCACTTCGCTGGGATGGTTCCTGCGTGACGCTCTCGGGGAACGAGGTGACGACCACGAAGGCGCCGAGTCCGAAGCATGCCCGCGTCGAATGGCGTTTCCTCGAAAAGCCGACCCAGGAGGCGCTCCGCAAGGACGAGCGGATCGACGAGGCGTACCGAGGCCGTCGCAAGGAGTGCAAGGGACAGTTCAGCGGGACCGTCAGCAAGAAGTGTGTGACGAAGGACGAAGAGCTGATCTCCACCATCGTCGAGGTCGTGGGCGAAGGGGTCGAGCTTCCGGCGCCCGAAACCCTGCCGTGAGGGTTCTGTTTCTTCAGGGGCGAGCCCGGCGGGCGGCGCTAGCGGTGGTTCGGAGCGGTCGATGCCGCTGGAACATGCGCGGGCGCGAACTTTCCGGCAGGGTGCGCAACTTAGGGCAGCAGCCAACCGCGGGCGAACTCGGGAACCTCTTCGGGTCGAGGCAGCACGACGCCGTTCCAAGATGAGCGCAGAACTTCCTGGTCGCTCAGAGCGAGCCCGCGTACGAGGCTCTCTGGAAAGGACGCCCTCTCGGGGAGTCGGACGCAGACGTGCGGGGTTCCATCGAGGCTCTCGCCGGTCTTCTGCATCGGCTGCGACCCGTGAGCAATTTAGAGGCAGCCGTCTCGTGGCAGGATGCCGTCCAGAGCGTCGCAGCGGGGGATGCGGTTTTCACCATCATGGGTGACTGGGCATGGGCGCAGCTCGATCCGGAGGATCGTGCGGTCGCGACGGCGCTTCCCTTTCCGGGAACTGCGGGCACGTTCGTCTACACCCCGGATAGGTCTCGGTGCCTCGTCGTTTGAACACCGACGGCTCGGGCGCCCACCTCTGGCTTCAGGAGGTGGTGGCGAACCCCGAGACGCAGCTGCAGTTTGCGGTCGTGAAGCAGGCCATCCCTCCGATCGAGGGTCTCGAGCCTGCTGATCTGAAGAAGTGGGGCGGCTCGGAGTACCTCCAGGCGAGTTACCAGGAGTTTTCCAAGTGCGGCGGGGAGGGCTCAGGCTGTCGTCGCATGCTCGCCGTGTCTGGTTTAGGAGCCTCTCTCCATGTCGATCCTTGCTTTGACGAAATCGGTTTCTTGCTGACCCGCGTGGTCGGTGCGAAGTCCGCAGACGAACAGAGCGGAGAGCTCTGGGGGGACGAGGGCCGGGGTTGTTCCACACCCTTGCCCGAGTCGCAGGAGCAGGCCGTCGAGCAGCTCTCGAACCTCCTCGTCGAAGTTTCGCGCACGCCCTTCGCCGAGGCTTGTCGGTAGCTCGAACCGTCGTCGCTCCCACCAAGCACCGGGTGAGCCGACGGCCGAGGCAAGGCGACGAAGCGCCGTGCCCACAAAGTTAGAAGCCCGCACTTCGCCGCGCCCCCAAGACCCCAACAGTCCGGAACTACCCGAGGCAAGCGAGGCCGCAGGCCGAGGAGTGACGAGGCGCCGCGTCCCCGCCGCCGACTAAGTAGGAGGCGCCGGAGACCCGGCGGACCGTGGGGTGAGCAACTGTCTCGGGGGGGGAGCCGCCCCCTACGTCACGACAGACCTTACAGCTCGGAAGCAACCCGAGGCACGCGAAGGCGAAGCCCCCAGGGCGAAGCCGGAGGAGTGACGAGGCCGCGAGCACCGCCGCCGACCATGTGGGAGGCGC